>NZ_JBDJLB010000013.1:0-155454 GCF_039673155.1 Stenotrophomonas sp. TWI1149
TTCCGGCGTGGGCGCCAAGCTACATGGCGATCGCTCAGATCCAGGCTCGTACGGCGGCCCACGCCGGCTCTCGGCACCTAAGCTGCCAGATTCCGAACAGATAAGGCTCGTGTGCTGCCATCCATGGCAGCACACGGTCCCGGCCTGGCAATCCCGCCGCGCCTCCGACAGTGTGCTGGTGGGGGAGGGAGAGCAGCCGGGCATGGCCCGGCTCTACCATTCTGATGGGTTGGCGAAGTGCCGCTGTTCGCATTGAATCTTGGCGACTTAGCGACTTAGCGACTTAGCGACTTAGCGACTTAGCGACTGAGCGAAGGTTCGACTTCGCGATGAAGATTGCGCTTCTTAAGGCGTCTCGATCGCGAGAGCTGGTATTCAGTGCAAAACGTCAGCCACGCAAAAAAAACCGCTTTCACCAACCGCACTTCGCGATCTATCAATGCGGAGAGGCGCAGCCCATTTCAGGGCCGTAGTGCGCCATGGATGGCGCACTACGAGCCTACATGGACGTACTTGCGGCGGGCCCAGAAATGGGTTGCGCCTCTCCGCAAACGCACGGAAAGTGGAAACGCTGCTATTCGCGTTGTTCTGTAAGGCATCAGAGCTTCAAAGCTTCAAAGCTTCAAAGCGTCAAAGCGTCAAAGCGTCAAAGCGTCAAAGCGTCAAAGCGTCAGCGCTTAGGCAACCGGACAACCCGCGTCCTGCTGGCCCGGTCATGCCAGGTCAGGCGCTGTCGATCCACCAGCGCCCACCAGAACCCCAGGCCGGCCGCCAACACCGACAGCGAGCCCACCGCATACCGCAGCCACAACTGCCTGCGCGTCGGCACCGTGCCGTCCAGCGACACCACCTGCAATCGCCACGGCCGCATCCCCAGTGTCTGCCCACCGCGACGCCAACTCATCGTCGCGTACACCCCGGTCACGCCCCAGCAGCAGGCCCACAAGGCCCACTGCCACGCACTGAATGGCGCGATGTTCTCGCGCTCCGCATGGCCGCTCAACGTGTAGACCGCCACGAACAGCGCACCCAGCAGCATCCACAGCGCCAGCGCCGGGAAGAGGTCGTACAGGAGCGACAGCAAGCGCCACAGCAGCAACGACGCAGGACGATCAGCAGCAGTGGACGACAGCGGGGCATCGGTCATGTCCCGGAGCATACCCGGCCCGCCGCCCACGTTCGATGGCCCCCGATCATTCGCCTCCGTATGCTGTCCGCATGTCCGACGCCACCACCCCCGCACTGCGCCGCCAGCTCGTGCAGCACCTGCCCGAGCTGCGCGACGACGACAACGTCCGCATCCAGCGCTTCCTCGACACCGCCTGGGCCGAACACGGCCTTGCGCGTGCCAGCCTGGACAGCTATCGGCGCGATCTCGAAGGCCTCGCGCGCTGGCGTGATGGCGCCGCAGGGGGACTGGCCGGCCTCGACCGCGCCGGGCTGTTCGACTACCTCGCCTGGCGCTCCCGTCATGGCTGGTCGCCGCGCAGCAATGCCCGCCTGCTCTCCGCCCTGCGCGCCTTCTTCGCCGATGCCGTCCGCCGCGGCGAACGCAGCGACGACCCCAGCGCGCTGCTCGATCCGCCCAAGCTGCCCCGCCTGCTGCCCAAGGCGCTCGCCGAAAGCCAGATCGACGCGCTGTTGGCCAGCCCCGACATCGACACGCCGCTCGGCCTGCGCGACCGCGCCATGCTCGAGCTCATGTATGCCGCCGGCCTGCGCGTCAGTGAGCTGGTCAACCTGCCGGCCAATGCGGTCAACCTGCGCCAGGGTGTGCTGCGCGTCACCGGCAAGGGCAGCAAGGAACGCCTGGTCCCGCTCGGCGAAGAATCCCAGCACTGGCTCGAGCGCTACCTGGCCGAATCGCGCCCCCGGCTCACCGGCAAACGCAACGTGCCCACTCCGCAGGACGGCGCCGTGCCGATGTTCCTGGAGCCCTCCCTGCATCCGGTCAGCCGCCAGCAGTTCTGGGGCCTGGTGAAGAAGTATGCGGTACTGGCCGGGATCGACCCGGCCCGGATCAGCCCGCACGGCCTGCGCCACAGCTTCGCCACGCACCTGCTCAACCGGGGCGCCGATCTGCGGGCCCTGCAGATGCTGCTGGGCCACAGCTCCCTGTCCACCACCCAGATCTACACGCTGGTCGCGCGCGAACACCTGCAGAAACTGCACGCCAAGCACCACCCGCGCGGCTGATGCCGCGCCGGACAGGGGCGCGCGCCGCCGTTCCACTGCGGTCCAGCTGCGGGGGCAGGCAGCTGTGCGAGAATCCAGTCTGACTCCTTACACCGGAATGCTCGATGCTCCGTGTTGCCATTGCGGCGCTCTTCGGCGCGCTCAGCCTGACTGCCTGCGCGCAGCAACCGTCCGCTCCGGCGGCCAAGACCACGGCCGCTGCTCCGGCCGCTGCCGGCGATGCCGACCAGCGCGTGCGCACCGCGCTGCAGCAGCTGGACCCGACCTTCAAGCCCGATTTCATCGGTGCGGCGCCGTTTGCCGGGTTCCGTGAAGTGCTGGTCGGCGGCCAGGTGCTGTACGTCTCCGATGACGGCCGCTACCTGATGCAGTCCCAGCCGTACGACATCCAGAACAAGGGGCCGGTCAGCAGCCAGGGCCTGCTCAGCTACCGGCGCAAGCTGCTCGATGGCGTTCCCACCAACGAGCGCATCGTGTTCGCCGCGCCGAACGCCAAGTACACCGTCAGCGTCTTCACCGACATCGAGTGCGGGTACTGCCGCAAGCTGCACCAGGACATCGCCGAGCTCAACCGCAACGGCATCACCGTGGAATACCTGGCGTTCCCGCGCATGGGCCTGGGCAGCCAGGACTACACCGACATGATCTCGGTCTGGTGCGCGGCCGACCGCAAGCAGGCCCTGACCGCGGCCAAGACCGGCAAGGCCGTCACCCCGAAGAACTGCACCAACCCGGTGGCGATGCAGTACAAGCTCGGCCAGCAGATGGGCGTCAACGGTACCCCGGCGATCTTCGCCGCCGACGGCACCCAGCTCGGTGGCTACCTGCCGCCGGCCCAGCTCAAGGCGGCGCTGGAGCGCGTCTCGGCAGGCGGAAGCCGCTGAAAACAACACGCCCCGGCCAGGCCGGGGCGTGTTCTTCACTGAGCGGGGTGGTGCTTCGCTCGATCAGCTGGGCTGCGCCCTGCTCGATCAGCCGGGCAGCGTCCCGCGCTGCGGTGTCACTTCAGTCCATCACTGATCGCCTTGGTCAGCGTGCCCTGCGCATCATCGCCGCTGAACTCCCAGAAGAACGCACCGCCCAGGCCCTGCGTTTTCACGTAGCCCATCTTCTCGGTGACCATGGCCGGCGTGTCCACGCTCCAGAACGTGGTGCCGTTGGAGATCCATGTTGCCTTGGCGACGCTGTCGGTGTACACCGGCCAGTTGAGGGTCTTGAGCACTTTCCAGTCTTCGATGCCGGCCTCGTACGTGCCCGGTGCCGCGCCGCTGGCGCTCTTGTAGAGCCCGTTGTTGCCGGCGGCCACACCGGTCCAGCCACGGCCGTAGTAGCCGATGCCCAGGTTCAACTTGCTGGCCGGCACCCCGCGGCTGAGGAAGGCCTCCATCGCATCATTGCTGTTGTAGAACTTCTGGTCGTTGATGGACGGATCGGCCGGTGAATCGAACAGGGCCGAGTGGTGATTGGTCTGCGGATCCCACGCGCCGTGGAAGTCGTAGGTCATCACGTTGATGAAATCCAGGTACGGGTGATAGCTGGCCGGGTCGGTCACGCGAATCTTGTCCACGCCTGCGCCCACCGCCACCGTCAGCAGCAGGCCCGGCCGCACCGCATCGAGCTGGCGGCGGAATTCGGCCAGCAGCGCGGTGAAGTTGGCATTGTCGGCCGGCGTGCCGCAGCTCAGCCCGCAGGCCACCGGGTACTCCCAGTCGATGTCGATGCCGTCGAACACGCCGAGCGCCGCACCCGCGCCGCCCGCACCATCGGCGACCGGCAGGTTGCCCTTGATGTAGGCATCGATGCACGAGGCCACGAACGCCTGCCGGTTGGCCGGCTGCGCCGCGCTGGAGAACCCGCGCGACCAGGTCCAGCCGCCGAGCGAGATCAGCACCTTGATGTTCGGGTGCTTGGCCTTGAGCTGCTTGAGCTGGTTCCAGTTGCCGCGCAGCGGCTGGTCCCAGGTATCGCCGATGCCGCTCACGCTGGCGCCGGCGGCGAACGACTTGCCGTAGTCGGCATACGCATCGCCGCCCACGCCGGTGTTCGGGTCGGAGGCCTGGGTCACGCCCACTTCGCAGCGGTTGTTGCGCACGTTGCCGAAGGCGTAGTTGATGTGGGTCAGTTTCGCCGCCGAACCACTGGTGTCGATGTTCTTCACCTGGTAGTTGCGGCCATAGATGCCCCACTGGGTGAAGTAGCCGATCACCCGCTTGGTGCCGCCACCGCCACCGCCGGCGGCCGTGGTCACGCTGATCGAACCACTCTGCGCCGAGGCGTTGCCCGCGTTGTCGCGTGCCCGCACGGTGTAGGTGTAGGCCGTGCTCGCGCTGAGTCCGCCATCGGTGTACTGGGTCGCGCCGGGGGAGCCGACCAGGCTGCCGTTGCGGTACACGTCGTAGCCGGCCACGCCGCTGCCGCCGCTGTTGTCGGTGGCCGCATTCCAGGCCAGGTTCACCGTGGTGGCGGTCTTCGCGGGCGAGGCCAGCCCGCCCGGGACGCTGGGCGGCGTGGTGTCGTTGCTGGCGGCGGTGACGGTCACGTTGACCGTGGCCGAGGACGTCACCGCGTTGTTGTTGTCGGTCGCCACCGCCTTGAAGGTGTGGCTGCCGGCCGCGGCGTTGGTCCAGACCACGCTGTAGGGCGCACTGGTGTCGATGCCCAGCGAGGTGCCGCCGCGGAAGAACTCGACCTTGCTGATACTGCCGTCGGTATCGCTGGCATTGGCGCTGACCGTGATGCTGCTGCCGGCACTGAAGCTGGCCCCGGCGGCGGGCGAGGTCAGCGCGACGCTGGGCGGCTGGTTGCTGGCGCTGCCATCGCAGGCGCCGAGGTTGGTGTAGTAGGGCGCGCCGGCCGGGTGGTCGGGCGGGGCGTTCCAGATGTCCTGGTTGGCGCGGTACAGCACGCCCCCCTTCTGCAGGGTCTGGCCGGCCAGATAGATGGCTGCGCCGTTCCATTCGGGGGCCCCGGTACAGTTCGCCGCCTGGACCAGCGTGGGCGTGCCCGCGGCCGCGGCCAAGGCCAGGGCGAGCAGCCAGCGGGGGCGGCGGAGGAGGGCGGCGGGGGAGGAAAACGATGTCACTGCACGGCGCGCAATCGGGTCTGGCATGGTCGGTCTCCGATCAGGTGGGCGCATGCCGCCGGGATGGCGGCATGCGTGCAGCAGTTCCGGACGCCGGTGAGAGAGGCCGGCAACGACATGGGGGACGGACGGCACCTGGCCGCAGGCCAGGTGGTGATAACGTTGTCATGTAATCCGGGTGCAATCCGTGAACCAGCGCATGGTTCTGGTGTGAACGCGGTTGTCCCCGGCCCTGGCCGGCCGATCCCCAAGGCCGGGCCGCGGCGGCCGACTTGGGTACAATAGTGGGCCCCGTTCCCAACCACGGTTCCCCGGACATGATGGTCCTCGAGGGCGCATCCGCCCTTTCGCCGTTCCGCCGCGAACGTCTTGAATCCCGCCTGCAGTCCCTGGCCGCCGATCTGCGCATCACCGGTGCCTGGCATGTCTACTTCATCCAGACCGAGGGCGATGCGGCCCCGGACCCGGCGATCCTGAGCCGGATCCTGGAAGCCCAGCCGGCGCTGGCCGGGCGTGAGGACGGGGCGGTGTCGCGCTTCGTGGTGCCGCGGTTGGGCACGTTGTCGCCGTGGTCGAGCAAGGCGACCGAGCTGGTCCGCGGTGCCGGGCAGCCGATCCGCCGGGTCGAACGTGGCCTGCGCATCGACCTGGCCGGCTGGCCGACCGATGCGGCCGCGCAGGAAGCGGTGATCCGGGCGCTGCACGACCCGATGACCCAGTCCGTGCTGGCCGAGACCGCGCAGGCCCAGGCGCTGTTCAGCGTCCCGGCGCGCGGCGAGCTGGAGCGGATCGCACTGGATGACCTGGAAGCCGCCAACAGCCGCCTCGGCCTGGCCATGGCCCAGGACGAGATCGACTACCTGCGCCAGCGCTTCGGCGATCTGGGCCGCAAGCCGTCGGACGTGGAACTGATGATGTTCGCGCAGGCCAACTCCGAGCACTGCCGCCACAAGATCTTCAATGCCAGCTGGACCATCGACGGCGCCGACCAGTCGCACTCGCTGTTCCGGATGATCAAGAACACCCACCAGCAGACCCCGCAGCACACGTTGAGCGCCTACAGCGACAACGCCGCGGTGGTCGCCGGCTTCCCGGCCGCCCGCTATCGTCCGGACCCGGCCACCGGCCAGTACCGCAGCGAGGCCGTGGTGGATTCGGCGTTCTGCATCAAGGTGGAAACGCATAACCACCCGACCGCGATCGCCCCGTTCCCGGGCGCGGCCACGGGCGCGGGCGGTGAGATCCGCGACGAAGGCGCGACCGGCCGCGGCGGCAAGCCCAAGGCCGGCCTGACCGGTTTCTCGGTCTCGCACCTGCGCATCCCGACCCTGCCGCAGCCGTGGGAAGCGCCGCGCGCGCTCAACCCGCGCATGGCACCGGCGCTGGACATCATGCTGGACGGCCCGCTCGGCGGCGCTGCCTTCAACAACGAGTTCGGCCGCCCGAACCTGCTCGGTTACTTCCGCAGCTTCGAACTGCCCGAAGGCGAGGGCCTGACCCGCGCCTACGACAAGCCGATCATGCTGGCCGGTGGCCTGGGCGCGATCGACCAGAACCAGGTCGAGAAGCTGCGCCTGCAGCCCGGCGATGCGGTGATCGTGCTCGGCGGTCCGGCGATGCTGATCGGTCTCGGCGGCGGCGCCGCCAGCTCGGTGGCCTCCGGTGAAAGCGCCGAAGACCTCGATTTCGCCAGCGTCCAGCGCGACAACCCGGAAATGGAGCGTCGCTGCCAGGAAGTGATCGACCGCTGCGTCGCGCTCGGCCTGGACAACCCGATCCGCTGGTTCCATGACGTCGGCGCCGGTGGCCTGTCCAACGCGATTCCCGAGTTGCTGCACGACTCCGGCGTGGGGGGCGTGATCGATCTGGGCAAGGTGCCCGCCGATGACCCGTCGCTGTCGCCGATGCAGCTGTGGTGCAACGAATCGCAGGAACGTTACGTGCTCGGGGTGCCGCAGGCACGCCTGGCCGAGTTCGCCGCGCTGTGCGCGCGCGAGCGGTGCCCGTTCGCCGCGGTCGGTGTCGCCACCGCCGAAGAGCGTCTGGTCGTGGCCTATGGCGCGACCGTGGGCAACACCCCGGCCGATGCCCCGATCGATCTGCCGATGGACGTGCTGTTCGGCAAGGCGCCGAAGATGCACCGCGACACCGTGCACCCGGCGGCACCGCGCTGGCCGGCGCTGAAGACCGCCGGGCTGGACCTGCACGAAGCGGGTCTTCGCGTGCTGGCGCATCCCTCGGTGGCCTCGAAGAACTTCCTGGTCACCATCGGTGACCGCAGCGTCGGCGGCCTGACCGCACGTGAGCAGATGATCGGCCCGTGGCAGCTGCCGCTGGCCAACGTCGCCATCACCCTGGCTGGTTTCGATACCGTTGCCGGTGAAGCGATGGCGATCGGCGAGCGCACCCCGCTGGCCCTGCTGGATGCGGCCGCCTCGGCGCGCATGGCGGTCGGTGAAGCGATCACCAACCTGTGCGCGGCGCCGGTCGATGCGCTGGAAACGGTGAAGCTGTCGGCCAACTGGATGGCCGCAGCCGGCCACCACGGCGAAGACGCGCTGCTGTATGACGCGGTGCGTGCGGTCGGCATGGAACTGTGCCCGCAGCTGGACCTGAGCATTCCGGTCGGCAAGGACTCGCTGTCCATGCAGGCGCAGTGGCAGGCCGACGGCCAGGCGCACAAGTCGGTCTCGCCGGTCTCGCTGGTGATCTCGGCCTTCGCGCCCGTCGCCGATGCGACCGGCCAGCTGACCCCGCTGCTCGACCGCGATGCCGACAGCGAGCTGTGGCTGATCGGCCTGGGGGCTGGCAAACAGCGCCTGGGCGGCTCGATCCTGGCCCAGGTGCACGCCGACCATTCCGCACTGCCGGCCTTCGCCGGTGCCGTGCCGGACCTGGACGATGCGCAGCGCCTGCGCGCCTTCTTCGAACTGATCCGCGACGCGCGCCAGGCCGGCCTGCTGCTGGCCTACCATGACCGCAGCGACGGCGGCGCGTTCGCCGCACTGTGCGAGATGGCCTTCGCTTCGCGTCTCGGCCTGGACATCACCCTCGATGCCTGGGGCGATGATCCGTTCCGCAGCCTGTTCAATGAAGAACTGGGTGCGGTGGTGCAGATCGCCAAGGAAGACCGCGCGGCGTTCGCCGATCTGGTCGAGCGTCATGCCCTGACCGAATGCGCGCAGCGCATCGCGCGCCCGACCACCGCCCCGGTGGTGCGCGTCTCGCTGCAGGCCGACAGCCTGGTCGAGTGGCGCTGGGAAGCGCTGTTCGATGCCTGGTGGTCGGTCACCCACGCGATGCAGAAGCTGCGCGACAACCCGGACAACGCCGATCAGGAGCGTGCGATCGCGCGCAACTTCAACGCGTCGGGCCTGAAGCCCAAGCTGACCTTCGACATCAACGAAGACGTGGCGATGCCCTTCATCAACACCGGCGCGCGTCCGCGCGTGGCGGTGCTGCGCGAGCAGGGCGTCAATGGCCAGATCGAAATGGCGAACGTCTTCGAACGTGCCGGCTTCAGTTCGTTCGATGTGCATATGAGCGACCTGATCGAAGGCCGCGTCGCGCTGTCCGATTTCACCGGCCTGGTGGCCTGTGGCGGCTTCAGCTACGGCGATGTGCTCGGTGCCGGCCGCGGCTGGGCCACCTCGGTGCTGGAGCGCAGCGCGCTGCGCGATGCCTTCGCGGCGTTCTTCGCCCGCGAGGACAGCTTCGCCTTGGGCGTGTGCAACGGCTGCCAGATGATGAGCCAGCTCAAGGACATCATCCCCGGTGCCGAACACTGGCCGCAGTTCCGCCGCAACCGCAGCGAGCAGTTCGAAGCGCGCACCGCGTTGCTGGAAGTGGTGGAATCGCCGTCGATCCTGCTGCGCGGCATGGCCGGCTCGCGCCTGCCGGTCGCGGTGGCGCATGGCGAGGGCCAGGCCGTCTTCGCCAATGCGGTCGATCAGGCCGCAGCGCGCGTATCGCTGCGTTACATCGATGGCGATGGCAACATGGCCACCCAGTACCCGCTGAATCCGAACGGCTCGCCCGACGGCATCACCGGCCTGACCACCACCGACGGCCGCACCACGATCATGATGCCGCATCCGGAACGCACCCCGCGTGCGATCAACCACAGCTGGCATCCAGACCACTGGAACGGCGATTCGCCGTGGCTGCGGATGTTCCGCAACGCAAGAGTATGGTGCGGCTGATACTGCGCACCGCATCGCATTCGATGCGGTGAAAGTCGCGTGAAGAAACCGCCGGCCTGTCCGGCGGTTTTCTTTTGCATGGCCCACAAACTGATCGACAGCAATGAGTTACATGGCGTTACAGCGTGAAAACGCGTTATGGCGATTGCTCACATACATCTAACAAAATCACGCGATAACACGTCGTTTCTGTGACGCAATTCGCGGTCATATGAATTTCAATGTCAAAGTCTTGACGTTGTTCAAACTGTACGTTAACACTGCATGCTCATTTCGACAGCGTTCAGTTCCGCAGTAAGCGCATGGATGGCGTGCACGCTGTAGGTATCTGCCAGCCATTGCGCACAACGCAGTAAATCAAGCGAAAAAACGCCCCCAGGGGACGTTGGACCACGCGGTCCGGCGTTGGCGTCGCTTTGCCTAAAACCAGCCTAATCAGGAGCCGCATCGATGAATCGGATTTATCGCAAGGTCTGGAACAAAGCACTGGGGCAGATGGTCGTCGCCTCGGAATTGGCCAGCAGCCAGTCCTCGGGTGTCGTCATCGATCAGCGCCGAACCTCTGGCGGACGCAACACCGCACTGCTCTCGGCCGCCATCGCGTTGACGCTTGGATGGGGCACGGCAGGCGCCGTGCAGACGGCGCACGCGCAATCGGTGGAAGTGGGGGGCAATGCGAACTGCCTGGTGCTCAACAGCGGCATCGTCGACAGCTGCGTGGTCGACGGCAACGCCACGGCATCGGGCACCAACGCGGTCGCCATCGGCAGCAACAGCACGGCGTCGGCGGCCAACAGCGTGGCGCTCGGCGCCGGCTCGAAGGCCAACCGGGCCAACACCGTTTCGGTGGGGGATGCCGGCAAGGAACGCCAGGTCACCAACGTCGCCGCCGGCACGGCCGCGACGGACGCGGTGAACAAGGCACAGCTGGACAAGGTGGCGGTCGCCGCCGAAGGCGCGACCCGCTATTTCAAGGCCGACGGTGACGGCAGCGACGCCGATGCGGCGAAGATCGATGGCGAGGGTGCACTGGCCGCAGGCGCCAGCGCCAACGCCGATGGCGACGGCGCAACCGCGCTGGGTCGCAGCAGCCAGGCGGTCGGCAATGCCACCACGGCAGTGGGCAGCGAAGCGCTCGCGATCGGCCTCGGGGCGAGTTCGTTCGGCCAGGGCAGCATGGCCTTCGGGGATGCCAGCATCGCGCTCGGCCAGAGTGCAGCGGCCTTCGGTCTGGGCGATGTCGCCCTCGGTGCATCGGCCGTGGCGGCCAGTGAAAACGGTGCGGCCACCGCGATCGGCGGCCTGGCGGAAGCCAGTGCCGATGGCGCGACCGCGATCGGTGGGGGTGCCTTGGCCATCGGCCCGGGCAGCACCTCGCTCGGCCGCGGTGCGGCCAGTGCCGGTGAAGCCTCGGTCGCGGTCGGCGCGTTCAGCGTCGCGGTCGCGGATTTCAGCGCGACCCTCGGCGCGAACTCGGCTGCGGTGGCGGTGGGAAGCGTGGCGCTCGGCGCCGGTTCGTACGCCGATCGCGTCGATACGGTATCGGTCGGCAATGCGGAAAACGGACTGCGTCGCCAGATCACCAATCTTGCCGATGGCACCGAAGACAGTGACGCGGTGAACAAGGCGCAGCTGGACCAGGTCGGTGCGGTCGCAGCCAACACCGACAAGCGCTTCCAGGCCACCGGCAGCAGCGACAGCGATGCCGGTGCCCTCGCAGCAGGCGAAAACGCGACCGCGATCGGTGAAGCCGCCAACGCGCTGGCCAACGGCGCGACCGCGCTCGGCAGCGGGGCCACGGTCACCGCGCAGAACGCGACGGCCGTCGGCTACAACGCCAGTGCCACCGGCCAGAACAGCGCGGCGTTCGGCACCAATGCGCAGGCCAATGGTCCGGGCAGTGTGGCAGTGGGCGGTGCAGCGGTGGATGCCGATGGCAACCCGCTGATCACCAACGGCGGCGTGCCGGTGGATACCGGTGCGACCAGCGCCGGCGTCGGCGGCACGGCCGTCGGTGCGAGCGCGGAAGCCTCGGGTTTCGCTGCTTCGTCGTACGGCGTCGGCGCCTATGCGGCCGGTGCGCAGGCCTCGGCGTTCGGTGCGGTGGCCAATGCCACCGGCGACTATTCCACCGCCGTCGGTACGCAGAGCGTGGCGACCGGCAACAGCAGCACCGCCATCGGCGGGCCGGCGGATCTGCTGCCTGGCCTGGGCTTCTTCGTGCAGACCCAGGCCAGTGGCGAAGCGGCCACCGCGGTGGGTGCGGGCGCGATTGCCAGTGGCGATTACGCGGTGGCCAACGGCACCCTGAGCGAAGCCTCGGGCACCGAAGCTACCGCCGTGGGCTACTTCGCCTACGCTCCGGGCGAGGGCGCCACGGCGCTCGGCGCGGAAACCTGGGCCAGCGGTGAACTGAGCACGGCGGTGGGCTTCTACAGCACTGCGCGCGGCGCGAACAGCGTCGCGCTGGGCGCCAACTCCACCGCCACCCGCGACAACACGGTCTCGGTCGGTGATGTCGGCAACGAGCGCCAGATCACCCACGTCGCCGCGGGCAGCGAAGCGACCGATGCGGTCAACAAGGCGCAGCTTGATGCAGTGGCCAGCTCGGCCTCGGCGACATCGACGCAGTTCAAGGCCAACGGCGCTGCCAGTGGTGCGGTCGGCGCCTTTGCCGATGGCGAGGATGCACTGGCGGCCGGTGAAGCCAGCAATGCGCTGGGGGCCGGGGCAACGGCGGTCGGTGGTGGTGCGACCGCAGTCGGCGATGACACCGTCGCGCTGGGCCGCAACAGCAGCGCCACCGGCACGGGCAGTGTCGCCATCGGCGGCCTGGGCCAGGCGTATGACGAATACAACCAGCCGCTGGTCGATGACCAGGGCAATGCGATCCTGATCGGTGCCACTGCCGCGCCGGACAGCGTGGCGGTCGGTGCCGGTGCGCAGGCGACGGGCACCACCAGCAATGCGTTCGGCAGCGGTGCACAGGCCACCGGCAGCAACAGCCTGGCCAGCGGCTACAAGGCGCGCGCCACCGGCGATTACAGCGTGGCGCAGGGCGACAACGCCTTCGCCAGCGGCGAGGAAACCACCGCGACCGGCGCGTATGCGTGGGCCACCGCGGATGGTGCCACCGCCTTCGGTTCCAGTGCGTGGGCGACCGAAGCCAACGCCACGGCGGTCGGTCAGTCGGCCTGGGCCAGCGGCACCGGCTCGACCTCGATCGGCTACAACAGCTGGGCGCGTGGCAGCAGTTCCACCGCGCTCGGCCGCGGTGCTTTCGGCTACGGCGACAACAGCGTGGCCGTCGGTTTCCAGGCATTGGGCAACAGCATCAACAGCATCGCCATCGGCACCAACGTGGTCGTCGGCGGCGAGAGTGCGATCGGCATCGGTGCCGGCAGCAGCGCGACGGCGTCCAATGCGGTCGCGCTGGGCGCGGGCGCGGTCGCCGACCGTGCCTACACCGTCTCGGTCGGCAACGATGACCGGCAGCGCCAGATCACCCAGGTGGCCGCCGGTACCGAGGGCAGCGATGCGGTCAATCTGGATCAGCTGACTGCGGCGACCGACCAGTTCCAGGCCAGTGGCGAGGGTGTTGCCGTCGCCGGTGGCCAGGAAAGCGTGGCCGCCGGTGCGAACGCGGCCACCGATGGCGATTACGCCACCGCGGTCGGTTCAAGCAGCTTCGCGGCAGGCACGGGCGCGTCGGCGTTGGGCAGTGGCGCCTTCGCTCTGGCCGACAACGCCAGTGCCGTCGGCTTCAACGCGGTCGCCAGCGGTGCCAATGCGATCGCGGTCGGCGCCAATGCGCAGTCCACTGCCGAATACGCGACGGCGACCGGTGCCGAAAGCCTGGCCTCCGGCGAGCAGAGCACCGCGACTGGTGCGGCCAGTGTCGCCTCCGGCGCCGGCAGCCTGGCCGGCGGCGCGCTGTCGGAGGCCGCCGGTGAAGAATCGGTGGCCCTGGGTTACTTCAGCAGTGCCAGCGGCGAGGGTGCGACCGCGGTCGGTGCGGAAAGCGTGGTCAGCGGGACGCTCTCGGCCGGTTACGGGTTCGCCTCCGAAGCGACCGCCAACTACACCACCGCGATCGGTGGCTACGCGGTGGCGTCGGCCTTCAACGCGACCGCACTGGGCAGTTTCGCGCAGGCGACCGGCTCCAACAGCGTGGCACTCGGTGGCGATGCCGAAGCCTCCGGTGCATACAGCACCGCGACCGGCCAGGGCAGCCTGGCCAGCGGCATCAACAGCGTGGCCGTCGGTGGTGCGCTGTTCGGCCTGCTGCCCACCGAAGCCTCCGGCAACTACTCCACGGCCGTCGGCGGTGGTGCATGGTCGCCGGGCGTCAACAGCACCGCGCTCGGCAATGCGGCCACTTCGAGCGGGGCGAACAGCGTCGCCCTCGGCGCCGACTCGATCGCCGACCGCGATGACAGCGTCTCGGTCGGCAGTGCCGATGCGCAGCGGCAGATCACCAACGTCGCAGCGGGCACCGACGGCACCGATGCGGTCAACGTGAATCAGTTGAATGCAGTGGCCGATGCGGCCGCCACCACCAGCAAGTACTTCCAGGCCAGTGGCAGTGCCGACAGCGATGCCGGTGCCTACGTGGAGGGTGACAACGCGCTGGCCGCCGGTGAGGCGTCCAACGCGATCGGCAACGGTGCCACCGCGCTGGGCAGCGGCAGCACCGTGATCGGCACCGAATCCACTGCGCTGGGCTTCAACGCCACGGTCACCGGGGACAACGCGGTGGCGATCGGCAGCAATGCGAGCAGCAGCGCCGCAGGCGCGGTGGCCCTCGGCGATCTGAGCGCGGCCTCCGGCGCGGCCAGCGTCGCCATCGGCGGCGGTTCGCTGTCGCAGGGCTTCGGTGCGGTGGCGATCGGTGCCGGCTCCGAGGCTGCGGGCCTTGCCGCCACGGCGGTCGGTTACGGCGCCTGGGCGCTGGGGCGAGAATCCACCGCGATCGGCAACTTCGCTACCGCGGACGGCTGGCAGGCCAGTGCGTTCGGCGCGAACGCCACCGCAGGCTTCTTCGGCACTGCACTGGGCAGCAACACGCAGGCGGCCGACGTGGCGACCGCGGTAGGCCAGGGCACGCGTGCGGATATCGCCGGTGCCGCCTTTGGCGTGCAGGCCAACGCAGGCCTGTATGGCGTGGCGGTGGGTAACAACGCCGCCACCGGGGAAGACGGCGTGGCCGTCGGCTTCAACGCGCTGGCCGGTGCGGATGCGGGCAGTGTCACGCAGGGCATCCAGACCACCGCGATCGGCAGTGAAGCCTGGGCGACCGAAGACGGTGCCACCGTCGTCGGCTACAACAGCTACGCGCAGGCGGTGAATTCCACCGTGGTGGGCAGCAACACCTGGACCACCAAGGACGCCGACAACAGCGTCGCGCTCGGTGCCGGTTCGCTGGCTGATCGTGCCAACGCCGTCTCGGTAGGTGCCGCGCAGGCCTGGACCGACGCGGCGGGCGTGGTGCATGAGGCCATTGATCGGCAGATCACCAATGTCGGTGCCGGTACCGAAGACACCGATGCGGTCAACGTCGCGCAGCTGAAGGAGGTGGCAGCAACGGCTGAAGCCACCAGCAAGTACTTCCAGGCCAGCGGCAGCGCTGACAGCGACGCCGGTGCGTACGTGGAAGGCGACAACGCGCTGGCCGCCGGTGAGGCGTCCAACGCCATCGGCAACGGCGCCAGCGCGCTCGGCAGCGGGGCAACGGCCGTCGCCGACAACGCCACCGCGGTCGGCTTCAACGCCTTGGCAAGCGCCGAAGGCGCCGCGGCCCTGGGCAGTGACGCGCAGGCGACCGGCGAAGACAGCGTCGCGGTCGGCAACGGCGCCAGTGCCAGCGAGATCGGTGCCAGTGCCACGGGCGCCGGTGCGCAGGCCGGCGGTGCTTACGCCACGGCGACCGGCAGCCAGTCCACGGCGGCGGGCCAGCAGGCCACCGCCAACGGCTTCCGCGCGAATGCCTCCGAAGCCGGTGCATCGGCCTTCGGCAGCTACAGCGAAGCGACCGGGCAGCTCTCTTCCGCGCTGGGCTACGGGGCGGTTGCCTCCAACGCCTATGCCGTGGCGGTGGGTGCCGCCTCGACCGCCTCCGGCGCGGGTGCGGTGGCGGTGGGTGAATCGTCTGAAGCCACCGGCGATGAGAGCGTGGCAATCGGTGGCACGACCTTCTATGGTCTGCTGCCGTCGCGCGCCTCCGGCACCGGTGCGTCCGCCTTCGGTGCAGGTGCGTGGGCAACCGATGATTACGCCACCGCGATCGGGTGGAACTCGTGGGCCGATGCGGGCAATGCCACCGCACTGGGCGCCAGTGCCAGCGCGGAGGGCGTGAACAGCGTCGCGCTCGGCGCCGGTTCCACCGCGGATCGCGACAACTCGGTCTCGGTCGGTACGGCCACCGCGCAGCGGCAGATCACCAACGTCGCTGCCGGTACTGAAGGCACCGACGCGGTGAACGTCGACCAGCTCAATGCGGTCGCCGATGTCGCGGAAACCACCAGCCGGTACTTCCAGGCGTCGGGCAGCGGCAATGGCGATGACGTCGGCAGCTATGTCGACGGGGCGTATGCCACCGCGGCGGGCGAAGCGGCCAATGCGTTCGGCACCGGGGCCTCGGCCTATGGCAGCGGCGCCCTGGCCTCCGGGCGCAACGCCTCGGCGTCGGGCTTCAACGCCTCGGCCACGGCCGATTCGGCGACCGCCATCGGTGGTGCGCTGTATTACGAAGATGACAATGGCAACGTGCTGCTGGACAAGGCCACCAGTGCCAGCGCCGTCGGTGCCACCGCACTCGGTGCGGGGGCGCAGGCGGACGGCAGCTTCAGTACCGCCACCGGTGCCGGCGCCACGGCAACGGGGCTGCAGTCCTCGGCCTTCGGCTACAGCGCCGAAGCCGGCAGCGACTACAGCACTGCGGTCGGTACCTTCAGCGCCGCCAGCGGCGTGCGCACCACGGCGTTGGGCTACGGTGCCGAAGCCAGTGGGGATTACGCGTCCGCACTGGGCTGGGGCAGCGCCGCCTCGGGCAGCTACGCCAATGCACTGGGCTACGCGTCGCAGGCCAGCGGCGACAACAGTGTGGCTGCCGGTTCCAACGCCTGGGCCACCGCGGCACGCACCACGGCGGTCGGGCAGCTGGCCTGGGCCACCTCCCAGGGCGCCACCGCCATCGGCCAGGACAGCTACGCGTACAGCGGCATCAATGCCACCGCGCTGGGCACCAGTTCGTCGGCCAGTGGCGCAGGCAGCGTCGCGCTGGGCGCCGGTGCCCGCACCAGCGAGGCCAACGTGGTCTCGGTCGGCGGCGGCAACGGCACCACCGGCCCGGCCACGCGCCGCATCACCAATGTCGGGGATGCGGTCAATGCCAGTGACGCGGTGACCAAGTCGCAGCTGGATACCGTGGCTGCGACCGCCGATGCGGTCGGCAAGCACTTCCAGGCCAGCGGCAGCGGCGTGGCCACGGCCAGCGGCAGCGATGCGCTCGCCGCCGGTTCCGGCGCGACCGCCAGCGCAACCCGCAGCAGTGCGCTGGGTACCGCCGCCGTCGCCTCGGCCACCGGTGCCACCGCAGTCGGCGCCGATGCCTCGGCACGCGGTGCCAACAGCACCGTGCTCGGCCGCCAGGCCTCGACCAACGCAACCAACGGTGTGGCGATCGGCAACGGCGCGTTCGCCAGCAACGGGGCCAACAGCATCGCGATCGGTTCGGCAGCGGGCGTCTCCGGTGCCAACGCCGTGGCGCTGGGTGCCGGGTCGCGCGCAGTGGAGGCCAACGTAGTCTCGGTGGGTGGCGGCAATGGCACCGACGGCCCGGCCACGCGCCGCATCGTCAACGTCGGCACCGGCCGCATCGCGGCAGGCAGCACCGATGCGGTGACCGGTGGCCAGCTCAACACCACCAACCAGCGTGTCGGTGCGGTGGAAACCCAGGTCGGTGATATCGACACCCGGATCGGCTCGGTCGAGAACGTCACCGCCAATGCGCTGACCTACGACGACAGCAGCCGAGACACACTGACCCTGTCGGGTCTGCAGGGCACCACGCTGGACAACGTCGGCAGCGGTTCGATCGCGTCCGGCAGCCGCCAGGCGATCAACGGCGGACAGTTGTTCCAGTCGCTGACCGATGTCGCCACCTTCCTCGGCGGCGGCGCCAGCGTGGGCATGCAGGGGGTGTTCGTCGCGCCGAACTATGTGATCCAGGGGGCGACGTACAGCAACGTGGGCGACGCACTGGGTGCGCTGGACCGCAAGGTCAGCGACCTGGACCAGCGCGTGGCCGGTGGCGGCAGTGGCGGTGCACGTGCACGCACCGCCGCAGTGGCCACCGCCAGCGTCGCACCGGACGCCAGTGTCATGAGTGCTGCCAGCGAGGACGCGATTGCGACGGTACAGGGCACGCCGACCGCGGCGAGCGTGGGCAGCAGTCAGCCGCTCAGTGCGCCCGCCGCCGCACCGGCCGCGGTCAATGCGGTGGTGATGGGCGACGGTGCCGTGGCCAGCGGGGCGTCGGCCACGGCGATCGGCCAGGGCGCGACCGCCTCGGCCGCCAACTCCGTGGCACTGGGCCAGGGCTCGGTCGCGGATCGTGCCGATACGGTCTCGGTCGGCAGCGTCGGCAACGAGCGTCAGGTCGCCAACGTGGCGGCCGGTACGCAGGCCACCGATGCGGTCAACAAGGGCCAGCTGGACGGTGGCATCGCGACCGCCAACAGCTACACCGACCAGCGCTTCACCTCGATGGCCGACAGTTTCGATATCTACAAGGGCGAGATCGACCAGCGCCTGCGTCACCAGGACCGTCGCATTGATCGCCAGGGTGCGATGAGCGCGGCCATGCTCAACATGGCCACCAGCGCCGCCGGCGTGCGCACCCAGAACCGCGTCGGTGTCGGCGTCGGTTTCCAGGGCGGCGAATCGGCGTTGTCGCTGGGCTACCAGCGCGCGCTCAGCGAGCGCGCCACGGTGACCCTGGGCGGTGCCTTCAGCAGTGATGACAGCTCGGTCGGCGTGGGTGCCGGCTTTGGCTGGTAAGCCGTTTCAACGCGGGGCCGTGCGCGGCCCCGCTGCAACGCAATGCAAGGCCTGAGGGGGCGGGTCACGGGAACCCTGGCCAGGGCCGGCCAGGGAGCTCGCATGGAGTGTTGGCCTGAACAGTCGTTTGATCCATGACCTTGAAGAGGACGTCAACGTGACCAGTAAGCAGAACCTTCGCATCAATGTGCTGGCAGCCGCCGTGCTGTCGTTGTCCGCAGGCGCCAGCGCCTATGCCGCGGGCCTGCCGGCCAAGGAGCCGGTGCGCCAGCCGGCGGCCGCCCAAGGCGCAGAGCGCATCATCGTCAAGTACCGCACGGGGACCGCGGCGGCCACGGATCGTTCGGCCAAGCTGACGGCCGTGCAGTCGGCGGTCGCCCGCGCCAGCGTCGGTGGTTCCGCCGCCGGGCGTGCCAGTGCGGTGAACCCGCAGATCGTGCGCAAACTCGGCGTCGGTGCCGACCTGATCCGCCTGCAGGGCCGCCTGAGCCCGGCCGAACTGCAGAAGGTGCTGGCCGAAATCAAGGCCGATCCCTCCGTGCAGTACGCCGAAGTGGACGTGAAGCTGCAGCGCACCGACGTGCGCCCGCGCAATGCCACACCGCAGCTGGTGCCGAACGATCCGTACTACGCGCAGTACCAGTGGCATCTCAACAGCGCCACCGGCGGCATCAATGCGCCGGCTGCGTGGGACGTCGCCCAGGGCGAGGGCGTGGTGGTGGCGGTGCTCGACACCGGCATCCTGCCGCAGCATCCGGATTTCTCCGGCAACCTGCTGGCGGGTTACGACTTCATCAGCGACGCGGAAACCTCCCGCCGCGCCACCGATGACCGCGTCCCGGGTGCGCTGGATTACGGCGACTGGGTCGAGAATGACAACGAGTGCTACGCCGGCTCGCTGGCCGAGGACAGCTCCTGGCACGGTACCCACGTGGCCGGCACGATCGCCGAGTCCACCAACAACGGCGTGGGCATGGCCGGTGTCGCGTACAAGGCGCGTGTGTTGCCGGTGCGCGTGCTCGGCAAGTGCGGCGGCTACCTGTCCGACATCGCCGACGCGATCACCTGGGCCTCCGGTGGCACCGTCGCCGGCGTGCCGGCCAATGCCAATCCGGCCGAGGTCATCAACATGAGCCTGGGTGGCGGCGGCGCGTGCGATGCGCTGTACCAGGATGCGATCAACGGTGCCGTCTCGCGGGGCACGACCGTGGTGGTCGCGGCCGGCAACTCGGCCTCCAACGCGGCCAACTTCCGTCCGGCCAGCTGCGCCAACGTGGTGGCGGTCGGTGCGGCCCGGATCACCGGTGGCATCGCCTACTACTCCAACTTCGGCACGGTGGTGGACCTGTCCGGCCCGGGCGGCGGCGGCAGCGTGGACGGCAATCCGGGCGGTTATGTGTGGCAGGCGGGCTATGACGGCGCGACCACGCCGACCTCCGGTGCCTACAGCTACATGGGCATGGCCGGCACCTCGATGGCGTCTCCGCACGTGGCGGCGGTAGCAGCCCTGGTGCAGGGCGCGGTCACCGCGGCCGGCAAGGATCCGCTCAGCCCGGCCGCGCTGGAAACGCTGCTCAAGCAGACCGCGCGCGCCTTCCCGGTGACCATCCCGACCGCCACGCCGATCGGCTCCGGCATCGTCGATGCCAAGGCCGCGCTCGACAAGGCGCTGGAAGAAGAGTGCACCGAGAACTGCGGCCCGGTCGCCACGCCGCTGACCAACAAGGTTGCCGTCGGAGGCCTGAGCGGCGCAGGTGGCAGCGAAGCGCTGTACAGCTTCGAGGCACAGGCCGGCAAGGTGCTGAGCCTGCTCACCTACGGTGGCAGTGGCAACGTGTCGGTGTACGTGAGCCAGGGCAAGGAGCCGACCGCCACCGCGTTCGACGCCAAGTCCACGCGCCCGGGCAACAGTGAAACGGTGCGCTTCACCGCGCCGGTGGCCGGCACGTACTACATCAAGGTGGTCGGCGAGTCCGCGTTCAGCGGCGTGAGCATTCTGGCCAACCAGTAATACCGCAGCACCCCGAACGGGAGTCCGTCATGTGACGGGCTCCCGTTTTTGCATCTGGACGGTGCGCAATACCGCGTAGGATCGCGGTGAACTGCTAAAGTCGCAGCGGTTGCCAGGAGAATGTTCTTGAACGCGGTTGCCCAGGATTCCACTGCAGCATCCCCGGCCGAATCCCGCATCGTTGCGGTATTGCTGGAGAAAGGTCGGCTCAAGGACGGCGACCTGGCCCGTGCGCGCCCGCTGCACCGTGAATCCGGCGGCAGCCTGCTGGGCTTGCTGGTCCGGCTGGGGCTGGTCTCCGAGCGCGACCATGCACAGACCAGCGCCGAGGTGCTCGGCCTGCCCCTGCTCGACGCCAGGACCGTGCCGGAATCGCCGCCCGAAGCCCTGCTCGATGGGCTGCCGCTGACGCTGCGGTTCCTCAAACAATTCCATGTCTGTCCGCTGGCGCTGCACGACGACGCGATCGATCTGTGGGTGTCCGATCCGCAGGACCCGTATGCAGCCGATGCGGTCCAGCTGGCGATCGGGCTGCCGGTGCGCCTGCACGTCGGCCTGCGTTCGGAGATCGATGACCTGATCGAGCGCTGGTTCGGCCAGGGCCGCAGTGCGATGGGCGCGATCATCGAGACCGCCGACGGCGAGGGCGCCGCGGTCGACGACATCGAACACCTGCGCGACCTGGCCTCCGAAGCGCCGGTGATCCGCCTGGTCAATCTCGTCATCCAGCGCGCGGTGGAACTGCGCGCCTCGGATATCCACATCGAGCCGTTCGAGAATCGCCTGAAAGTGCGTTACCGCGTGGACGGCGTGCTGATCGAGGGCGAAAGCCCGCCGGTCAACCTGACCGCCGCGGTGATCAGCCGCATCAAGATCATGGCGCGGCTGAACATCGCCGAGCGCCGCCTGCCGCAGGACGGCCGCATCATGCTGCGCGTGCAGGGCAAGGAGCTCGACCTGCGCGTGAGCAGCGTGCCGACCGCGCACGGCGAAAGCGTGGTGATGCGCCTGCTCGACCGCGATACGGTGGTGTTCGATTTCCATCGCCTGGGGTTCACCGACGCCTTCCTGCCGCAGTTCCGCAAAGTGCTCGAACAACCGCACGGGATCCTGCTGGTCACCGGCCCGACCGGCTCGGGCAAGACCACCACGCTGTACACCGCGCTGAGCCAGCTCAATACCGCCGACGTCAAGATCATCACCGTCGAAGACCCGGTCGAGTACCAGATCGAAGGCATCAACCAGATCCAGGCCAAGCCGCAGATCGGGCTGGATTTCGCCAATGCGCTGCGCAGCATCGTGCGCCAGGATCCGGACATCATCATGATCGGCGAAATGCGCGATCTGGAAACCGCGCGCATCGCGATCCAGTCCGCGCTGACCGGCCATCTGGTGCTCTCCACGCTGCACACCAACAACGCGGCCGGCGGCATCACCCGCCTGCTCGACATGGGCGTGGAGGATTACCTGCTCACGTCCACCATCAACGGCATCCTGGCCCAGCGCCTGGTGCGCCGGCTGGAGCCGCAGCACGCGCAGCGCTATGCCGCCTCGCCGGAGGAGATCGAGAAGTTCGGCCTGCGCCGGCTGCAGCCGGACGGCGAGATCTTCCTGTACCGCGCGCAGCCCTCGGCGATCGCGCCGACCGGCTATCTCGGCCGGACCACCATCGTCGAATTCCTGGTGATGAACGATGCGCTGCGCAGTGCGGTGATGCGTCGCGCCGGGATGGGCGAGATCGAGCAGATCGCCCGCGCCGCCGGCATGCGCACGATGTACGAAGATGGCCTGTCCAAGGCGCTGCAGGGCCACACCACGCTGGAAGAAGTGCTGCGCGTGACGGAGGAATCGTGATGCGCGTGCGCGACCGAAAGCGGGAGCACGGCTGAGCATGGCCCAGTACCGCTACAAGGCGCTCAACGCCCATGGCGAACTGTTCGATGGCCAGATGGAGGCGGCCAGCGAAGCCGAGGTGGCCGCGCGCCTGCAGGACCAGGGCCACATGCCGATGGAAGCACGGCTGGCCAGCGAGGGCGTGGCCGGTGCCTCATCCTGGGCGGCGCTGCTGCGCCGGAAGCCGTTCGGCGGCGGCGGGCTGGTGCAGTTCACCCAGCAGCTGGCCACCCTGCTCGGTGCGGGGCAGCCGCTGGACCGCGCGCTGAGCATCCTGCTGGAGCTGCCCGAAGACGAGCGTACACGCCGGGTGGTCACCGACATCCGCGACATCGTGCGCGGCGGTGCGCCGCTGTCGACCGCGCTGGAACGCCAGCACGGGGTGTTCTCGCGGCTTTACATCAACATGGTGCGCGCCGGTGAAGCCGGGGGCAGCCTGCACGACACGCTGCAGCGGCTGTCGGATTACCTGGAGCGCAGTGCCGAGCTGAAAGGCCGCGTCATCAATGCGCTGATCTACCCGGCGATCCTGCTGGCGGTGGTCGGCGGCGCGCTGTTGTTCCTGCTCGGCTACGTGGTGCCGCAGTTCGCGCTGATGTACGAGAGCCTGGACGTCGCCCTGCCGTGGTTCACCCAGTGGGTCCTCACCGCCGGCCTGGTCGTGCGCGAAGGCTGGATCATCATGATCGTGGTGCCCGCGGTGATCGCGCTGGTGGTGGAGCGCCGCCTGCGGCAACCGGCCGCGCGCCTGGCCGTGGATGGCTGGCTGCTGCAGCGCAAAGGCATCGGCCCGCTGCTGGCCAAGCTGGAGACCGCGCGCCTGGCCCGCACCCTGGGCACGTTGCTGCGCAACGGCGTGCCGCTGCTGTCCGGCCTGGGGATCGCGCGCAACGTGCTGGGCAACCGCGCGCTGGCCGCCGATGTCGACACCGCCAGCGACGAGGTCAAGAACGGCAACGGCCTGTCGGCGTCGTTGTCGCGCGGCAAGCGTTTTCCGCGCCTGGCGCTGCAGATGATCCAGGTCGGCGAGGAATCCGGTGCGCTGGATACGATGCTGCTCAAGACCGCCGATACGTTCGAGCAGGAAAGCGCGCGCGCGATCGACCGTCTGCTGTCGGCACTGGTGCCGGTGATCACCCTGGTGCTGGCCTCGGTGGTCGGCCTGGTGATCGTGGCCGTGCTGGTACCGCTGTACGACCTGACCAATGCCATCGGCTGACCGGCCGCTGGAGAATACCCCCGTGATTCGATGCAAGGAGCCTGCCATATGCAACGTCGTCGCCTGACCCGCTTCACTTCCGCGCGCCACCAGTCCGGCATGAGCCTGCTGGAAATCATCATCGTGATCGTGCTGATCGGTGCGGTTCTGACCCTGGTCGGCAGCCGCGTGCTCGGCGGTGCCGATCGTGGCAAGGCCAACATCGCCAAGGCGCAGGTGCAGACCATGGCCGGCAAGATCGACAACTACCAGCTGGATACCGGCAAGCTGCCGGCCAAGCTGGATGATCTGGTCACCCAGCCGGGCGGCAGCGCCGGCTGGCTCGGCCCGTATGCCAAGCCGGCCGACCTCAATGATCCGTGGGGTCACGCGCTGGAATACCGCGTGCCGGGCGAGGGCCAGCCCTACGATCTGATCAGCCTGGGCAAGGACGGCAAGGTGGGTGGCAGCAGTTACGACGCGGACATCCGGTACGAGTAACCGGCCTTGGGAGCACCGTGGCCCGTGTCGAGCAGACCGCCGCATCGCGTGCCCACGGGCAGCCATGCACGCGGTCTGTCGCTGCTGGAGATGCTGCTGGTGGTCGCCCTGATCGCGATCATCGGCGTGGTCACCGCCACCGCGATGAACGGTGGCATCGAGGGCCTGCGCCTGCGCAATGCGGGCAAGGAGATCGCCACCCAGCTGCGCTACACACGCACCCAGGCGATCGCCACCGGGCAGACCCAGCGCTTCGTGATCGATCCGCGCGCGCGCAGCTGGCAGGCCGCGAACGGTCGCCATGGGCAGATTCCCGCCGCGCTGGACGTGCAGTTCCGCGGCGCGGGCCAGCTCAGCACCGCGCCGGGGCAGGGCAGCATCGCCTTCTTCGCCGACGGTGCCGCCAGTGGCGGCAGCATCGCGCTGAGCACGCGCGGTGCGGTGTGGGACATCCAGGTGGGGTGGATCACCGGCGAAGTCCGTGCGGGCCCGCGTCGGGAGGGCCGATGAAGAAGCACCAGCGCGGCTACTCGCTGCTCGAGGTGATCATCGCGTTCGCCCTGCTGGCGTTGGCGCTGACCCTGCTGCTGGGCAGCCTGTCCGGCGCGGCGCGCCAGGTCGGGCAGGCCGAGGTGCGCAGTCGCGCCACGTTGTACGCGCAGTCGTTGCTGGCCAGCACGGGCGTGGAGGCGCCGCTGCAGGAGGGCAGCACGCAGGGCGAGTGGGAGCAGGGCAAGTACCGTTGGCGGCTGCAGGTCGAGCCGTATGCGGAGCCGCGCACGACCACCGCGCCGGTGACGACCGACGTCGGCGGCCCCACCCTGGCCCAGATCACCCTGCAGGTGCGCTGGGGCGAAGGCAACGGCGAGCAGCTGCAGTGGCGCAGCCTGCGCCTGCTGTCCCCCGTACCGGGCACACCGCGATGACGCTGCGCGCGCGCCGTGTCCGCGGTTTCACCCTGATCGAAATCCTGCTGGCCACCGCGCTGCTGGTGGGCGGCCTGGCACTGGCCTTCGCCACCGTGCGCTCGGCGATGATGATCAGCCAGCGCGGCGAGCGCATGGCCGCGCAGAACGAGCGCATGCGCGCGGTCGAAGGCTTCCTGCGCCGCCGCCTGTCGACCGCGTTGGTGATCGCGACGTCGCCGCCGGATCCCACCCGCGACCCGGTGTATTTCCTGGGCGAGCCGCAGCGGATGTTGTTCGTCTCCGATCTGCCCGGGTATCTCGGGCGGGGTGGGCCGTATGCGCATGAACTGCAGGTCCGGCGCGCCGGCGCGCAGCAGCAGCTGGAGGTCGGGTTGACCCTGCTGCAGAACGGCGAAGCGATCGAAGAAGCTCCGCCGCGCCCGCCGGAGATGTTGGCCGATCAGCTGCGCGAGGTGCGCTTCCGCTATCGCGGCACGGATCCGCGCACCGGCCAGCTCACCGAGTGGCTGGACCGCTGGGAGGACACCCGGCGCCTGCCCTTGCTGGTCTCGATCGAGATCGTGCCGCTGCAGGGCCCGGCGTGGCCGCCGATGATCGCCGCATTGCCGCCACCACGGACGGATCGCCCATGAGGCCGGCGCGCGGTGCGGCGCTGGTGCTGGTGCTGTGGTTGATCGCCCTGCTCACGGCGGTGATCGGCGCATTCGCGCTGAGCGCGCGCGTGGAGCACATGCAGCAGCGGGTGATCGGCGATGACGCCATCGGCCAGGAATATGCGCGTGCCGGGCTGGAATACGCCCTGCATCGCCTGCAGCCGCGCGCCAGCCAGCCGGCGTGGGTGGCCGATGGCCGCCGCTACCGGTGGACCTTCGATGCGCGCCGGATCGATCTGGCGATCCTCGATGAGAACGGCAAAGTGAACCTGAATCTGGCCGATGCCAGCCTCCTCAGCGCCTTCCTGCGCGCGATGGGTGAAGCGCAGGACCGGGCGCAGCGGTTGGCCGGCGCCATCGTCGACTGGCGCGATGCCGACAGCCTCAAGCAGCCTGGCGGGGGCGCGGAGACGCCGGACTACGTCGCGGCCGGCCTGCCCTATGGCGCGCGCAATGCGCGCTTTGAGACCGTGGGGGAGCTGCAGCGCGTGCTCGGCATGGATGCGGACCTGTATGCGCGGATCGAACCGATGCTGACCCTGTACAGCCGCCAGGCACGGCCGGACCCGCGGTTCGCGTCCGGGCCGGTGTTGACCGCGCTGGGGCTGGATGCAGAACGCCTGCTGGCCGAACGCGAGCGCGCCGCAGCCGCGGATGACGCCGGATTGCCGGTCGCACCGCTTGCAGGTGGCAGCGGCACCTATAGTATCGAGAGTCGCGCCACGGACGAACGCGGCCGGATATCGGTACTGCGCGCCGTGGTGAGGATGGGGTCGGCAGGCACGCCGGGAACGGCATACACAGTACTTCGCTGGGAACAGGGAATGGCAGCAAGATGACGGCATGGCGTGACAGTCTGGTGCGGGCCCGGGGGCGCGTGTCGCCTGGCGTGGGCAGCAGCCTGCGCTGGTGGCGACAATCATTGCTGGCCTGGCTGCCGGTGCGCTGGCAATGGGCGATGGGCTGGTCGCGCTCGCGCCTGCTGCTGCAGCGCGATGGTGACGTCCTGCGCCTGCAGCGCCAGACCGGCGAACAGATCGAGGCGATCGCCGACCTGCCGTGGCCGGTCTCGCCCGGCGCGGTCGACGGCGTTCTGGATGCGCGCCTGCGCGGCCTGCCGCGGCATTGGCTGCTGCCCGCCGACACGGTGCTGCGCCGCCCACTGCGCTTGCCGGCGGCGGCCGCCGAGCGGCTGCGCGACGTGGTTGGTTTCGAGATTGATCGGCAGACGCCATTCGATGCCAGCCAGGTCAGCTATGACGTACGCGAGCTGGGGGCGTTGCCGGATGGCCAGCTGCAGGTGGAGCTGGTGGTGATCCCGCGCCCGCAGCTGGAACAGTGGGCACAGCAGGCCGGGCCCTGGGCACAGGCGGTGGCCGGCGTGGATGCGGTTGACGCCGAGGGGCGTCCGCTGGACATCAATCTGCTGCCGGTCGCGCAGCGGCAACCATATAGGGACCCGATGGCGCGCTGGAACGCGATCCTGGCGATCAGCGCGATCGTACTGATCGCGCTGGCCGGTCATCAGCTGCTGGAGAATCGCCAGGCGGCGGCGGAAGCGCTGCGCGCGCAGGTCGATGACGCCGCACGCGATGCACGCCGGGTTGCCGCCGAGCGCCAGCAGGTGCAGAGCCTGGTTGAAGGCGCTGCGTTCCTGGAGGGCAAGCGCGCCGAACATGCCAGCACGGTGGAGATCTGGAATGAACTCACCCGCCTGCTGCCGGACGGCACCTATCTGGAAAAAATGTCGATCGAAGGCACGACGCTGCAGCTGATCGGGCTCAGCCGCGAAGCCTCGCAGCTGGTGCCGCTGCTGCAGGATTCGCCGCTGTGGCGCAAGGTCAACCTGACCGGCGTGCTGCAGGCCGATGGCGCGACCAGCGGCCGCGACCGGTTCACGCTGACGGCCGAGCTGCAGCCGCTGCCCGGCGCCACGCCACCTGCGAAGGAGGTTGCCGATGGCAGCACAACCGACGCGCCGTGATCGCTGGTTGGCGCTGGGTCTGCTGCTGGCGGTGATCGCCGTGGCCTACCTGCTGCTGGTGCATCCGTGGTTGACCCGCCCGCTGCTGGCGATCAACGCCGATATCGCCGCCGTGCAGGAGCGCCAGCAGCGCGTGGACACGCAGTTGGCGCAGCGTGGGCAGATCGCCACCCAGCTGCGTGAGGTGCAGGCGGCGCTCGAAGGCCGCCCCGGCTTCCTGCGCGAGGCCACCGCTGAATCCGCCGCGGCCGCGCTCTCCAGCCGGCTGCAGGATGCCGTGGCCTCGGCCAGCCCGGGCAACCGCAGCTGCACCATCAGCAACCGCACGCCGCTGCCGGATGCCAGCCGTGAGCCGGCGTTCCCGCGCGTGGCGCTGCAGGTGCGCCTGCGCTGTGGCGTGCCGGAAATGGCGGCGGTGCTGCATACGCTGGAGACGGGCACGCCGCGCCTGTTCGTGGACAACCTCAATCTGCTCGCGCAGCGCTTCCAGCAATCCCCCAGCGAAACCGGCACCGGCCTGGATGTGTCGTTCGAACTGGTCGGGTATCTGCGCCCGGGCGCCGCGCTGGAGCCCGGTGCAGCACCACCACCGTCGCCGTTGCCGGCCGGGCCGGACGCCGGCCCGGGCGCGGTACCGCCCGCCGATGTGGCGGAACCCCCGCCGGGTGATGCGGCCGACCCAGCGCCTGCACCGGCCGCTGCCGCTGCCGAGGAGGTCGAGCATGAAGCTTGAAGCAGCCGGCCTGCGCACCTGGTGGCTGGGTGGCATCGCGCTGTGGGCGCTGGCGATCTGGGGGGCGACGTTGTTCGGGCTGGGCAGCCGCATCGCTCCGGCCACCGATGGCGATGCCGGGGCCGCGCCGTTGCCGCGACTCGCGCCCGCTGCGCCCGAGCGCATGGCCTCGGCCAGTACCTATGCACAGATCGGCGCGCGCCCCTTGTTCGCCGAAGACCGTCAGCCGCGCCCGTACCTGCTCGGTGGCACCGAGCAGGGCACGGCCAGCAGCGTATCGCTGACCGGCGTGCTGCTGACGCCCGGCTTCGGCATGGCGATCCTGACCACCGACCAGCGCCAGTCGCTGCGGTTGCGCTTGAACGGTGAAGCGGTCAACGGCTGGCAGCTGCTGGCGCTGGAACCGCGGCGCGCCACCGTCAGCGGCCCCGGCGGCACGCAGACGCTGGAGCTGCCGGTGTTCAACGGGCAGGGCGGCGAACCACCGACCGTGCTGGGCGCCACGCCACTCACCTCGGTACCGCCGGCCGGCGCCGGTGCACGCCCGATCAACGGCGTGGCGGCACCGATGCCGCCGCCTCCGCCGGCTGCCGTGCCTGCCTCGCAGGCCACCGCCGCACCGTCGAATGCAGCAGCCCCCGCGCCGAATCCGCAGGGACCCAGCGAAGAGCAGATGAAGGCGATCCGCGAGCGCATCCAGGCGCGCCGCCAGCAACTGCAGCAGCAACAGCAACAGCAACAGCAGTCGCAGCAACCGCCCGCGGGCGGCTCCGGCCACAACCCTTAGAGTGACAGCATGACCCTGCGCCTTTTCCCCGTGTCTTTCCTCGTCGCCCTGTTGGTGGGCTGCACCACCGTGCCCGCGCCCGAGGTTCGCCGCGATGCGGTGCTCGACAGTCACCAGGTGGTTGCCGGCGACGGCTCCCACGCGGGCATCGAGGCCGAACCGCTGGGCAACCATGGCGCCCCGCAGGCGGTGATCCGCCGCGGCACCGGCACCATGATCAACCGCAGCGCCGCGGCCGCACCGCAACCTTCGCTGGGCAATGCCTCCACCGGCAACGCCACGTTCAACTTCGAAGGCGAATCGGTGCATGCGGTGGTCAAGGCGATCCTCGGCGACTTCCTCGGCCAGAACTACGTGATCGCGCCGGGCGTGCAGGGCACCGTGACCCTCGCCACGCCCAAGCCGGTGTCCTCCGCACAGGCGTTGAACCTGCTGGAAATGGTGCTGGGCTGGAACAACGCGCGCATGGTATACAGCGCGGGCCGCTACAACATCGTGGCCGCCGACCAGGCGTTGGCCGGGACGGTCTCGCCGAGCACCGCCTCGCCGGCCAATGCGCGCGGCTTCGAAGTGCGCGTGGTGCCGCTGCAGTACATCTCCGCGACCGAGATGAAGAAAGTGCTGGAGCCGTATGCGCGCCCGAACGCGATCGTCAACGTCGACAACGGCCGCAACGTGATCACTCTGGGCGGCACCCGCAGCGAGCTGGAGAACTACCTGCGTACGGTGGAAATCTTCGACGTGGACTGGCTCTCGGGCATGTCCGTTGGCGTGTTCCCGATCCAGTCGGGCAAGGCCGAGCAGGTCGCCGCCGATCTGGAAAAAGTGTTTGGCGAAGAGAGCAAGACGCCCAGCGCCGGCATGTTCCGTTTCCTGCCGCTGGAGAACGCCAACGCCGTGCTGGTGATCACTCCGCAGGCGCGTTACCTCGACCAGATCCAGCAGTGGCTGGACCGCATCGATACCGCCGGCGGCAATGCGCGGCTGTTCTCCTACGAGCTGCGCTACGTCAAGGCCAAGGACCTGGCCGAGCGCCTGGCCGAGGCCTTCGCCAACGAGAACGGCCGTGGCGGTCGTGGCAGCAGTTCGCTGGCGCCCGGCGCGTCGCCGATGGACATCGGCAGCCGCGATGGCAACAGCAACAACAGTACTTTCTCCAACACCGGCAGCAGCAACGGCAGCAACCGCGGCGGACTGGGCGAAGGCACCATGAGCCTGCCGCAGCGCCAGTCCGGCAATGCCAGCTTCAGCCTGGAAGTGCAGGGCGATACCGTCGGTGTGTCCGCAGTGGAGGAAACCAACACCTTGCTGGTGCGCTCCACCCCGCAGGCCTGGCGCTCGATCCGCGAGGTCATCGAAAAGCTCGACGTGATGCCGATGCAGGTCCACATCGAAGCGCAGGTGGCCGAAGTCGCGCTGACCGGCGACCTGAGCTACGGCGTGAACTGGTTCTTCGAGCAGGCCGTCGCCACCGGCAAGACCGAGAGCGGCATCGACCTGCCCAGCGCATTGGGCCGTTCGATCTGGGGCAGCATCTCCGGCACGGTCGGCACCGACGGCGTGGGCTGGACCTTCCTCGGCAAGAACGCGGCCGCCGTGGTCAGCGCGCTGGACAAGGTCAGCAACCTGCGCCTGCTGCAGACCCCGTCGCTGTTCGTGCGCAACAACGCCGAAGCCACCCTCAACGTCGGCACGCAGATCCCGATCAACTCGGTGTCGGTCAACACCGGCGTGGGCGGCGACAACACCTACAGCCAGGTCCAGTACCTGGATACCGGCGTGATCCTCAAGGTGCGCCCGCGCATCACCCGCGATGGCGTGGTGTTCCTGGACATCGTGCAGGAGGTCAGTTCGGCCGGCGCGATCCCGGCCGGGTGCGACCCGACCCGCACCACCTGCAATCCGCCGATCAATACCCGCAAGATCTCCACGGAGGCCGCGGTGCAGAGCGGCGACACCATCATGCTGGCCGGCCTGATCACCAACTCCGACGACGACGGCGCCAGGGGTGTCCCGGGCCTGAGCAGGATCCCGGTCATCGGCGCGCTGTTCGGCAGCAAGACGAAGAAGTCCGAGCGCTCCGAGGTGATTGTGCTGCTGACCCCGACCATCGTGCGCAACGCGCAGGAGTCGCGGAACCTGACCGACGAATACAGCAGCCGCTTCCGCGCGATGGAGCCGTTCCCCGAGCCCAAGGCCAAGCGCTGAGCGTCGCCCGGCCCCCGCTGTCACCGCGGGGGCCGATCTTGTTACGCTGGCCGCGCCCAAGGGAGGCTGCGATGACACAGCGACACGGCGAGGACGGCGGCACCCGGAGGTCGGCATGAGTACGGTCATCCTGCTGCCGATCGGGGTCGATGATGCCGCGCTGGACCGCTGCCTGGCCGCACTCGATGCCGGCACTGCGCCCGCCACCGCGATCTGGCTGGCCGACGATGGCCAGGCCGGGCCACGCGCGCAGGCGGTGATCGAACACTGGCTCGCACAGACGCCGCTGCAGGCCGAGTACACCCGCCGCGCCCGCGCGATCGGTGAAGTGGCCCACCTGGATGAGATGCTGGCCGCGTGCACCGGCGCCGATGTCGTGGTGCTCGCCCCGGATGCGATCCCGGCACCGGGCTGGCTGCAGCAACTGCAGGCCTGCCTGGCCCGCGATCCCTCGATCGGCTCCGCCACGCCGTGGTGCAACGCCGGTGAGACGGCGGCGTGGCCGCGGCTGGGCGAGATCAATCCTCTTCCGGACGACCTGGATCTGGCCCCGCTGGCGCAGGCCTGCGCGGCGATGCCGCCGCTGCATCCCGAGCTGCCGTCCGCGGTGACCCACGCGGTGCTGTTGCGCGGCAATGCGCGGCGCAAGGCGGGCGGCCTGGACATGCACAGCTATGCCTCGTGGAATGCCGCCCTGATCGACCTCAGCCTGCGCATGGCCGGGCTTGGCTGGCGCAATGCGCTGTGCGAGACCGCGTTCGTCGCCCGGGTCGCCGAAGGCGTGACCGGCGAGGGCGACATGGAGGCGCTGGCAACGCGCTGGCCGGCCTGGCCGCCGCGGCTGGCCGGCTTTCTGATGGCCGATCCACTGCAGCAGGCGCGCCACGACCTGCAGCAGCATCACCGGCAGGCGATAATGCCGAGGGCGCAGGGCGATCTGTTCGCGCCGCCCGCCATTGCCGCCCCGGAGTCGCCTGTTTGAGCCCTGCCATCGCCGCCATCATCGTCAGCTACCAGAGCGCCAGCACCTTGGACGCCTGCCTGCTGCGCCTGCGCGAGGCGCGCGACATCGCCGAGATCCGCGTGGTCGACAACGACTCCACCGACGGCACCTTGGACATCGTGCAGCGGCATGCCAGCGCGGATGCGCGGGTGCGCTTCATCGCCAACCCGGACAACCCCGGCTTCGCCGCGGCCAACAACCAGGGCGTGGCCGACAGCCAGGCGCCGTGGTTGGCCTTCATCAACCCGGACCTGATGGTCGGCCCCGAAACCCTCGCCCTGCTGCGCGAACGCGCGCTGCCGCTGGGTGACTGCGTGCTCGGTGTCGAGCAGGTCGACGAGGACGGTCGCCCGGACGATGCGGTGCGCCGTCGCGACCCGGATTTCGCCGCGATGCTGCGCAACCCCGGGCAGGGCGGGAAACTCGCCATCCCGGTCGACCGCAGCCAGCCGCTGCAGACCGTGCCGGCCCTGTCCGGCGCATTGCTGCTGATGCCGCGCGCGCTGTTCGACCGGATCGGGGGATGGGATGCCGGCTATCGCCTGCATGCCGAGGACCTGGACCTGTGCCGTCGCGCGCGCGAGGCCGGGGCAGTGATCGCCATCGCCAACGACCTGCAGGTCACCCATGTGCGTGGTGTCTCCAGCCGCTCGCGGCCGTTCTTCGTGGAGTGGCACAAGCACCGCGGCCTGTGGCGGTACTTCCGCCGGTTCGAGGCGCCGCAGCGTCCCTGGCCGGTGCGCTGCGCGGTGTGGGGCGCGATCTGGGCGCATGCCCTGGTGCAGGTGCCGCGCCTGCTGCGTCGCCGGTAGATGTCCGCGCACTCACGCCGACACCCGGGCGATGTGCCGTGAACGCATTCCGCGCTGAGGGCACCGGCCGTTGGTCGTACACAGTGGCAGGCGCATACTCTTCAGCATGATCATCCAGTCCCTGCTCGACACCGACCTGTACAAATTCACCATGATGCAGGCGGTGCTGCATCAGTATCCCGGCGCGCAGGTGCAGTACCGGTTCAAGTGCCGGACCCCGGGCATCGACCTGGCGCAGTTCATCGACCAGATCAACGCCGAGATCGACCACCTGTGCAGCCTGCGCTTCAGCGCCGAAGAGCTGGACTACGTGCGCGGCCTGCGCTTCGTCAAACCGGACTTCGCCGATTTCCTCGGCCTGTTCCACTTGGACCGCAAGTACATCGCGCTGCGCCCGTCCGCCACCGTCCCCGGTGAGATCGACCTGGACATCACCGGCCCGTGGCTGCACACCATCCTGTTCGAAGTCCCGCTGCTGGCGATCATCAACGAGGTCTGGTTCCGCAATACCACCGACTCCGATTTCAGCGAAGGCGAGCGCCGCCTGCAGGCCAAGACCGCGCTGCTGCGCGATACCCCTGGTTTCGAGCTGTGCCGGATCGCCGATTACGGCAGCCGCCGCCGCTACTCGCGCGCGTGGCATGCGCGCATGCTGCCGATGCTGCGCGACGCGCTCGGTGCGCAGTTCGTCGGCACCAGCAACGTGCATTTCGCCCGCCTGTACGGCATGACGCCGCACGGCACCATGGCCCACGAATATCTGCAGGCGTTCCAGGCGCTGGGCCCGCGGCTGCGCGATTCGCAGGTCGCCGCGCTGGAATCGTGGGCGCGCGAGTACCGGGGCGACCTGGGCATCGCGCTGTCCGACGTGGTCGGACTGGAGGCCTTCCTGCGCGATTTCGACATGTATTTCTGCAAGCTGTTCGATGGTGTCCGCCACGACTCCGGCGACCCCTTCACCTGGGGCGACCGCATGCTGGCGCATTTCCACAGCCGCCGCGTCGATCCGCGCAGCAAGGTGCTGGTCTTCAGCGATGGCTTGAACATCGAAAAAGTGATGCAGCTGTTCGACTACTTCCGCGGCCGTTGCCAGGTGGCGTTCGGGGTGGGCACGCACCTGACCAACGACCTGGGGCCGACCCCGCTCAACATCGTGATCAAGATGGTCCGCTGCAACGGCCAGCCGGTCGCCAAACTGAGCGATTCGCCGGGCAAGAGCATGTGCGACGATCCGGGCTATCTGGCTTACCTGCGCCAGGTGTTCGAGCTTTCACCCGAGTGAGACGCCTTAAAAAGCGACAATGGGACGTCATCCGCGTCACTAAGTGACCTTGAGCGTCACTTTTTCGAGAAAATGTGATCTTCATCACGTTGCACTGGCTAGCTCCGGCAACTTGGCCTACGATTTGCGTGATGGAAGTCACATTCGTTGGTCATCACATGGAGCTGTCTAGTGAAGGTGCTATCTGTTTTCGGAACGCGTCCTGAAGCTATCAAGATGGGGCCGCTGGTGCGCGCACTGCACGCCGCGCCGGGAATCGAGTCCATCGTCTGCATCACCGGCCAGCACCGGGCGATGCTCGACCAGGTCATGTCCCTGTTCGAGATCCACCCGGATCACGACCTGGATGTGATGGTCGCCGACCAGACGCTCAACGGCCTGTGTTCCCGGCTGTTCGCCAAGCTCGACGCGTTGTACGAAGCGGTAGCGCCGGATCGCGTGCTGGTGCACGGCGATACCAGTACGGCGATGACCGCCGCGTTGGCCGCCTTCCATCGCCGCATTCCGGTGGCGCATGTGGAAGCCGGGTTGCGGACCGGTGACCTGCAGCAGCCCTGGCCGGAAGAAATGAACCGCCGCGTCATCGACGTGGTCGCCGACCATCTGTTCGCGCCGACCGACAGCTCACGCTACAACCTGGAACAGGAAAACCTGGCCGGGCGCATCAGTGTCACGGGCAACACCGTCATCGATGCACTCAAGCAGACGGTCCAGCGGATCGACGAGGATGCAGCGCTGCGCGCATCGATCGATGCGCAGTTCCCGTTCCTGCAGCCCCAGCGCAAGCTGCTGCTGGTCACCGGCCATCGCCGCGAGAACTTCGGTGGCGGTTTCGAGAACATCTGCCGCGCGCTTGCCGAACTGGCACGGCGCGAAGACCTGCAGATCGTCTACCCGGTGCATCTCAATCCGAACGTGCAGGGGCCGGTCCATGCGCATCTGGGCGGCCTGGACAACGTGCATCTCATCGCGCCACAGGATTACCTCAATTTCGTCCGCCTGATGCAGCGCGCGCACGTGGTGCTGACCGATTCCGGTGGCGTGCAGGAAGAAGCCCCCGCGCTGGGCCGCCCGGTGCTGGTGATGCGCGATGTCACCGAGCGTCCCGAAGCGGTGCAGGCGGGCGTCGTACGCCTGGTCGGCACCGATCCCGACCGCATCGTTGCCGCCGTGCACGCGGCCTGCGACCGGCCGGCTGTGGCCGCCCACTTCATCCCCGATGCCAGCCCCTACGGCGATGGACGTGCCTCGGCACGCATCGTCGCCGCGCTGCGCGGTGAGCCGTTCGATGAGTTCGTGGCCGCCCACGTCTCTGCCGTTTCCCACTCCTCCCTTTCAGAAGTGACGCCATGATCCAGACCAACCGTAGTACCGATCGTTTCCGCAAGGTATTACCGCTGGCCCTGGTGATGGCCCTTCCACTCAGTCCTGTCCACGCTGCCGACACCCCGGCCGGTCAGTTCACGGAGTGGGCCGCCGATGCCACGGTGACCCGCAGCATGACGCTGCGTGAGTTGGGTTTCCGTCAGCCGCTGACCCTCAGTGGCCAGGAAAGCCAGCGTGAGATCTATCTGCCGGTACCGGCGGGCGTGCCGACCCGCGACGCGCAGCTGCAGCTCGATGGGCGCTACGTGCGCGGCCATACCGGCCGCAGCTCGGGGTTGTGGTCGGTCGATGGCGACCCGGTCGCCGCGCGCTCGATCACCGATGCGCAGGGCGATGCCAGCCAGCTGCTCGGCATCGACGGCCTGCCGCGCGACAACGGTTTCGTCCGCGTGGGCGTGGGCTGGTGGTCGGTGGTATCGGATTACCGATGCGCCGATCAGAGTGCCCCGGCCAACGTATTGCGGTTGTCGCCGGAGTCGCGCTTCAGCTACAGCTTCGATGGTCGCGCGGTGAACACCGTGGCCAAGGCCTGGGGGGCTCTGCCCACGCGGGTACGCCTGCTGGTCGATGGCAAGGCGCTGCAGGCGCCGGCCTATGACGCGGCGTGGCGGGTGGGTGCGGCGCTGCGCAACGGCGGCAAACAGGTCGACGTGGTGGCGCTGCCGGTGGTGGGTGGCACGGTCGATCTGACCGGGATCAGCATTCCGGCCAGCCTGCAGGCCGTTCCGGCCTACGCGGCGCTGGCCGCCGGCGGCAGCCAGCATCGCATCGCTTCGCTGGCCGAAGTCGGCGCCCTGCTGTCGCTGCGCGACAGTGGTCCGCTGGCCGTCGACGTGGCCATCAGCACCGATCCGCTGCGTGCCGCCGTACGGGCCGCGCTGGATGCGCTGGCGGTCGAGGTGGGGGCCAGTGGCGGCGATGCCGCCGCGGCGTTCACCGCGTGGCGCGGCAGCGACATGGTCGCGCTGGAGAAGGGCGCCGGCGGCGCATCGGTCAGCGTTGCGGCGGTGGCCGGGCGCCCGACCCTGGTGGTCGCCGCCGAGGCCGGGGCGAAGGTTGCCGGGCTGCTCACCGAGCAGTGGCGCGCGTATGCACTGGGCCGCACCCTGCAGGTGGCCCAGGCCACCCCGCCGGCGGTGGGCGAGAACGCGGTGCTGCTCAGCCGCCTCGGCAACATGTCCGGTACGCTGGACATCGTGACCCGCGGCGACCGCACCGCCAGCTTCGAGCTGGGCGCATTGTCGGCCGATGGCCGCCTGCCCGACCAGGTCGTGGTCGATGTGTCGGCCGCACCCAACGCGGCCGGGCAGGGCGCGGTGGCCAGCATCTATTTCAACGATTACCTGCTGGGCGCCAGGGTGCTCGCCGCCGACGGCAAGCCGCAGCGGCTGGTCGCCAAGGTTCCGGCCTATGCATTGGCGGCCCGCAACGAAGTGCGCGTGAGTTTCCTGCGCCAGCCGGCGCGTCCGTATTGCCACGATCCGGCCACCGCGTTCCCGGTGTCGATCCTGCCCAGCAGCCACCTCACGCTGGCCAAGCGCACCCTTGATATGGACTTTGTCGGCGCGGCCAGCCAGCTGGCGCATGCCAACGAAGTGTTCGTGCCGGCCACCTGGCTGCAGGACGCCCCGGCGTCGTTGGCCAAGGTCATCGCCATCGCCAGCGCGGTTGGCGTGTCGGCGCAGGCGGCCGAACTGAAGGTGGTCGAGGCCGGCACCGCGATCACCCCGGGTCACCCGTACCTGGCCTTCGCGCTGGCCCCGTCCGGCGTCGACCCGGCCGCGCTCAAGGACGGTCGACTGGTGGTCGGCGGCGGCAAGCAGCCGTTGCTCGATCTGGCCGGACTGGACCGCGCCGCTGCAGTGCAGGTGGTGGATGCCGGCGGCCACACCGGCGTGATCTACAACGACCTGGGCGCGCAGGGGCCGCTGCTGGACCAGCCGTTCCGCCTGCTGCGCGGTGATCTGGCCGTGCTGGATGGCAGCGGTGTGGTCACCGACTTCGACAGCAAGGATCCGTATGGCGCGCGCGTGGCCGATGCCGGCAACCCGCAGCCGTGGTGGCAGCAGCACATGGTGTGGTTGCTGGTGCTCGTCGGGTTGGTCGTGTTCGCGCTGCTGGCCGCCCGCGTCACCCAAATCCGCCGCCGCCGCAAGTCCGGCAACACGGGGCACTGACCGCCGTGGACGGTCTGTCCTGGAACATCCAGCTGGCCAACTACTACGCCACCCTGGAAACGGTGGCGGCGGCAGTGGCCGTGCTGATCCTGATCTCCAGCCTCGATGACCTGTTCATCGATGTCTGGTACTGGGTCCGCGAAAGCTGGCGCACCCTGACCGTCAAGAAGCGTCGCGAGTATCGTCCGCTGACCCAGCAGGACCTGCTGCAACGCCCCGAACAGCCGTTGGCGATCATGGTGCCGGCCTGGGCCGAGTACGACGTGATCGCACAGATGGTGGAGAACATGATCGATGTGCTCGACTACCGCGAGTACATCGTCTTCGTCGGCACCTATCCCAACGATGCCGAGACCATCGCCGAAGTGGAACGCATGCGCCGGCGTTACAAGCGCCTGCGCCGGGTGGAGGTGCCGCATGCCGGCCCGACCAGCAAGGCCGATTGCCTCAACTGGCTGATCCTGTCGATCTTCGATTATGAAAAGCGGCACGACATCGAGTTCGCCGGGGTGATCCTGCATGACAGCGAGGACGTGCTGCATCCGATGGAGCTGCGCTTCTTCAACTACCTGCTGCCGCGCAAGGACATGATCCAGCTGCCGGTGACCTCGCTGGACCGCGAGTGGTACGAGCTGATCGCCGGCGTGTACATGGACGAGTTCGCCGAATGGCATGCCAAGGATCTGGTGGTGCGCGAGAGCGTGTCGGGCATGGTGCCCTCGGCCGGCGTCGGCACCTGTTTTTCGCGCAAGGCGCTGCTGGCCTTGAGCGCGGCCACCAACAACCAGCCGTTCAACACCGACAGCCTTACCGAGGACTACGACGTGGGCGCGCGCCTGGCGGCGATGGGCATGCATTCGATCTTCGCCCGGTTCCCGGTGCAGTTCCGCGTGCGCCGACCCTCGTGGTTCGGCTGGGGACCGGTGCGTGAAAGCACCCAGTCGATGGCGCTGTGCGTGCGCGAGTATTTCCCCGACAACTTCCGCGCCTCCTACCGGCAGAAGGCGCGCTGGGTGCTCGGCATCGGCCTGCAGAGCTGGGAAACGCTGGGCTGGCGCGGCTCGCTGGCGACCAAGTACCTGCTGGCGCGCGACCGCAAGGGCATCGTCACCTCGTTCGTCAGCATCATCGCCTACATCATCTTCCTGCAGCTGCTGCTGTTCTGGCTGCTCAAGGTGACCGGGGTGTGGACCACCCAGTTCCCGACCATCTTCCAGGCCGGTACCTGGCAGATGAACATCGCCCTGATCACCACCGCCGCCCTGGCCAGCCGCGTGGTGCAGCGCTTCTACTTCGTCAACAAGCTGTACGGGTGGGAACACGCGTTGATGTCGATCCCGCGCATGGTGGTCGGCAACATGATCAACTTCATGGCCACCGCGCGCGCGTGGCGCATGTTCCTGCTCTACCTGCTGTTCGGCAAGCGCATGGTGTGGGACAAGACCATGCACGATTTCCCCAGTGCCTCGCAGCTGGTGCAGACCCGCAAGCGGCTGGGCGAACTGCTGACCACCTGGCAGGCGGTCGAGCCGGAGCGCCTGGAACAGGCACTGCAACAACAGCAGGGCGGGCGCCAGCAGCCGCTGGGCCGCATCCTGGTCTCGCAGGGCTGGCTGGACGATGAAACGCTGGCCGAAGCCATCGCCTTCCAGGGCGACCTGGCGCGTGCCGTCATCGACGTGGACTACCTGCAGGCCGGGCAGTTCCCGCTTTCGGTGGAAGCGTGCGTGCAGTGGCGCCTGTTGCCGCTGCCGGGCAGCACGGCCGATACCCTGTCGATCGCGGTGGCCAACCCGCTCAGCGAGGCCGAGCAGGCGCAGCTGCTGCACGACGTGCACGCGACTGCCGTGGAGCAGTCGATCGCGCGCGAGAGCGAGATCAATGCCGGCCTGCGTCTGATCAGCGGTGAAACCTACCGCATCGACGCGGTGCCGTTGCTGGGCGATCTGCTGGTGGAAATGCGCCTGATCGCCCGGGACCAGTTCGAACGCGTGCTGGACGAGTACAAGCCGCAGCGCGATGGGCGCATCGGCGACTACCTGGTCAAGCACGGCGTGGCCACCGAAGCGGCGATCGCCGAGGCGGTGCGCGAGCAGCATCGCCGTTCCGGCCAACCTCAATACAGCGCCGACGGAGAGCTGAAGGTATGAGAACCACCCTGCTTTCCAGCGTGATCGCGCTGGGCCTGATCGGCCTGGGCAGCGCCACTGCCTTCGCGCAGGAACCGCTTCCGCTGTCGGGGAACGCGTACCGCATCGCCGAGCAGGCATTCGGTGCGTACGACCGCGGCGATTTCCAGCAGGCCTACCGCACGGCCAGCGAAGCAGTGCGCCTGCGCCCGGACGTGGCGCGGCTGCGGCTGCTGCAGATCTATGCGGCGCAGAAGCTGGGCCGTGCCGACGAAGTACGTGCGCTGGCACGGCGCGCGATCGCCGATGGCATCGCCGATCCGGCCCTGCCGGGGCTGGCCGCCGCCGCGCCGCGTGGCGGCACCGCTACCGGCACCGGCGTGCGTGGGGCTGCCGCGGCCCGCCCGACCGCGGCCGAGCTGGCCTACCAGCGCGCGTTCCCGTTGGCGGCACAGGCCTACGAGGCGTTCAACAGCGACCGGATGGAAGAAGCCGCCAGCAAGGCCGAGCAGGCGTTCCGCCAGCAGCCGCAGCAGGGCGCCTGGGCGATCCTGTGGGTGGCCTCTTTGGAGGCGGGCGGAAAGCTCGATGAGGCGCAGCAGGCCGCCGCCACGGCATTGACGCTGGGCGCACCGAACCGCACCGATATTCTCGCCGCGCAGCTGCGCATCCAGCGCGAGCAGGCCGTGGTGCCTGCGCAGGAAGGCTACCAGGCGCTGATCGCCCTGCGTCCGCAGGATGCAGTGGCGCCCGCCCGCCGGGCCGTGGCACTGGCCCCGGAGTCGGGCAGCCATCGCCTGCTGCTGATGACCGCGCTGCTGCTCAGCGACCAGCTGCCCGAGGCGGTCGATGCCGCCTCCGACGCGATCGCGCAGGACGCCGACGACACCAATGCCCTGGTGATGCGCGGTTACCTGCAGCAGCGGCTGGGACGCAGTGCGCAGGCCAATGCGGATTTCGACCGCGTGCTTGCCCAGGATTGGCTGGATGGCCAGCAGCAGCGCAACGTGCGGCTGCTGGCGGTGGATGCGGCCCTGGCCGCGGGCGACCGCGACCGTGCCGAGCAGCTGCTGGCACCGCTGAAGGCCGATCCGCTGACGGATGAAGATGCCGATACCCGCCGCGCGATCGCCGATGCGGTGGCCCTGCGCACCCGCGCGCTGCGCTCGGCGCGGCCGGGCCTGGCGCTCACCGAGGCGACCTATCCGGCACCGATCCAGCAATGCCGTGAAACGCCCTATGGCACGCAATGCGAGCTGACCCCGACCGACCTGCAGGGCGAGGGTGGCGCCGCCCAGCGTGCCTACGCGGCCTTTGGCCGGCAGGACTACCAGCAGGCCATCGAAGAGGCGCGCAAGGCCGTGCAGGCCGCGCAGGACAGCGCGCCGCTGCAGGCCTTGCTGACCACCTCGCTCGCCGCGGGCGACCGCAGCCAGCAGGCCGAAGCACGCCAGCGCCTGGATACCGCACTGGCCACCACGCCGGAGGATGCCGGCCTGCTGATGCAACGTGGCTATCTCAACCAGCGCGCCGGTGATCCACGCCATGCACTGGGCGATTTCCAGGCGGCGGAGGCGACCGGCAAGGCACCGCCGACGGTGGTGCTGGACCAAGCCTACGCCAACGCTGCACTGGGCCAACACACCGAGGCGGTGACCCTGCTGCGCGGTGCGATCGACAGTGCCGACGCAGGCACGTTGCCGCTGGACACCGCGCAGCGCTACAACACGCGCAGTTCCATCGCCAACTACTCGCGCGAGTGGGGCATGACCTTGTCGGCCGGCTACCGGGGCGCGCGCCAGGCGGCGACCAACCTGGGCGGTGCGGCGATCAGCACCCCCGGCGATTCGGTGTTCGGCACGCTCGAAGCGTTCTGGCGACCCGAGAAAACCAACAACCGCCATGGCACGCTGGAGCTGTATGCGCGCCTGGCCAACACCCTGTACGACGAAGGCGGCACCTTTGAATCGCTGCAGGCGATCGACCCGTGCACCGGCATCCCCAGCGAGGATGCACGCGCGCGCGCCGAGCGACTCAGCCGCTCGCGTTCGATCGCCGGCTGGCCGTCCACCATCGGCTCGTTCGGGGCGCGCTACACCTTCGGCCAGACCGGACTGAGCGCCGGCCTCGAGCGCCGGCAGTTCCTTGGCACGGCGACCCGCAACGGCGGCGTCTATCCGGATTCTGCGGCCATCCAGTGCCGCATCCAGGTGGAGTCGAGCCAGCCGCTGCAGATGACCACCGCGGCCCGCTACCGGCTGAAGGACAACGCCGGCGGCTGGATGTCCTACCTGACCTACGGCTTCTACCACGGCACCGGCGTTCGTACCGACGTCAACCAGTGGTGGACGCTCAGCGGTTACGCCCAGGCCGGCTTCACCTGGGATGACAACCGTGCGCAGTTCAGCGTCGATCAGATCGACAGCAACGGCGACACGGTCGCGCGGCTGACGGACTCCGAGGGGCGCCTGCGTCGCCAGCAGTGGTTCGGTGCGGCCGAACTGCGCGCAGGACGCAGCTATCGCTTCGGCGCCGACCAGACCCGCTGGGTACTCAGCCCGTATCTGGTGATCGGCGCGGACTGGATCGACCAGCGCTCGAAGGTGCGGGGCATCGCGTATCCGCTGATCGGCGCGCAGTCCTTCGACCTCTCCGACACCGATCGCAGCTGGTCGCTGGGTGCGGGTCCCGGCGTGGGCGTGCGCTACTGGTTCCGCGAGGACCACTACAACGCGGCGCGGTCCTACCTGGACCTGGCCGTGCAGTACCGGTTCGCCCTCGGCGGCGGCGATACGCAGCGCGCCAAGGGGCTGTTCGCCACCGCTACCCTGTACTACTGACATGGAAAAGGCATGATCGACATGGACAAGCATTCCCCGCTCGAACCCACCTCGCCACGCCGTCGCCTGCGTGCGCGCCTGCCGCTGCTGGCAGTCTTGTGCGCGTTGGCCGGTGCAGGTGCCGCGCAGGCGCAGGCACCGGCCAAGCCCACGCCGCCGGCCGCGGCCGCCAAGGACGACTCGGCCATCGTGCTGGTCGGCAAGGACGGCTGGTTGTTTCCGGCCTGGGGCAGCCTCAGTGACGTGGACATGCAGGCGGTCGACGCCTCGACCCGCCTGATCGCCGAGGCCAAGGCCCGCCTTGCCGCACGCGGCATCCGCCTGGAACTGTTGTTGCTGCCGGACAAGGTGCTGTTCTACGAAGATCGCCTGCCCGAGGGCAAGGTGGTGAGCGCCTCGGTTGAAAAGCGCTACGACACGCTGCTGGGTTCGCTGCAGAAGGCCGGCGTCGAGGCGCTGGATGCGCGCAAGGTACTGGCCGGCGTCCACGCCGCGGGCAGCGACGTGTTCTATCGCAGCGACCAGCACTGGACCCAGGCTGCCGCCGATGCCACCGCCGATGCGCTGGCGGCACGGATCAAGCAGGCCGTCCCGAACCTCGCGGGTGAACCGGGCTCGGGCACCCCGCTGGGCAAGGAAACCCGTGAACGCCGCTATGGCGACCTGGCTGAACTGTTCCTGCCGCCGGAACAGCGTGCCGCGGTCGGCCGCGAGACCTTCACCGTCCGCCGCGTCGCGGAATCGCAGGGTCTGCTCGACAGCGGCAAGGCCCCGGTGCACGTGACCGGGCACAGCATGGTGCAGCCCTATTTCGGTTTCCCGCAGAAGCTCTCCAATGCGCTGGACCGTCCGGTGACGGTCAACTGGAAGGCCGGCAACGTCGGGCCGTGGATCATGCTGCTGGAGTACCTGGAGTCCGATGACTTCCGCACCAATCCCCCGCAGGTGCTGGTCTGGCAGATGTTCGAACCGGTGTACGGATTCGGCCCGCAGGCCCAGGGCCAGTGGGACAACGCCTCGATCATGACGCCGCAGCAATGGACCGCGCGCTTGAACAAGGCACTGGGGCAGTAACCCGATGAGTGCACGTCCCGGCGCGCCCGCGCCCCTGCCACCGGCCGCGCCGGCCCGTGCCCATCTTCCCACCACCGTGGTGGTGATCGTGCTGCTGGTCATCGGCCTGCTCGCCGGTGGCTGGATGCTGGGCAAGGCGAACATCCCCGCCGCGTCGCTGGCCCCGGCGCGCTGGGCCGACGGCGAAGCCGGCCGCGCGATCAACGAAGCGCTCAAGCTGCCGGTACAGGCCCAGGCCGACCTCGCCACGGCGGCGCTGCGCTATCGCCTGCTGGGCGATCTCGGCCCGCAGGTCGCGCTCGGCTGCCCGGACTGGCTGTTCTACCGCGATGGCCTGCGCCCGCAGCCCGGTGCCGGCGCGCAGGTGCTGGCCCAGCGCGTACGGCTGATGCAGCACTGGTCGGCCCAGCTCAAGGCGCAGGGTGTACAGGTGCTGGTGGTGGTGGTGCCGGACAAGTCGCGGGTCGAACAGGCACACACCTGCGGGCTGCGCCATTCGGCGAGCATGCGGGCGCGGCTCGGCCAGTGGCAGCAGGCGCTGCACGCCGCGCAGGTGTCTTCGACCGACCTGCTGCCGGTGCTGCAGGGCGCCGACGCGCCGATGTTCTTCCGCACCGACGTGCACATGAACCGGCTCGGCGCGCAGCGTGCCGCCGATGCCGTGGCGGCCTCCGCGCTGCCGCTGCTGGGTGGCCCGGGCGGGCAGGCCTTCGAGGTCGGCGCACCCGGGCCGGCCAAGCCGCGGATGGGCGATCTGATCGTGCTGGCCGGGCTGGAAAAGGCGCCGCCGGCCTGGCGCCCGACGCTCGACCAGGAGCCGGAACAGGTGATTGCGCCGGTGCGCAGCGGCGGCCTGCTCGATGACACCCCGCCGGTGGAGGTGCTGCTGCTGGGCAGCTCCAACGGCCGCCGCAGCCTGTTCGCCGAACGCCTGGGCCATGCGCTCGGGCGCGAAGTGTGGAACCAGAGCCTGGATGGCGGGCAGTTTTCCGGCGCGTTGCTGGCCGCCTGGCCGCAACGCGCGCAGTGGCCACCGACGCTGAAGCTGGTGGTCTGGGAATTTTCTGAAATGGCCCTGTCCTTGCCGTTGACCGACGGTGAGCAGGCAACGCTGGCCGAGATCGACTGAGCGCTACGGACGATGCTTTTCAACTCCTTCCTGTTCCTGCTGGTTTTCCTGCCGATCGCACTGGGCGTGCATTACGCCCTGGGTGCGGTGCGGCCACGCCTGGCCGCGCTGTGGCTGTGCGTGGCCTCGATCGTGTTCTACGGGTGGTGGAACCCGCAGTTCGTGATCCTGCTGTCCGGCTCGATCGTCTTCAATTACCTGGTCAGCCTGGTGATCCTGTCGCTGGCCAAACGGCCGAAGCTGCAGTTGCTGGCCACCGCACTCGGCGTGGCCGCCGACCTGCTGTTGCTGGTGCACTACAAGTACTTCGCGGCGATGGTGAACTTCGTCGGCGAGATGGGCTTGAACGTCGGCCCGATGGATGCGCTGATCCTGCCGCTGGGCATTTCCTTCTTCACCTTCACCCAGATCGGCTACCTGCTCGACTGCCGCGCCGGCGTGGTCAACGACCGCAGCCCGCTCAGCTACGTGCTGTTCGTGACCTTCTTCCCGCACCTGATCGCCGGCCCCATCCTCCACCACAAGGAGATGATGCCGCAGTTCAGCAAGCGCGAAACCTACCGCTTCCATGCCGACAATCTGTCGGTGGGCGGCATGCTGTTCGTGATCGGGCTGGCCAAGAAGGTGTTGCTGGCCGACAGCATCGCCCCGTATGCGGATGCGGGCTTCGCGGCTACCGGCGAGGTCCAGTTCTGGGGCGCCTGGGCCACCGCGCTCAGCTATGCGCTGCAGCTGTACTTCGACTTCTCCGGCTACTCGGACATGGCGCTGGGCCTGGCCCGGATGTTCGGCATCCGTTTCCCGCTGAACTTCAATTCGCCGTACAAGGCGAGCAGCGTGATCGACTTCTGGGCGCGCTGGCACATGACCCTGACCCGCTACATCACCGCCTACCTGTACTACCCGGTGGCGATGGCGGTGACACGCTGGCGCACTCGCCACGGGCGTGCCACCGGACCGACCGCGGTGGCGTCGGCCGGCGGCTTCGCCTCGATGATCGTGCTGCCCACGGTGTGGGCGATGGGCCTGGCCGGCATCTGGCACGGCGCGGGCCTGCAGTTCCTGATCTTCGGCCTGCTGCATGCGGGCTACCTGTCCATCAACCATGCCTGGCGCGTGTTCGTCGTCGGCCGCAAGCCGGCCGCGCTGCGCCAGCTGCGCTGGTACCAGCACGCCGGCTACGTGCTGCTTACCTTCGCCGCGGTGCTGGTGGCGCAGGCGTTCTTCCGCGCCGACGGCGTGCACGATGCGTGGGAGCTGGTCCAGGGCATGTTCGGCATGCGCGGCTGGGAAAGCCTGGAGAACCTGGGCTACCTTGGCGGCATGGGCCTGGCCGACAGCTGGCGCCTGCTGGCCGGCCACCACGTGCAGCTGCTCTACATCCTAGTGCTGCTGGCCATTGTCTGGCTGGCACCGAACGCCCAGCAGATCATGGGCGTGTACGGTCCGTCGCTGGCCAAGCCGAGCCCGGCCCCGCGCGCGTGGATGCGCTGGCAGCCCAACTGGCAATGGCTGCTGGTGATGCTGCTGATGCTGGGGCTGTCGCTGCTGAGCCTGCACAAAGAATCCCGTTTCCTCTACTTCCAGTTCTGACAAGGTGAACCCGATGGATATCCAGACCCTCCAGGCCCAGTTGATCGACATCGTCGAAGCAGTGATCGGCATCCGCGTGCAGCCGGACGAATACATGGAGTCGCTGTTCGACTCGATGTCCAAGGTGCAGCTGATGGTCGAAGTCAAAGACCGCCTCGGCGTGACGTTGCCGGTGGATGAGATCGATGCGCTGGTCGACTCGGTGCAGGTGCTGGCCGATTACGTGGCCGCGCACCAGCGCTGAGCCATCCCCCCCTGCAGGAGGCACCCGCATGCGTTTCGATTTCGACCACTGCCGCTTCGTCGCGCTGGAGCACGCGCCGCATGCGCCGGCGCTGCACGACGCCGACGGCACCCTGGACTGGGCCGCGCTGCATGCGGCGACCCAGGCATGGATCGTGCGCGCGCAGGCGGCCGGCGTGCAGCCGGGGCATGCGCTGGTGATCTCCGGGCACAAGCAGTCCGCCTTCGTGGTGGCCATGCTCGGCTGCCTGCAGATGGGCGTCACCTACGTGCCGGTGGACACCATCAATCCGGCGGCGCGGCTGCAGCGCATCACCCAGCTCACCCATGCCGGCGCGGTCTACGATGCGGCGACGGACAGCTTCGCTCCCGGGGCCGATGCACCGCGCGGGCTGAGCGTGCCCGACCTGGCCTACATCATGTTCACCTCGGGCAGTACCGGCGACCCCAAGGGCGTGCAGATCGGCCGCGACAGCGTGGCGCTGTTCACCGGCTGGATCACCGACTGCCTGCAGCTGGGCGAGGCGCCGGCCTTCCTCAACCAGATGCTCTTCAGCTTCGACTTCTCGTTGTTCGACCTGTGCGGTGCGCTTGGCACGGGCGGCAGCTGCGTGCTGTGCCCGCGCGAGGTGATCGCCGACAGCGAACGGTTTGTCGAACACCTGCGTCAGTCGGCGGTGGCGGTGTGGGCGTCCACGCCTTCGTTCGTGCGCCAGCAGATGCTCAACCCGCGCTTCAACGCCGAGCACCTGCCGTCGCTGCAGGTGTTCGTGTTCGGTGCCGAATCGCTGACCCCGCGCGTGGCCGAAGAACTGTGGGCGCGCTTTCCACAGGCGCGCATCATCAACTCCTACGGTCCCACCGAGGCCACCTGTTCCACCACTTGGGTGGAGATCGACCCGGCCCTGCGTGCGGCCGCGCCCAACCCGTTCCCGATCGGGGTGGCCAAGCCCTACGCCGAGGTCTTCATCGACGACGGCGAGATCTGCATGTCCGGCGACCACGTGATGCGCGGTTATCTGGATCGACCGGATCTCGACCAGGGGGTGTTGTTCGAGCATCACGGCAAGCGTGCGTACCGCAGTGGCGACCTTGGCGATCTCGACGACCAGGGCCGGGTGTATTTCCGCGGGCGCAAGGACGACCAGATCAAGCTCAACGGTTACCGCATCGAGCTGGCCGAAGTGGACGCGTCACTCTCCACCCTCGACGGTGTAGTGGCGGGTGCGGCGGTGGTGCTGCGCCGGCCCGACGGCAGCCTGGTGCGCATGATCGGCTTCGTCGAACTGTCCCGGCCCGGTGAGGGTCTGGTGCAGCCGCTGCCGGATGCGCTGCAGGACTGGAAGGAACAGCTCGGCCGCCGGGTTCCGCCCTACATGATTCCCTCTGAACTGATCGCCGTGGATGCGTTGCCGACCGGCAACAGCAACAAGGTCGATCGCCGACAACTCGAGCAGCGCTATGCACTGGCGCGCACGCTCCGCAGCCAGGAACCCAAACGATGAAGCTCTCTCCGATCCCGTTCGCCCTCGCCCTGCTGGCGCTCGCGCCGCTGGCCGGCCACGCCCAGCCCGCCGGCCAGGAAGGCCGCCTGGCCCAGCTCTATGCCCCGCGGCCGCCGGCCGGCTCGGCCTTCGTGCGTGTGCTCAATCCCGGCAGTGCCGCGCTCAAGGTCGCGGTGGGCAACGGCGCCGAGCAGAGCATCGGCCCGGCCACGCGGGCGACCCGCTATGCCATCGTCGAGGGCGGCAGGCCGTTCACCCTGCGCGTGGCCGGTACCCCCCGCAGCCAGCCCAAGGTCGCGGCGGGCAGCTTCAGCACGCTGGTGCTGGACCCGGCGGCACCCTCCAAACCGCTGCTCGCGCTCGCCGATGGCGGCGGCACCAGCGACGCGCTCAAGGCGGAGATCCGCTTCTACAATCTTGCCAGCGGCTGCCCGCAGGGCCGCCTGGCGATGGCCGACAAGGGCGCGGTGGTGTTCCCGGCGGTCGCCGCCGGCAGCAGCAGCGCGCGCGGCATCAACCCGGTCAAGGCGCGCCTGGTCGCCGGGTGCGGCGGCAAGGAGAGCGCGCCGGTGGCACTGCCGGCCCTGCAGCCGGGGGACCACTACAGCCTGTTCCTGACCGGCAGCGCCACCGCCCCGATCCTGCAGGGCCAGCTCAGCGGCACCGATGCGGTGGGCCGCTGACCCATGCAGTCGCGTCCGGTATTCCGCGAAGACCACGAACTGTTCCGCGAGCAGGTACGGCGTTTCATCGCCGCGCAGATCGCCCCGCACTACGCGCAGTGGGAACGCGATGGCATCACCCCGCGCTCGCTGTGGCGCGCCGCGGGCGAGGCCGGCCTGCTCAACTGCCAGCTGCCTGAACCCTACGGCCTCGGTGGTGATTTCGGCCACGCTGCCTGCGTGATCGAAGAGTTGGCGCGCGCCAACTACCTGGGCATCGGTTTCTCGATCCACTCGGACATGGTCGCGCCGTACCTGATGCAGTACGCCAGCGCGCCGGTACGCGAGCGCTGGCTGCCGGCGATGGCGCGCGGCGAAGCGATCGGTGCGATCGCCATGACCGAGCCCGGTGCGGGCAGCGACCTCAAGGCGATCCGCACCCGCGCCGAGCGCCAGGGCGATCACTACCTGCTCAATGGCCAGAAGACCTGGATCACCAACGGCAGCAATGCCGACGTCGTGGTGGTGGTCGCCACGGTAGCGCCCGAGCTGGGCGCGCGCGGGTTGACCCTGTTCTGCGTGGACACTGCGCTGCCCGGCGTCACCCGCGGCGCGCCGATGGCCAAGATCGGCCAGCACGCACAGGACACCAGCGAGGTGTTCTTCGAGAACGTGGCGGTGCCGGTCTCGCATCTGCTCGGCGACGAACAGCGCGGCTTCGACTACCTCGGCGAACAGCTGGCCGCCGAGCGCATGGCCATCGCCCTGCGTGCGGCGGCGTCGGCCGAAGGCATGCTGGCGGAGACCGTGGCCTACGTGCGTCAGCGCAAGGCGTTCGGCCGCTTCCTGATCGACCACCAGAACACCCGTTTCGTGCTCGCCGATGCGGCGGCGAAGCTGGCGATGCTGCGCAGCTTCCTGGACGAGTGCCTGGGGCTGCAGATGCAGGGCCGGCTGGATGCCACGGTGGCGGCGATGGCCAAGCTCAACGCCACCGAGCTGCAGGGTGCGGTGCTCGATGACCTGCTGCAGTTGCACGGCGGCTACGGGTACAGTAGTGAATACGGTATCGGTCGCGCCTGGACCGACGCACGTGCGTTGCGCATCTTCGGTGGCAGCAGCGAGATCCTGCGCGAGATCATCGGCCGCACGTTGTAACCGCGGCGGCCCCGGTAGCTACCGACCGTTGGTCGGTACGCCCAACGCGCGCGCTACAACCCCCAGTGCCGCCGCAGCGCCTTGGCCTGCGGCGTGTCCTGCGACAACCACGGGTCGAGCGCGTATACGAGAACGTGCTCGGCACCGCTGTCGGCGGCCCAGGCCAGCTGCCGTTCGATCCGCGCCGCATCCGCGGTCTCGCCCTTGAACTGGGTCCCGTCGCTGTTCTCGCCGGGCAGTTCGCGGAACAGCTCCACGATCGCATCGAATGCGACGCCGCGCCGGGTCAGCATCGCCAGCAGCGGCTTGAGCTGCTGCACGTTGCCGGCGCCGGCAACGCCCACGCCGTCCTGCACCATCGGCCGCAGCGGCACCCGGTCCAGCACGGTGGCCCACACCGTCTCGAGGCGGCCGGTGGTTTCCAGCCGGCTGAAGTAGGTGGAGATCGCACAGTCGCCGCCCTGCGCATGCGCGGCCTGCTGCAGGCCATGCAGCCACTGCGCCAAGCCCTGCACGCGTGCCGCGTCGGCCCAGTGGTACTGCTCGATTTCATAGGGCACGTACCAGCCACCGAAGGCCTGCAGGCGCGCCCATGGCGCCTGTGCCAGCCACTGCTGCGCGCGTCCCAGGCTGTCGGCGAAGAAGGCCTGCAGGGTGGCGTCATCGCCGCCGATCGCCCTCCACCAGGATTGTTCGAACGGCAGCCCCATCCGCACCGTCATGCCGGCTTCGCCCGCGGCGGTGAACACCATCCGCAGGCTCGCATCGGGCAACTGCCAATCGCCTTCCGGGGCGCCGTGGATGCCCGCCCACTGCAGCACCAGCTGTTTGCAACCCAACCGCTGTGCCAGCTGCACCGAGCGCTGCCAATCGGCCATCGTCCAGTCCAGGTGGCTGCGCCAGGGTTGCAGGAACGTGCCATCGACCTGGGTGGGGATCGAGCAGCCGGGCAGGGCGGCCAGTGCGCCGACCGCCGGCGCCAGCAGCGCCGCGCGCAGCAGCCGGCGACGCAAGGGCGAAGGCAGATCGGGAAACACGGGGGAATCGCTCATGCCGCCATCATCCCAGAGCCGCGTTGTAGAGGGGTGAACCCTGGCTTGCGCCGACGACGCTCAGCCCAGGTGGCTCATTCCAGCGCGTAGCGCAGCACGAACAGGCCGGCCACCAGCCACACGGCCGGATGCACTTCGCGCCAGCGCCCGGTGCCGGCCTTCAGCACCGCATACGCGATGAAGCCGAACGCCAGGCCATTGGCGATCGAGTAGGTGAACGGCATCGCCAACGCGCACAGCGCAGCCGGCACGGACTCGGTCAGGTCGCCCCATTCCACGTCCACCAGTTCGCGCAGCATCAGCCCGGCCACGAACAGCAGGGCGGGCGCGGTGGCGTAACCGGGCACCATCTTGGCCAGCGGCGAGAACAGCAGCGCCGCCAGGAACAGCGCGGCCACCACCAGTGCGGTCAGGCCGGTGCGGCCACCGGCCTGCACGCCCGAGGCGCTTTCGGCGAACGCGGTGGTGCTGCTGGTCCCGAGCAGCGAGCCGGCCACGATCGCGGTGCTGTCGGCCAACAGGGCCCGTCCGAAGCGTTTCTGTGCGCCCGGCAGCTTGAGCAGGCCGGCACGACCGACCACGCCGTACAGCGTGCCGGTGGCATCGAACACTTCCACCAGCACGAACACCAGCACCACCTGCAGCAGCACCGCCATCGGCGCGCCGCCATCGTGGTGCAGCAGCCCGGGCAGATCGAGCTGAAGGAAGGTCGGGGCCAGGCTCGGCGGCAGCGAGATCAGCTCGGTGTACTGCACCTCGCCCAAGGCCCATGCCGCGCCCGTCACCGCCAGGATGCCGATCAGGATCGCGCCGCGCACCCGCCGCGCCTCCAGCACGGCGATCAGCAGGAAACCGGCCAGTGCCAGCAGCGGCGGTGCGGTATTGAGCGGGCCCAGCGCGACCAGGGTATCGGTGTTGGCAATGATCACGCCGGACTTCTGCAGCGCGATGATCGCCAGGAACAGGCCGATGCCGGCCACGATCGCCGCCCGCAGCGAGGGCGGAATGCCCGCCACCAGCCAGGCGCGCACGCCCGTCAGCGACAGCACCAGGAACACCAGCCCGGAAATGAAGACAGCGGCCAGTGCCTGCTGCCAGGGCAGCCCGGCAGCGCCGACCACGGTGAACGCGAAGAACGCATTTAAGCCCATGCCGGGGGCCATGCCGACCGGGAAATTGGCCGCGAACGCCATCACCAGCGAACCCAGCGCGGCGGCCAGGCAGGTGGCGACGAACACGGCATCCGGGTCCATGCCGGTGGTGGCCAGGATGTCCGGGTTGACGAAGACGATGTAGGACATCGTCAGGAAAGTGGTCAGGCCGGCCAGCAACTCGGTGCGCACGGTGGTGCCGTGCTGCTGCAGCTGGAACAGGCGTTCGGGGAGGGACATGGTGGAATCTCGTGACGATAAGGCGTCACGACCCACGGTCGTGACTTACCGGAATGCAAACGGCCGCGCAGTGCGCGGCCGTTCTTCATTCCCTTATTTCAGCGCCTTGAAGCGCAGCCGCTTCGGCGCGGCGTCGTCGCCCATGCGGCGGCGCTTGTCTTCTTCGTACTCGCGGTAGTTGCCCTGGAAGAACTCCACATGCGAGTTGCCTTCGAAGGCCAGGATGTGGGTCGCGATGCGATCCAGGAACCAGCGGTCATGCGAAATGACGAAGGTGTTGCCCGGGAACTCCAGCAGCGCATCTTCCAGCGCACGCAGGGTTTCGATGTCCAGATCGTTGGACGGTTCATCGAGCAGCAGCACGTTGCCACCCTGCAGCAGGGTCTTGGCCATGTGCAGGCGGCCGCGCTCACCACCGGACAGCGAACCGACCAGCTTCTGCTGGTCCTGGCCCTTGAAGTTGAAGCGGCCGATGTACGCGCGCGACTGGATCTCCACGCCGTTGATGTTGAGGATGTCCAGGCCGCCGGCGATTTCCTGGAAGACGTTGTGGTTGCCCTCCAGCGCGTCGCGGCTCTGGTCCACGTAGGACAGCTTGACGGTCGGGCCGACCACGATCTCGCCGGTATCGGGCTTCTCCTGGCCGGTGATCATCTTGAACAGGGTCGACTTGCCGGCACCGTTGGGACCGATGATGCCGACGATCGCGCCACCGGGCACCAGGAAGTTCAGGTCGTCGAACAGCAGGCGATCACCGAACTTCTTGGAGACATTCTTGAACTCCATCACCGCATTGCCCAGGCGCTCGCCCGGCGGGATGAAGATTTCGTTGGTCTCGTTGCGCTTCTGGTAGTCCACCGACTGCAGTTCTTCCAGGCGGGCAAGACGCGCCTTGCCCTTGGTACGGCCGCCCTTGGCGTTCTGGCGCGACCATTCCAGTTCCTTCTGGATCGCCTTCTGGCGGGACTTTTCCTGGTTGTCTTCCTGGCGCAGGCGGTCGTCCTTCTGGGTCAGCCAGTCGGTGTAGTTGCCCTTCCACGGAATGCCGCGGCCGCGGTCCAGTTCCAGGATCCACTCGGCGGCGTTGTCCAGGAAGTAGCGGTCATGGGTGACCGCCACGACGGTGCCGGTGTAGCGCGCCAGGAACTGTTCCAGCCATTCCACGGACTCGGCGTCCAGGTGGTTGGTCGGTTCGTCGAGCAGCAGCATGTCCGGCTTCTGCAGCAGCAGGCGGCACAGCGCCACGCGGCGCTTTTCACCACCGGACAGGGTGCCGACCACGGCTTCCCACGGCGGCAGGCGCAGCGCATCGGCGGCCACGTCCAGCTGGTTTTCCAGCGTGTGCGCGTCACCGGCGGCCAGGATCGCCTCCAGGCGCTCCTGTTCCTTGGCCAGCTTGTCGAAGTCGGCGCCTTCTTCGGCATAGGCCAGGTACACCGCGTCCAGCGCGGCCTGGGCCTGCAGCACCTCGCCCACGCCTTCCTCGACCGACTCGCGCACGGTCTTGGTCGGGTCCAGCTCCGGTTCCTGGGCCAGGTAGCCGACCTTGATGCCGGCCTGCGGACGGGCTTCGCCCTCGAAGTCGGTATCCACGCCGGCCATGATCTTGAGCACCGTCGACTTGCCCGAGCCGTTCAGGCCGAGCAGGCCGATCTTGGCACCCGGGAAGAACGACAGCGAGATGTCCTTGATGATCTGCCGCTTGGGCGGGACCACCTTGCTGACGCGGTTCATGGTGTAGATGTATTGCGAGGACATGAGGTCTCCGAAGGCGCAACCCTGCGCCCGTTCCAAACGGAACAGGAACAGATGGAAGAAAAGGATGTCCCGATTATAGCCGGAAGCGATCAGGACCGCCGGGAGCCACCGGCCCTGGGGCTTGCCGCCGCCTGAATGCGGGGTCAAAGCCCTTGAATTGGAAACCGTTTCCAGCCGGAGACCGTTCAGACGCCGTGCGCATGATGGAGCCATCAACCCACCAAGCGAGGCCAATCATGCGCATGAATCGATTTGTGGTCGGGGCCGTTGCCTCGCTGCTGGCCTTGGGCACCGTGGCCCCGGCCTTTGCCGATGACCACCGCGGCCGCGGTCACGACCGCCGGGAGTGGCGTGATGACCGCCGCGACAACCGTCACGATCGCCATGACCGGCACGATCGTCATGACCGTCGCGAGGTCCGCCATGACCGCCGTTACGATCATCGCTACGACAATCGTGGTTACTACCGTCCGGGCCCGCCGCCGCCGCGTGTGGTCTATCGCCCGGCGCCGGGGTATGGCTCTTACGGCTGGGCGCGTGGCCACCGCTACCGTGAGTACTACGGCGGCCCGGTCTACGTGGTCAACGATTACAGCCGCTACTCGGTGCGCCGCCCGCCGCGCGACCACCACTGGATCCGCGACGACCGCGGCAACCTGCTGCTGGTCGCCATCGCCACCGGGATCATCGCGGACTATGTGATCAACAACCGGTAAGGCCGGGTCCGGTCACTGCGGAAGTGAACAGCAACGGCGCCCTTCGGGGCGCCGTTCCGGTTTCCCCGGCGGGCCGTCGCGGCTGGCGTCCTGGTCTGCATGCGGCGGTGCCGCCGATGGGCGGCGCCATTGGTCAGCCCCGCCCCCGCGGACTACAATCCAAGGCTCGCGCTGTACCCCCTCTGCCTGCCTGGAGTAACCGATGTTCCCGCGTGACGTCCGCATCGAAACCTACGATCCCGAACTGGCCAAGGCCATCGCCGCCGAAACCCAGCGCCAGGAAGACCACGTCGAGCTGATCGCCAGCGAGAACTACACCAGTCCGGCAGTGATGGAAGCCCAGGGCAGCCAGCTGACCAACAAGTACGCCGAAGGCTATCCGGGCAAGCGCTACTACGGTGGCTGCGAATACGTGGACATCGCCGAGCAGCTGGCCATCGACCGCCTCAAGCAGCTGTTCGATGCCGACTACGCCAACGTGCAGCCGCACAGCGGTTCGCAGGCCAACCAGGCGGTGTACTTCGCGCTGCTGCAGCCGGGCGACACCATCCTGGGCATGAGCCTGGCGCATGGCGGCCACCTGACCCACGGGGCCAAGGTCAATGCCTCGGGCAAGCTGTTCAACGCCGTCCAGTACGGTGTCGACGAAGCCGGCCTGATCGACTATGACGAGGTCGAGCGCCTGGCCCTGGAGCACAAGCCGAAGATGGTCGTCGCCGGCTTCTCGGCCTACTCGCAGGTCATCGACTGGGCGCGCTTCCGCGCGATCGCCGACAAGGTCGGTGCCTACCTGTTCGTGGACATGGCGCACGTGGCCGGTCTGGTCGCCGCCGGCGTCTACCCGAGCCCGCTGCCGCACGCCCACGTGGTCACCTCGACCACCCACAAGACCCTGCGCGGCCCGCGTGGCGGCATCATCATCGCCAAGGGGGCCAGCGAAGAACTGCAGAAGAAGCTGCAGTCCATCGTGTTCCCGGGCATCCAGGGCGGTCCGCTGATGCACGTCATCGCCGGCAAGGCCGTGGCCTTCAAGGAAGCGCTGGAGCCGGGCTTCAAGGCCTACCAGCAGCAGGTGGTCAAGAATGCCCAGGCGATGGCGACTACGCTGATCGCGCGCGGCTACAAGATCGTCTCCGGCGGTACCCAGAACCACCTGATGCTGGTCGACATGATCGGCAAGGATGTCTCGGGCAAGGATGCGGAAGCCGCGCTCGGCCTGGCCCACATCACCGTCAACAAGAACTCCGTGCCGAACGACCCGCGTTCGCCGTTCGTGACCTCGGGCCTGCGCCTGGGCACCCCGGCGGTCACCACGCGCGGTTACCTGGAACAGGACTGCGTGGACCTGGCCAACTGGATCGCCGACGTGCTCGACGCCCCGGCCGACGAGGCCGTGATCGCCCGCGTCCGCGACGCGGTCAGCGCGCAGTGCCGCAAGTACCCAGTCTACGGCTGATATGGACGCGGGCCGGCAACGGCGTACCTACGCCGTGCTGGCCCTGGTCTGCGGCATCGTCGGGATGGCCGGCGGCGGCACCTTCGCCGCCATCGGGGTCTGGGTCGCGTTCGTCGAACCGGCGTATCTGGACCGGGCCTCGCGTCTGTTGATCGGCGGCTGGGGCGCGGCGGGGCTGATCGGGGTAGGCGGTTGGCTGTGGTTGAGCGGCCGCTATCTGCGGCACGGCCGCGCAGGCCTGCAGGACAGCGGCCGCTGGGCGTGGGGTGCGCTGGCCATCGGCGCGCTTGCCGCCGTGGCGGTCGTGGGGATGGCGTTCTGGCAGGCCACCGAGAGTCCGATGGCACTGGTCCTGCTGCTGGCGGGGCCGCCGCTGATGCTGCCCGCGGTCATGCTGGTGCGGCTGCGGCGCAGCCAGGGCAACTGACCGGATGGACCTCCATCGCAGGCGGCAGCGCGCCCTGCTGCTGCACGTCGGTGTGGTTGGACTCCCCCATGCCGTGGCGGCGTTCGTGCTGGTGGGTCTTTGCCTGCGCGACGTGCTCCACCAGTACGGTGGGGCGGGCGACGCGCCGGGCTGGGCAGCGGCGTGGTTCGGGACCGCAAGTCTCATCGTCATGACCTGGCTCACCCTTGCCCGGCGGTGGTGGCAGGGCGGCTCCGGCACGGTTCCGGCGGCGTCGACGGTCTGGTGGGCAGGCCTGCTGCTCGCCCTGGCAGCAACGGGCATTGCCTGGACCGGCCTGGTGCGGTCGATCTTCCACCTTCATCTGTCCGATGCGGCCGTGCCAGCCGCTGCCCTGGTCCTGATGGCGGGGCTCCCGCTGCTCTCCTGCGCGGCGCACCTGCTGTGGTTGCGTCTGCGCGCCCGCTAGGCAGGGCTGGCCTCTTCCCCTGTCCATTTGCTGTAGCCGGTCCCTCTCAGGTACCGTTGCGACGCTGCCGTGACCACGGCATGACGTTTTCCTGATGCAAGGCGTTCCATGTATTGTCCGTTCTGCCAGCATGCCGACACCCGTGTGATCGATTCGCGCGTCTCTGAAGACGGCGCGACGATCCGGCGTCGTCGCGAGTGCGAGGCCTGCAACGAGCGCTTCAGTACCCTGGAAACCATCGAGTTGAAACTGCCGGCCATCGTGAAAAGCGACGGCAGCCGCGAGGCCTTCGATGCCCGCAAGGTGCGCAGTGGTTTCGATCGCGCGCTGCAGAAGCGGCCGGTCCCCGAAGACAAGATCGAACTGGCGGTGCGCGCGGTGATGCAGCAGGCGCGTATCTGCGGCGAACGTGAAATCCCCTCGATCAAGGTCGGCGAGTTCGTGATGAACGAACTGCGCAAGCTCGATCACGTGGGCTACGTGCGTTTCGCCTCGGTGTACCGCAGCTTCGAGGACGTGGCCGATTTCCGCGAGGAGATCGAGAAGCTCGAGCGCGAACTGCCCTCCAGCACCGAACAGCTGCAGCTGCTCGGCGACGTGATCGCGCTGACCAAGAAAAAGAAAGGCTGAGCCGCGCCGCATCACGGCCACCACGGCTGGGCTACCATCGCGGCTGCCTGCCGCCGGACGCCCACCGCCATGACTGACTTCACCGCCCTCGACCACCAGCACATGGCGCATGCGCTGCGCCTGGCCGAGCGCGCCGCGTATACCGCGCGGCCAAATCCGATGGTCGGCTGCGTGATCGCACGCGATGAGGTCGTGGTGGGTGAGGGCTGGCACCAGCGCACCGGCGGCCCGCACGCCGAAGTGTTCGCGCTGCGCCAGGCCGGCGAACAGGCGCGCGGCGCCACCGCCTACGTCACCCTGGAGCCGTGCGCGCACCATGGCCGTACCTCGCCGTGCGCGCTGGCCTTGATCGAGGCGGGCGTGAGCCGGGTGGTCGCGGCGATGCGCGATCCGTTCCCGAAGGTCGACGGCGGTGGTTTCGTGCTGCTGCGCGAGGCCGGCATCGAGGTGGCCGAAGGGCTGATGGCCGCGCAGGCGCGCGAACTCAACCAGGGCTTCCTCTCCCGCATCGAACGCGGCCGTCCCTGGGTGCGGGTGAAGCTCGCCGCCAGCCTGGATGGGCGCACGGCGATGGCCGATGGCCGCTCTAAATGGATCACCGGTGCGGCCGCCCGCGAGGACGTCCAGCACTGGCGCGCGCGGGCCGGCGCGATCTTGACCGGTGCCGCCACGGTGCTGGCCGACGACCCGATGTTGACTGTCAGGCTGACCGATACCGAGGTGCTGCCGCCGCTGCGCGTCGTGCTCGATGCACGGCTGCGCTCGCTGGACTGCGCACGCGTGCGCGAGGGCGGGGCGCCGACCTTGTATCTGCATGACGCCGCGGTCCGTCCGCCGGCGATTGCCGACGCCGAATTCGCCAGCGTGCCCAGCCATGACGGGCGACTGGATCTGGGTGCGGTGCTGGCCCTGCTCGCCGAACGCGGCATCAATGACGTGCATACCGAAGCCGGCGCGACGCTGGCGGGTGCGTTGCTGGCCGGCGGCTGGGTCGACGAACTGCTGCTCTACCAGGCCCCGACGCTGCTCGGCGAGCATGGCCTGCCGCTGCTGTCGGGCCTGGGCATCCACGCGATGGACGATCAGCGCCGGATGCGCGTGGTGGATCAGCGCCAGGTGGGCGGCGACCTGCGGTTGCGGCTGCGCCCATAAAAAACGGGTCCCTTGCGGGACCCGTTCGATCATGGCGCGGCGCGGACGCCGCGGCCCGATCAGTAACCGACGCAGACACCCCTCTCTCCAAGGGCGCAGCGCGCAGTTGGTGAGCTTAACACTTATTTAACTTAAAGCCCCCAGTCAGGGTGCCCTGTTACACTAGCCGGGCCGGTTCGCCGGTACACAAACGTCTTCAGGGCGGGGTGCGATTCCCCACCGGCGGTAGGTGCGCAAGCACGAGCCCGCGAGCGCTTCCCGTTCCCCGGGAAGGTCAGCAGATCCGGTCCGATGCCGGAGCCGACGGTATAGTCCGGATGAAAGAAGACGGTGCGGCCGGGCCTTGCGCTCGGCGTGCACCTATATGCCTTGCGGCGTTTTTCGCTCACTTTCCGCGGAGAACGTTCCTTGTTTACTGGAATCATCGAAGGCGTCGGCCGTCTGGCCGCACGCGACACCCTTGGCGGCGATGTCCGCTTTACCTTTGACGTAGGCACCCTGCCGTTCGATAACGTGCAGATGGGCGAGAGCATCGCCATCAACGGGGTCTGCCTCACCGTCATCGCGCACGACGCCACCCGCTTCCAGGCCGACGCCTCGACCGAGACGCTGGGCCTGACCACGCTGGGCCAGCTGGCCGTCGGCGCCGTCATCAATCTCGAACGCGCGATGCGCCCGACCGATCGCCTCGGCGGTCATCTGGTCAGCGGCCATGTCGATGGCCTCGGCCAGGTGCTGTCGGTGCATGACGATGCGCGTGCCCAGCGCTGGCGCTTTGCTGCGCCGGCCGCGCTGCTGCGCTACATCGCCAAGAAGGGCTCGATCTGCGTGGACGGGGTCAGCCTGACCGTCAACGAAGTGGACGAGCAGGGCTTCGAGGTCGCGCTGATCCCGCACACCGTGGCCAACACCGCCTTCGCCGCGACGGCCGTCGGCAGTGCGGTCAATCTCGAGATCGATCTGGTCGCCCGTTACGTCGAACGTTTGTTGGGTGCAGGAGCACGCGCATGAATTTCGCCCCCATCCCCGAGATCCTCGAGGACATCCGCCTCGGCCGCATGGTCGTCATCGTCGATGACGAAGACCGCGAGAACGAAGGCGACCTGATCATGGCCGCCGAGCTGGTCAAGCCCTCGGACATCAACTTCATGGTCACCCATGGCCGGGGCCTGGTATGCCTGCCGCTGACCCGCGAGCGCGCCGCCGACCTGGGCCTGGCCCCGATGGTCCAGGCCAATACCGCGCAGTTCCAGACCAACTTCACGGTCAGCATCGAGGCCGCCGAAGGGGTCACCACCGGCATCTCGGCCTACGACCGTGCGCACACCATCCGCACCGCGGTGAAGCCGGACGCCAAGCCGGCCGACCTGCACCAGCCGGGCCACATCTTCCCGCTGATCGCCCAGCCGGGCGGCGTGCTGACCCGCGCCGGGCATACCGAGGCCGGCGTCGATCTGGCCCTGCTGGCAGGCCTGGAGCCGGCCGGTGTGCTGGTGGAGATCCTGAACCCGGATGGCAGCATGGCGCGCCGCCCGGAGCTGGAGGTGTTCGCCCGCGAGCACGGCCTGAAGATGGGCTCGATCGCCGACCTGATCGCCTACCGCCTGGCCACCGAGAAGACCGTCGAGCGCGTCGACGAGCGCGAGATCGAGACCGAGTTCGGGCCGTTCACGCTGGTCACCTACCGCGACCGGATCGCCCACGACCTGCACTTCGCCCTGGTCCGCGGTACGCCGGACAGCGAGCCGACCCTGGTCCGCGTGCAGGTCGAAAACCCGCTGGCCGACCTGCTGCACTGGCGCCGCGACGATTTCGGCGTGGCCTCCACCGACGCCCTGCGCGCCATTGCCGCCGCCGAGCGCGGCGTGATGGTGGTGCTGTCCGCGCCGCGCGACACCAACAGCCTGCTGGCCCGCCTGCGCCAGCAGCCGGCGCCGGTCACCCCCGGCAAGGACAAGGACGTGAGCCAGTGGCGCCGCAACGGCGCGGGGGCGCAGATCCTGTCCGACCTGGGCCTGGGCAAGCTGCGGGTGCTGGGTACGCCGCGCCGCCAGATCGGCCTGGCCGGCTATGGCCTGGAAGTGGTCGAGACCGTGGGGAACACGTCACCGCATGCGCGCTGACGCCCCGCCGCTTCGCGGCAGCCCCCTGACTCAGGGGGCTGTTGCACCCGAGCCGTGCCGTAACGCGCGGCGACCCGGCTACACGCGCCCATGCGCTAGAATATTCACCTATTAAATGGACCCCACGCCGAACATGAGCCATTACGAAGGCGACCTCCGTACTCCGGAAAAGGCCCGTTTCGCCATCCTCGCCAGCCGCTGGAACGCCCGCATCACCGACGTGCTGGTGGCCGGCGCGCGGCAGAGCCTGGCCGGCAACGGGATCGACGAGTCCGCCATCGACGTGATCCGCGTGCCCGGCGCATGGGAACTGCCGCTGGTCGCCGCGCGTCTGGCGGCGGCCCATCAGCATGCCGCGATCATCACCCTGGGCTGCGTGATCCGGGGCGATACGCGCCATTACGAACACGTGGCCGACCGCTGCGCCGAGGGCCTGATGCGCGTGCAACTGGACTTCGGCGTGCCGGTGCTCAATGGCGTGCTGGCGGTGGAGCGGGTCGAGGATGCCGAAGCCCGCGCGGGCGGCAGCCACGGCAACAAGGGTGAGGAAGCCGCACTGACGGCGTTGGAAATGGTCAATCTTCTGGAGCAGCTGCCATGAACAAGTCAAACCAGGGCAAGCCTGCTGGAAAGCCCGTCCGCCGCGATGGCGTCGACCCGGTGCTGCGTTCGCGCGCCCGTCGTCGTGCGCTGCAGGCGATCTATGCGTGGCAGATCTCGGGCGGCAACGCGCAGAGCGTGATCGCCCAGTTCGCCCACGAGCAGGCCCGCGAAGTGGCCGATCTGGCCTACTTCGAAGCGCTGGTCCACGGCGTGCTCGACAACCGCAAGGATCTCGACGCGGCGCTGGATCCGTACCTGGACCGTGGCATCGAAGAAGTGGATGCGATCGAGCGCGCCGCGCTGCGCGTGGCCGCCTATGAAATGCGCTTCCGCCTGGACGTGCCGTACCGCGTCGTGATCAATGAAGCGATCGAATCGGCCAAGCGTTTCGGTTCCGAGCATGGCCACACCTACGTCAATGGTGTGCTGGACCGCGCCTCCGTCGAGTGGCGCAAGGTCGAATCGGGTCACTGATCCGCCGCATGTCGCTTGCCGAATTTGCTCTGATCGACCGCATCCGTGCGCGCACCACCGCGCGGGCCGATGTCGTGCTCGGCATCGGCGATGACGCGGCGCTGCTGCAGCCGCGTGCGGGTGAGCAGCTGGTGGTCACCGTCGATACGCTCAACAGCGGCGTGCATTTCCCGGCGGAAACCCCGGCCTACGACGTCGGCTGGAAAACCCTGGCGGTGAACCTGTCCGATCTCGCCGCGATGGGCGCCCGCCCGGCGTGGTGCACGTTGGCGCTGTCCCTGCCGGATGCCGACGCGGACTGGATCGAGGCATTCGCCGATGGCTTCTTCGCGCTTGCCGACGAACACGACATCGTGTTGATCGGGGGCGACACCACGCGGGGGCCGTTGTCGCTGTCGGTCACCGCGATGGGCCAGGTCGCGCCCGGCCAGGCGCTGCGCCGCGATCGCGCGCAGGTGGGGGACGACATCTGGGTCAGCGGCAGCCTGGGCGATGCGGCCGGCGCTCTGCGCCTGTGGCAGCAGAACCGGTTGAAGGTGGCGGTCGCCACCCTGCTCGGCGATGACGAAACCTTGCGCCAGCGCCTGCTGCGTCCGACCCCGCGGGTCACGCTCGGCCTGCGCCTGCGTGCGTACGCGCATGCGGCCGTGGACATCTCCGATGGCCTGCTCGCCGATCTGGGCCACATCGCCGCACATAGCGAGGTGCGCGCCGAGGTCGATGCGGATGCATTGCCGATCTCACCGGCGCTGCGCGCGCTGCTGGGACGCGATGGCGCCCGCGACTGCGCGCTGCGCGGTGGCGATGATTACGAACTGTGCTTCACCGTCGCGCCGTCGCAGCGCGAGGGAATCGAGGCCTTGTCGGCGTCGTTGGGCCTGCCGCTGACCCGGATCGGGCGGATCGTGGAAGGGCAGGGCGTGCACTGCGCCGATGCGGACGCCACCGATGGTGGCTACGAGCATTTCGCCGCACGCGGTTAGAACGGCTTACACCGGCGGCAGCACTTTCCCGGGGTTGAGAATCCCCGCCGGATCCAGCGCGGCCTTGATCGCGCGCATCGCCGCCAGCGTGGCCGGGGTGAACGCCTGCGCCATGAAATCGCGTTTGGCCAGGCCGATGCCGTGTTCGCCGGAGAGCGTGCCGCCCAGCGCGAGGGTCAACGCGAACACGCGCGGCAGCGCCGCATGCGCGCGTGCGTTTTCACCGGCATCGTCCGGGTGGTAGAGGATGTTGACGTGCAGGTTGCCGTTGCCGGCATGGCCGAAGGTGACGATCGGCAGGTCGAACTCCGCCGACAGCGCCTGCACCCCGGCAACCAGCGCGGGAATGCGCGAAACCGGCACCACCACGTCTTCGTTGATCTTGCCCGGGGCGATGCTGCGCAGCGCCGGTGACAGGGCCTTGCGCGCGGCCCACAGGGTTTCACGCGCGCTGCCTTCCATCGCCACGTCCAGCGCGATCAGACCGTCGCCTTCGGCGGCCGCGGCCAGGGCCTGCAGCAGGTAGGGCAGGGTGTCGTGGTCGCCGTCGGCCTCCACCAGCAGCATCGCGCCGGCCTCGGGCACCTCGGCCCCATTGCGTCGCAGCAGCTCAAGGCTGCGCGCATCCATGAATTCCAGGCGGGTGGGCACCACCGGCTGCGCCATCAGGCGCGACACCGCCTGCGCGGCGGCATCCGCATCGCGGTAGAGCACGCGCAGCCCGGCCTGCGTCACCGGCAGCGGGGTCAGCTTCAAGGTGGCTTCCACGATCAGCGCCAGCGTGCCTTCGCTGCCGACCAGCAGGTGGGTCAGGTCGTAACCGGTGGCGTCCTTCGTGTACGGGCCGCCGCAGGTGATCAGTTCGCCGGCGCCGGTGACCGCGACCAGGCCGAGCACGTTGTCGCGGCTGGTGCCGTACTTCACCGCGCGCGGTCCCCCCGCATTGCAGGCGAGGTTGCCACCGATGCTGCAGATCTCCGCACTGGAGGGATCCGGTGGCCAGAACAGGCCGTGCGGCATCAGCGCCTGCTGCAGGTCGCCGTTGAGCACGCCGGGTTCGACGATCGCGCAGCGGTCGCCGGGCTGGATGGCGAGAATCCGGTTCATGCGCGCGAACGAGAGCACGATGCTGCCTTCGATCGGCACCGCGGCGCCGGTGGTGCCGGTGCCCGCGCCACGCGCGACCAGCGCGATGCGGTGCTCGCGGCAGGCGCGGACCAGGGCGACCACCTGCTCGCGATCGCGCGGGAACGCCACGCCGGCAGGACGCATATGCCGCCAGGAGTTGTCCTGCGCATGTGCCTCGAGTGCGTGGTCATCGGTGCGCCAGCCGTCCTCGCCCAGCAGGGCATGCAGGGTGGCAGCGAACGCGGCGGGCAGGGCAGGGGTCATCATCAGGTCCGGGAATAGACGGGCGCACGTTGAATCGCCCGCCAGCCGATCACGGCCAGGGTCAGGGGCAGCCAGACCCAACGCAGTTCGGAAAGGACGGTCGCCATGCCGCGCGCGCTGAAGAACTGCGGCGCGAAGGGCGAGACGCGGATCGGTCGCCACGGGGCGAAGAAACGTTCGCCGCTCCACGGCCACCACAGCGCGACGCCGAGACCGCCGGAGGTCAGTGCATCCAGCAGTGGGTGAGACAGCGCGCAGATACCGACGAACGCGGCCGCCTGCACCGCCGTGGCGCGCAGGCGGCGGTGCAGCAGCGCGGCGAGCAATGCCATCAGCGCGGCGAACAGCATCGAATGACTGGCGCCCCGATGGCCGAAGCTGTCGGCGTAGGGAATGTGCAGCCCGAAGGCGAGTACGTCGGCATCCGGCAGCATGGCCGCGACGACGCCGGCGGCCAGCAATGGCGTGGCGATGCGGCCGCGATCGGCGGCGCACCACAGCGCCAGCGGAATGGCGGCGTGGGTGAAGATGGAGGGCATCAGCAGTCCTCCAGCCGGAACGCGTCGCGCAGCCAGTTCAGCTGCGGCGGATCGCCACTGCCTTCGACCACGTCGAAGCGGCAGGGCTGCTCGGCCAGCCAGGGATGCGACTGCAGGAACAGCTGCGCGGCGAGCACCAGCTTGCGTCGCTTGCGCCGGTCCACCGAGGCCGCGCCGCCACCGAAGCGGTCGTTGGCGCGGTAGCGCACTTCGACGAACACGACGACGTCGCCGTCGCGCATGATCAGGTCGATCTCACCGCCGCGATAGCGCGCGTTGGTGGTGACCGGGCGCAGCCCGGCATCGCGGAGATGGGCCTGGGCGGCGGCTTCCACCGCCGCGCCACGCACCGCGCGCCCGGTCGGCACGTGCTTCAGTTGCTGGTGGCGATCGGCATCGGCCGGCCGCCGCTGAAGGTCGACCACGCCGGCACCCGCAGCACGTTGCCGTTGCTGTCCAGGAACAGGGTGCCGGTGGCGCCGGCCAGGCCGCCTTCAGTCGCGACCTTGTCCAGGTAGGCACTGATCTTCCAGGCATCGAAGCCGAACGCGAACAGGCGGCCGGACGCACCGCGCGCCGAAGGCAGGATCTGGCCGGCGGTGGAGGCGGCCGGCAGGCCGGGGACGCCGCGCACGTTCCAGGCTTCGTTCGGATAGACGATGCCGTCCAGCGCCATGTCCTCCTCGGGCTTGCCGGTACCGACGGTCAGCTGCGAGGTACCGACGCGGGTCGCACCACCGGCACCGGCCAGCGCCAGCTGCGGGGTCAGCGCACGCGCCTGCGGGGCCTTGACCGCCAGCAGCACGCCATCGATGGCGCCGGCGCCACGCACCTGCGCACCGATGTCGCCGACCGTGTCGCTCACGCCGATCGTGGCCACCACCTGGCCACCGCGCTGCGCAAAGCGCTCGCGGAAGGCGGCGGCGGCACGGCGGCCGTTGTCGTCGTTGCTGTGGATCACCAGCACCTTGCTGCGCTCGCGGCCGCGCAGGTACTCGGCGGCGATGATGCCGTCGTCTTCCGGGGCCAGCGAGAAACCGGCGCTGCCAGCCGGCGGGGTGTCCTTGCCGCGGTTCAGGGCGAGCACCGGCACCGGCAGCTCGCGGCGGCCGAACACGGCATCCACTTCGTCGCGGCCGAGCGGGCCGACGATGAAATCGGCACCGGCGGTCACCGCCTTGTCGTAGGCGGCCACGGCACCGGCGGCGGTGCCGGCGGTATCGATGAACTGGATGTCCGGGCGGCGGCGGGTCTCACCGTAGTAACCGCTGAGCAGGCCATCCCGGACCGGCTGCGCGGCAGTGGCCAGGCGGCCGCTGAGCGGCAGCAGCACGGCCATCTTCACCGGCGGCCGGTAGCCATCGCTCATCGCCGGCGGGCGCTTGCTGGTATCGAACTGCGAGGCGCCTTCGCGATCGAACGGACGCGGCAGCGGCAGGCCGCGGGCGATCAGCGCACGGCCGGCGAAGTTGTACAGCGGCTCGTTGGCCGGCAAGGCCGCGGTGCGGGCGCGCAGGGTGGCATCGTCCAGCGTGCCGAGCAGGCCGGCGATGGCCTGCTGGTTGTCAGCGCGCGCCTTGCCGGTCAGCGCGGCGTGGGCACGGGCGCGCTCGAGCGCGGCACCGAGGTTGTCGCCGGTGGCCTGCAATGCGTTGGCGCGGGCCAGCTGCCAGCGCGTACGCAGCGCGGGCGTCACTGCTTCGGACGGTTCTTTCAGCGCGGCCAGCGCTTGTGCCGGTTGCTTGTCGGCCAGGGCCAGTTCGGCGGTGGTCAGCTGGTAACGCTGCAGGCTGGCGCCGCTGAGCTGGCGCGCGGTGACCTGGGCCAGCAGGGTGCGGGCGCGGGCGGCATCGCCGGCTTCGTGCCAGGCGAACGCGGCATCGGCCAGGGCGGCGCTGCGGGCACTGCCGCGCAGGGTGTTGGCCAGCGCTTCCAGCTGGACCGCCGCATCGCGCGGCTTGCCCTGCTCGATCAGCGCCAGGGCCTGGCTCTGGGCCGGTGATTCCGGCGCACTGGTGAAGCTGGTCGTGGCGCAGCCGGCAAGCAGCATCAGCGACAACGAAAGGGCGGAGATCCGTACGACGGGCTTGTTCATGATCAGGTCCATTCGATGGGGGCAGCGGCCGTGGCCGGGGAACGGTACGATTCTACCCTTGACCACGGAAGAGCCGCTGATGAGTGCTGTCCCCACGCTGTATGTCGTTGCCACCCCGATCGGCAACCTCGCCGATCTGACCCCGCGCGCGCAGGACGTGCTGCGTTCGGTGGCCGCGATCTGCGCCGAGGACACCCGCCGCTCCGGCCAGCTGCTGGCCCACTTCGGCATCCAGCAGCCGCTGGTGGCGCTGCATGACCACAATGAAGAAGCGTTGTCGCAGCGGATCGTGGCGCGCCTGCTGGCCGGCGAATCGTTGGCGCTGGTCAGTGATGCCGGCACGCCGCTGGTCAGCGATCCGGGCTATCGCCTGGTCCGCGCCGCGCGCGAAGCCGGGATCAAGGTCAGCCCGATTCCCGGCGCCTGCGCCGCGATCGCCGCGCTCAGCGTGGCCGGCCTGCCCAGCGACCGCTTCACCTTCGAAGGCTTCCTGCCGGCCAAGGCCTCCGGCCGCCGCGAGCGCCTGCATGCGCTGGCCGGTGAAACCCGCACCCTGGTGTTCTACGAATCCTCGCACCGGATCACCGAATCGCTGGCGGACATGGTCGCCGCGTTCGGGCCCGAGCGCCCGGCGGTGCTGGCGCGCGAGCTGACCAAGCTGTTCGAGACCGTGCTGGACGGTGACCTGGCCTCGCTGCTGCAGCAGGTCGAGGCGGACGACAACCAGCGCAAGGGCGAGTTCGTGGTGATGGTGCAGGGCGCGGCCGACGATGAGGAGGCCCAGCTGGTCCAGGGACGGCGCCTGTACGCCAAGCTGAGCGAGCACCTGCCGCCCTCGACCGCAGCCAAGCTGGCGGCGGAAATCACCGGTGCCCCCAGAAAAGCCCTGTACGGCGGTTGATCGCCCCACGTGGGCGGGTAGAGCCACCCCACGGGTGGCTGCACGTGGTGCCAAAGAAGGTAGAGCCACCCCATGGGTGGCTGCACGCGATGCCAGAACGTAAGGCAGCCACCCATGGGGTGGCTCTACCGCGCGTGCAGATTGAATGCCGCCCTACGCCAACCGTCTGGAGGCACAGCCCCCTTTAGTAAAGGGGGCGCGGCGACAGCCGCGGGGAATTGGACGCTGGTGGCGCCCGGGGCCCACGGTTTGCATCGCAAACCGTGGGGCTTCTTCGCGGCATCGCGAAGAAAGGGCGGAGCCGGCCGATAAGCCGGGTTTTGTCGTGGACAGTCATTCTTCTAGGCGCTGCGTCACCGCAGCGCTCAAGCAACCTACCCGGACCCGACGCGGGCCACGCCATTAGGTCCCTATTTGGTCTTGCTCCAGGTGGGGTTTGCCGTGCCGGTCTGTTACCAGACTCGCGGTGCGCTCTTACCGCACCATTTCACCCTTACCGGCTTCCCGAAGGAAACGTAGGCGGTATCTTTCTGTTGCACTTTCCGTCGGCTCGCGCCGCCCAGGCGTTACCTGGCACCTTGCCCTGTGGAGCCCGGACTTTCCTCGGCATCCGCAAGGGATGACGCGACTGTCTGGCCGACTCCGCCGCGCGCATTGTCCCACATTCACGTCACCTCGGCGCAGACAGCCGTGTGGTCGTCAGCCGGGTCTCGCCGATGCAGTCACCCTCCGCATCGAATCGCCGCTCGGCGATGAAGCCCTGGCCGTCGGCGTCCAGCGCGATGATCGTGCTGGCGCGGGTGCCGTACTCGGGGCTGCGGATGAAGGCGGACGACAGCCAGCGCTCGCGGTCCAGGCCGATCCCCGTATCCGGCAGCGCGCTGTCGTCGGCGCGGGTCTCATCGCGCAGGGCGTCCCACAGCGGGCTCAGGTCGTCGCTGGCCAGGTCCACCCATGCGCGCAGGGCGGCGTTCAATGTCACGGTTTTCGGCCACGGCGCATCCAGCGGGCCATTGGATATGCCGTGGATGCCCGGGGCCAGCGATTGCCGGTGCAGCGGGTGGTTGCCGAGGAACTGGCAGCTGCCGCGGTCGGCCAGCAGCAGATTGAAGGGAGCGAACTCGACCGCGCGCCGGGCCAGCTGGTCGGCGAACAGGGCGGCAGGCGCGTCGTCGCGCAGGTAGTCGGCCACCAGCGCGCCGCGGGACGGGCCGGTCTGCCGGGCGAGGGGGTCACGCACGTTGGTCACCACCGCCATGCGCCCTTCCGCGCCGATCCCGGCCCAGGTGCCGCCCGAGCGCAGGTCGCGACCGGCGGCGATGCCGTCCTCCGGTGGGGCCCAGTGGTGCAGGGCGGCGGTAGGCCTCGCGTGGAATTCATCGCGGTTGCCGGCCATCACCAGCTGCCAGCGGAGGTGCGTTTTCCAGGCAAGGGCGAGCAGACACATGCCTCCCAGTGTGCCGGTTCTGCGCAGCACCGAGGCGATGGCGACCGGGCCCGGACTGAATACGGGCCGATGTTTCACGCGGTCTCCACAGGCCTGAACTTCGGCGAAATCTCAAAAAATGAGACGAAACAGCAACTTGTGGATAAGCCTTGAACAAGTCTCTAAACATTGATGCAAGCCCTTGATGTTCAAAGTGATTTCCCCTTCGCAAAGTTGTTGACAACCCAATCGGCACTGCTAAGGTGGGCATCAGAGGGGAAACCGGGTTTTTTGTGGTTTTTCGTGGTTCAATGTTTCACCGGGCGAAGGAAAGGTGAAAACGTCGTGTTTCAAGGCGAGACGGCCATCACTGTTGACGACAAAGGGCGCATGGCGGTTCCGACCGCGCATCGCGACCTTGTCGCGCGTGTGAGCAACAACCGTCTGGTCCTGACCTACAACCCGTTCGAGTCCGGCTGTCTGTGGCTGTACGCCGAACAGGAATGGGAACGCGTCCGTGACGACGTCATGTCCAAGCCCAACACACAGCGCGTCGTGCGTCTGCTGCAACAGAAGCTGGTCGGTTCGGCCGCGCATCTGGAGCTGGACGCCAACGGCCGCATCAGTATTCCCGCCAGCCACCGTGGTGCCGTTGGCATTGAAAAGAAGGCGGTGCTGCTCGGTATGGGCGACAAATTCGAATTGTGGAGCGAGCAGGCTCATCGCGCGTTGATCCAGCAGACGTTGTCTGACGAGGATCTCGGCGATGGGTTGCTCGACCTGAAGTTGTGAGCCGGGGTGCCCGGATGCGCGGAGCAGCGCAGACCGGTCACCTTCCGGTGTCGCAGTCGCCGGCGGGCCACCTGCCGGTCCTGTACACGCAGGTCCTGGATGGCCTGAGGGTGATCGAAAACGGAGTGTATCTCGATGGCACGTTTGGTCGTGGCGGTCACGCCCGCGGCGTGCTCGAGCAACTCGGTCCTGGAGGCCGGCTGCTGGTCATGGACAAGGATCCCGAGGCGATTGCGGTAGCCGAGCGTGATTTCGCGCCGGACCCGCGCGTCTCGATCTTCCGTGGCAGCTTCGCCGACCTGCTGCACTGGGACGCCACCGCCGAGGGCCTGGATGGCGTGCTGTTCGACTTGGGCGTGTCCTCGCCCCAGCTGGATGTCGCCGAGCGCGGTTTCAGCTTCGGCAAGGACGGCCCGCTGGACATGCGCATGGATCCGGACAGCGGCGAAAGCGCGGCGCAGTGGCTCAATCGCGTTGAAGAGCGCGAGCTGATGGACGTGCTGTGGACCTACGGCGAAGAGCGCCAGGGCCGCCGCATCGCCAAGGCCATCGTCGCCCGCCGCGACAAGCAACCCTTCACCCGCACCGCCGAGCTGGCCGAGTTGATCGCCTCGGTGATGCCGCGTGGCAAGGACAAGATCCACCCGGCCACGCGCAGCTTCCAGGCGATCCGCATCCATATCAACCGCGAACTGGCCGACCTTGAGGCGGGCCTGGACGCGGCGATGGCGCGGCTCAAGCCCGGTGGCCGGCTGGCGGTGATCAGCTTCCATTCGCTGGAAGACCGCATCGTCAAACAGTTCATGAACCGCCACGCCAAAGCCCCGCCGAGCAATCGCCGGCTGCCCGAGCTGGCCGCGTTCGTGCCGACGCTGGACCTGCACGGTGGCGCCATCAAGGCAGAAGACGATGAGCTGGCGGTCAATCCGCGCTCGCGCAGCGCCGTGCTGCGCGTCGCCGAGAAGCGCGGGGTGGCCGGATGAGCCGCCTGCTGTTGATCGTGCTGCTGGCCTGCACCATCGCTTCGGCGATCGGCGTGGTGTTCATGCGCCATCGCCACCGCCAGACCTTCGTGGAGTTGTCGCGGGTCGAGCGTGCGCGCGATGAGATCAACATCGAGTTCGGTCGCCTGCAGCTCGAGCAGGCCACCCTGGCCGAGGCGACCCGGGTCGACCGCGTCGCGCGCGAGCGCCTGGGCATGAAGTTCCCCGAAGCCGCCGATGTCGTGGTGATCCGGCCATGAACAAGTCCGGCCGCAACCGTGCGCGCAACAGCTTCAACCTCCGCCAGCGCCTGAAGTGGGTGGGGCTGGCGCTCGGCCTGTGTTCGGTCTCGCTGGTCGGCCGCGCCGCCTACGTGCAGATCATCAACAGCGAGTTCTACCAGCGCCAGGGCGAAGCCCGTTACCTGCGCGAACTGCCGATCAACACCTCGCGCGGCATGATCACCGATCGCAATGGCGAGCCGGTGGCGGTGTCCACTCCGGTCGCCTCGATCTGGGTCAACCCGCAGGAACTGCTGCGCTCGCCGGACCGCATCCCCGAGCTGGCCACCGCGCTGGGCATGCCGCTGGACGAGCTGACCTCCAAGCTCTCGCAGAAGGCGGACAAGGAATTCATGTACCTGCGCCGCCGGATCAATCCGGACGACGCGGAAAAAGTGGTCGCGCTGAAGATTCCGGGCGTGGCCTCGCAGCGCGAGTTCCGCCGCTTCTACCCGCAGGGTGAGGCGATGGCGCACGTGCTCGGCTTCACCAACATCGACGACCGCGGCCAGGAAGGGCTGGAGCTGGCCTTCGACGAATGGCTGCGCGGCAAGGCCGGCGCCAAGCGCGTGATCCGCAACCGCAAGGGCGACACGGTGGAGAGCGATCTGCTGCGCGCCGCCGAGCCGGGCAAGGACCTCACCCTCAGCATCGACCGCCGCATCCAGTTCCTGGCCTTCAAGGAGCTGCGCAACGCGCTGATCGAGAACAAGGCCGCGGGTGGCTCGATGGTGATCATGGACGTCGCCACCGGCGAGATCCTGGCCATGGTCAACCTGCCGACCTACAACCCCAATGCCGTGGGCGGCGCGGCACCGGACACCCGTCGCAACCGCGCGGTGACCGACCTGGTCGAGCCGGGTTCGACGATGAAGCCGCTGACCATCGCCTCGGCGCTGCAGTCCGGCGTGGTCACCAAGGACACCACGGTGGACACCAACCCGGGCTACATGGCGCTTGGCCGCTACACCATCAAGGACGTGCCGCGGAACAATGGCGTGCTCAACGTCACCGGCGTGATCACCCGCAGTTCGAACATCGGCGCGGCCAAGATCGCGGCCAAGATGCCGGACCAGGTCTTCTACGACCACATCCACAGCTTCGGCTATGGCGTCGCCCCGCACAGCGGCTTCCCCGGCGAATCGGCCGGCGTGCTGCCGCGCCCGGCGCGCTGGAGTGGTCCGTCCAAGACCACCATGTCCTACGGCTACGGCCTGAATGTCAGCCCGCTGCAGATCGCGACCGCCTATTCGGCGCTGGGCAACGGCGGCAAGCTGATCGCGCCGACCTTCGTCAAGGGCCAGCGCAACGAAGGCAAGCAGATCATCGACGAGAACATCGCCAAGGATGTGGTGGCGATGATGGAAACCGTGGTCACCCAGGGCGGCGCCAAGCAGGCGGCGGTGCTGGGTTACCACGTGGCCGGCAAGACCGGTACCGCCCGCAAGGCGGGGCCGGGCGGGTACGAGCGCGGGCATTACAACGCGCTGTTCGCCGGCGTGGTGCCGGCCACCAATCCGCGCTTCGCCACGGTGATCGTGATCAACGACCCGCAGGGCGGCAAGTACTACGGCGGCCTGGTGTCCGCGCCGGTGTTCCACAACGTCATGGAGGGCGCGCTGCGCCTGATGGACGTGCCGCCGGATGACATCGAGTCGTGGCTGGCCGCGCAGCAGTCCGGAAAGCTGGGGCATACCGCCTCGTCGTTGCCGACGCCGCCACCGGAAACGGTGATCGCGCCCGACGCCGCCGCAGAATTCGATGCCGCGCTGCCCAGCGCGCACGCCACAGTGCCGCCCGCGCAGGGAGGCACGCAATGAGCCAGATGATGTTGCTGTCGCAGTTGCTTCCCGATGTGGCGCTGAGCCACGACCCGACCATCACCGGCCTGGTGCTGGACAGCCGCGCGGTGCGCCCGGGCAATGCCTTCGTGGCGATCGCCGGTTTCGGCGCGCACGGGCTGGGCTTTGTCGACCAGGCCCGCGCCAATGGCGCCGGGGCGATCCTGTTCGACCCGCCGGCCCCGGCCGAGCTGCCTGCGCCGGTCGATGCGATTGCCGTGCCGGGCCTGCGCCACCGCATGGGGGCGATGGCCGACCAGTTCCATGGCCATCCCTCGCGCGCGATGACGATGGTCGGCGTGACCGGCACCAACGGCAAGACCTCCACCGTGCAGCTGCTGGCCCAGGCCTGGCACCTGCTCGGCACCCGCAGTGGCAGCATCGGCACGCTGGGCGTCGGTCTTTATGGCGATGTCGTGCCGACCGGTTTCACCACGCCGCTGGTGCTGCAGATGCATGACGTTCTGGCCCAGCTGCGCGATGGCGGAGCCCAGGCCGTGGCGATGGAAGTCAGTTCGCACGCGCTCGACCAGGGCCGCGTGGATGCCGTCCATTACGACGTGGCGGTGTTCACCAATCTCACCCGCGACCATCTGGACTATCACGGCGACATGGCGCAGTACGGCGCGGCCAAGGCCAAGCTGTTCCACCGCGACGGACTCAAGGCCGCCGTGGTCAATCTGGATGACAGCTTCGGCAGCGAACTGCTGCGCACCGTCGGCGACAGCGTGCGCCCGATCGGCGTGAGCTCGCGCGGTGCCGCGCAGGCCACTCTGCGCGCTGATTCGCTCACCCTGGACGGCCGCGGCATCGCCTTCGACCTGATGGTCGACGGCCAGCGGCATCCGGTGCAGTCGCCGCTGCTGGGGCGTTTCAATGTCGACAACCTGCTGGCGGTCGCCGGTGCGCTGCATGCGCTGGACCACGCCCCGGCCGCGATCGCCGCGCTGCTCTCGCAGCTGCAGCCGATCGCCGGCCGCATGAACCGCCTGGGCGGTGAGGGCGGCCTGCCCACCGTCGTGGTCGATTACGCCCACACCCCGGATGCGCTGGAACAGGCCTTGACCAGCGTGCAGGGCCATCTGGCCGGGCGGCTGGTCTGCGTGTTCGGCTGCGGCGGCGAACGCGATACCGGCAAGCGTCCCCAGATGGCCGCCATCGCGGAACGGCATGCCGACGTGGTCATCGTCACCGACGACAACCCGCGCGGCGAAGACGGCGACGTGATCGTGGCCGACATCCTCAAGGGATTTGATGCACCCGCTGCCGTCACCGTGCAGCGCGACCGCGCCGCCGCGATCGCCACCGCGATCGGCCAGGCCGGCGCGGGCGACATCGTGTTGATCGCCGGCAAGGGCCACGAGCCCTACCAGGAGATCCACGGGGTCAAGCACGCCTTCGATGACACCGAAGTGGCCGGCCGTGTGCTGGCCGCGCGCGCGGGGGTGAACGAATGAAGCGCACCCCGCTGTCGCTGATCGCCCACTGGGCCGGTGGCGAGATCCATGGCGAAGACACCGCCATCGATGCCATCAGCAATGACACCCGCACGCTCGCCCCGGGCAGCCTGTACGTGGCCCTGCGTGGCGAGCGCTTCGATGGCCATGACTTCGCGGCCGACGCGTTGGCGCGCGGTGCCTCGGCGATGCTGGTCGAGCGCCTGCTGGATGTGGCGCTGCCGCAGATCGTGGTCGCCGACAGCGAGCATGCCCTGGGGCGCATCGCCGCCGGCATGCAGCGCGACCGCGACACCGCGGTGTTCGCGATCACCGGCAGCAACGGCAAGACCAGCGTCAAGAGCCTGCTGCTGGCGATCCTGGAACAGGTCGCGCATGACGACCGCAAGGTGGTCTACGCCAACCCGGGCAACCGCAACAACGAGATCGGCCTGCCGCTGGCCGTGCTCGATGCGCCCGAAGACGCCGATTTCGCCGTCTACGAGATGGGCGCCGGCAAGCCGGGCGACATCGCCTACCTGACCGAGATCGTGCGCCCGCACTACGCGCTGGTGAACAACATCGCCCCGGCGCATCTGGAGCGCATGGGCAGCCTGCAGGGCGTGGCCACCACCAAGGGCGCGATCTATGCGGCGCTGCCCTCCGATGGCGTGGCCGTGATCAATGCCGATGACGCCTTCGGGATCTGGTTCGAACAGCACATCGTCGGCCAGCCACCGCGCTGCCGCGTGCTGCGTTACGGCCTGGACCACAGCGCCGATGTCAGCGCGCGTGCGATCCGTCCGGCCGCGCAGGGCAGCCAGTTCGTGCTGTCCACGCCGCAGGGCGATGCAGAGATCACGCTGGGCCTGCCGGGCCGGCACAACATCAGCAATGCGCTGGCCGCCGCCTCGCTGGCGCTGGCCGCGGGCATCACGCTGGCGCAGATCGCCGCCGGGCTGGCCCGCGCCGAGCCGGTCCCGGGCCGCCAGATCGCGCACCAGCTGCCGAGCGGTGCGGTGCTGGTCGATGATAGTTACAACGCCAACCCGGGCTCGCTGGCGGCCGCCATCGATGCCCTGGCCGGCGCGAAGGAAGAAGGCTGGCTGGTGCTGGGCGACATGCGCGAACTCGGCCCGGACGGCGAGGCGCTGCATGCCCAGGCCGGCCGCCGTGCCCGCGAGGTCGGCCTGAAGCGGCTGTACACGCTCGGCCCGCTGAGCGCCGCCGCGTCGACCGCCTTCGGTGAAGGCGGCCAGCATTTCCAGAGCCACCAGGCCCTGGCCGCCGCGCTCGCCAGCGAACTGCATGCCGGCGTGCGCTGCCTGGTCAAGGGCTCGCGTGGCAGCGCCATGGACACGATCGTCAAAGCGCTGCTCGCGCAAGGAGAGGAAACCCCCAATGTTGCTTGAACTGGCCCGATGGCTGCAGCAGTTGGAGAGCCTGTTCGGGCTGTTCGGCTACCTGACCCTGCGCGGCATCCTCGCGGCGCTGACCGCCCTGTTCCTGTCGCTGTGGCTTGGCCCGGCGATGATCCGCAAGCTCGCCCAGTTCAAGGGTGGCCAGCCGATCCGTACGGATGGTCCGCAGACCCATTTCGCCAAGGCCGGCACGCCGACCATGGGCGGCTCGCTGATCCTGCTGACGATCACGCTGTCGGTGCTGCTGTGGGCCGACCTGCGCAACCGTTACGTCTGGCTGGTGCTGGCCGTGATGCTCTGCTTCGGCGCGATCGGCTGGTACGACGACTGGATCAAGATCGTCCGCCGCGACCCGAACGGCCTGAAGTCGCGCTGGAAGTACCTGCTGCAGTCGATCTTCGGCCTGGCCGCGGGTCTGTTCCTGTTCTACACCGCCGATGTCCCGGCGGCGATGACGTTCTACATCCCGATGTTCAAGTCGATCGCGCTGCCGCTGGCCGGCATCAGCTTCGTGGCCATCGCGTATTTCTGGATCGTCGGCTTCTCCAACGCAGTCAACCTGACCGACGGCCTGGACGGGCTGGCGATCATGCCGACCGTGCTGGTCGCGTGCGCACTGGGCGTGTTCGCCTATGCCTCGGGCAACGTGGTGTTCTCCAGCTACCTGCAGATCCCGCAGATCCCGGGTGCCGGTGAGCTGGTCATCATCTGCGCGGCGATCGCCGGTGCGGGCCTGGGCTTCCTGTGGTTCAACACCTATCCGGCCATGGTTTTCATGGGCGACATCGGCGCGCTGGCGCTGGGTGCGGTGCTGGGCACCATCGCGGTGATCACCCGCCAGGAACTGGTGCTGGTGGTCATGGGCGGCGTGTTCGTGATCGAGACCCTGTCGGTGATGATCCAGGTCGCCTCGTTCAAGCTGACCGGCAAGCGCGTGTTCCGCATGGCGCCGATCCACCACCACTTCGAACTGAAGGGCTGGCCGGAGCCGCGCGTGATCGTGCGTTTCTGGATCATCTCGGTCGTGCTGGTCCTGATCGGCCTGGCCACGTTGAAGGTCCGCTGATGAACGACCTGTCGCGCCAAGCCACCCGCCTGGAAGCCATCGGAGGCCACTTCGACAAGTGGCTGCTGGGCGCGATCATCACGCTCACCGGGCTGGGCGTGGTGATGGTCGCGTCGAGCTCGATCGCGCTGATGAGCAGTCCGTTCTACTACCTCAACCGCCACCTGATCTTCCTGGCGGTGGGTATCGGCCTGGCGATCATCGCCATGCGCACCGAGCTCAAGAGCATCGAGCAGTACAACCAGATCCTGCTGCTGGGCTGCTTCGCGCTGCTGGTGGTGGTGTTCATCCCCGGCCTGGGCAGCAGCGTCAACGGTGCCCGCCGCTGGATCAACCTCGGCATCTCCAAGTTCCAGACCGTCGAAGCGGTCAAGGTGCTGTACATCGTGTGGCTGTCCAGCTATCTCGTCCGCTTCCGCGACGAGGTCAACGCCACCTGGCCGGCGATGCTCAAGCCGCTCGGCGTGGCCGGCGCGCTGGTCGTGCTGCTGCTGCTGCAGCCGGACTTCGGCTCCTCCACCCTGCTGCTGGCGATCACCGCCGGCATGCTGGTGCTGGGTGGGGTCAACATGCCGCGCATGTCCATGCCGGTGATCATCGGCATGGTCGGCATGAGCGCGCTGGCGATCATCGAACCGTACCGCATGCGCCGCATCACCTCCTTCCTGGACCCGTGGGCCGATCAGCAGGGTGACGGCTACCAGCTGTCCAATGCGCTGATGGCCGTGGGCCGTGGCGAGTGGACCGGCGTGGGCCTGGGCAACTCGGTGCAGAAGCTCTATTACCTGCCCGAAGCGCATACCGACTTCATCTTCTCGGTGACCGCCGAGGAGCTGGGTTTCCTCGGCACCTGCCTGATCATCTCGCTGTATGCGCTGCTGGTCGGCCGCACCTTCTGGCTGGGCATGCGCTGCGTGGAAATGAAGCGCCACTTCTCCGGCTACATCGCCTTCGGCATCGGCCTGTGGATCAGCATGCAGAGCTTCGTCTCGATCGGGGTCAACCTCGGCATCCTGCCGACCAAGGGCCTGACCCTGCCGCTGATCTCCTCCGGCGGCTCGAGCGTGCTGATGACCTGCGTGGCGATGGGCCTGCTGCTGCGCGTGTCCTATGAACTGGACCGCGCCGAGCGCCGCCAGGCCGTGCGCATGGGCGCCGACCAGGAGGGCCCGCTGCCGGGCGACGTGCCCAAGGCCGACAGCGCCAGCGCGATTGCGGCGGCGATGCAGGACAGCGCCGCGCGCGATGCCGCACCGCGTGACAGCGCACCCCGTGGCACCAGCCGCATGCAGCAGCGCATCGAACCGACGCTCGGGAGGATGGGATGAGCACGCCTCGCCTCGATCCGTCCCAGCGCCCGGTCATGATCATGGCCGGCGGCACCGGTGGGCACATCTTCCCCGGCCTGGCCGTGGCCAAGGTGCTGCGCGAACGCGGCGTGCCGGTCACCTGGCTCGGTGCCGATGGCGCGATGGAAACGCGCCTGGTGCCGCAGCAGGGCATCCACATCGATACGCTGGCCATCGGTGGCCTGCGCGGCAAGGGCAGGCTGTCCCTGCTCGGCGCGCCGTTCCGCCTGCTGCGCGCGGTCCGCGCGGCCGGCTTCCTCATCCGTGATCGCCAGCCGCGTGCCGTGATTGCGTTCGGTGGTTACGCCTCCGGCCCCGGCGGCATCGCCGCGCACCTGCACGGCCTGCCGCTGCTGGTGCACGAACAGAACCGCGCCCCGGGCCTGACCAACCGCGTGCTGTCGCGTGTCGCGCGTCGCGTGTTGGCCGGCTTCCCGGGCAGCTTCGCGAAGCGGGAGGAGGCGGTCGGCAATCCGGTCCGCGCCGAGATCGCCGCGATCACCCCGCCCGAGCTGCGCCTGGCCAACCGGCAGGGCCCGTTGCGCCTGCTGGTGCTCGGTGGCAGCCAGGGGGCACGCGTGCTCAACAACGCGGTGCCCAAGGCACTGGCCGCGCTGGGCACCGGCATGCCGGTGCAGGTACGCCACCAGAGCGGCGAGAAGCTGCACGCCGAAGCGCTGCAGGCGTATGCCGATGCCGGCGTGCAGGCCAGCGTGGAACCGTTCATTGCCGATATGGCCGAGGCATTCGCCTGGGCCGATCTGGTCGTCTGCCGCTCCGGCGCCTCCACCCTGGCCGAGCTGTGCGCGGTTGGCGTGGGCAGCGTGCTGGTCCCGTTCGCGGCGGCCGTCGACGATCACCAGACCCGCAATGCGGAGTATCTGGTCGAGCGCGGCGCTGCCGTATTGCTGAAGCAGGATGAAACGCTGGCGACACAGCTGGAAGGCGTGTTGCGCGAACTGTCCGAACATTCCGCCCGACGCATGCAGATGGCCAACGCCGCGCGTGCCCTGGCCAAGGTCGATGCCGCTGAGCGCATCGCCGACATCATTCTCGAGGAATCCAAATGAACACCGCTACGCGCGCCAGCCTGGCGCGAGGCCGCGCATGATCCGCCGCCTCCACGACACCAACGACCTGGTACGCGCGTTCCCTCGCGTGCACTTCGTCGGCATCGGCGGCACCGGCATGAGCGGCATCGCCGAAGTGATGCTGACGCTGGGCTATGAAGTGTCCGGTTCGGACAACGCCGACAACGCCGCGACCCGCCGCCTGGCCGGCCTGGGCGCGCGCGTGATGCGCGGGCACTCGGCGGCCAACGTGCTCGGCACCGACTGCGTGGTCGTCTCCAGCGCGATCCGCGATGACAATCCGGAACTGATGGAAGCGCGCAGCCAGCGCATTCCGATCATGCCGCGCGCGGCGATGCTGGCCGAACTGATGCGCTTCCGCCGCGGCATCGCGGTGGCCGGTACGCATGGCAAGACCACCACCACCAGCCTCACCGCCGCGGTGTTGAGCGAAGGCGGGCTGGACCCGACCTTCGTGATCGGCGGCCAGCTGCTCGCCGCCGGTGCCAACGCCAAGCTCGGCGGTGGCCAGTGGCTGGTGGCGGAAGCCGACGAAAGCGATGGCAGCTTCCTGCGCCTGAACCCGCTGGTGTCGGTGATCACCAACATCGATTCGGACCACCTGGAAAACTACGGCAACGATTTCGCCCGGGTCCAGGCCGCGTTCGCCGAATTCCTGCAGCGCCTGCCGTTCTACGGGCTGGCGGTGCTGTGCATCGACGATCCGGAAGTGGCCGCATTGGCCGCGCAGACGCCGCGCCATGTCATGAGCTATGGCATGAGCAGCAACGCCGATGTGCGTGCCGAAGACGTGGTCCAGGACGGCCCGCGCATGCATTTCACCCTGCGCCTGCCGGAAGGCAGCAGCCACCCGGTGACGCTGGCCCTGCCGGGCGCGCACAACGTGCTCAATGCCCTGGCCGCCGCGGCCGTGGGCTGGCAGCTCGGCGTGGCGCCGGAAGCGATCGCGCGTGCGCTGGAAAGTTTCGCCGGCATCGGCCGCCGCTTCAATGACCTGGGCATCGTCACCACGCACACCGGCGCCAAGGTCCGCGTGATCGACGACTACGGCCACCATCCGCGTGAGCTGGCCGCCGTGTTCGCCGCCGCCCGTGGTGGCTGGCCAAGCCAGCGCCTGGTCGTGGCGTTCCAGCCGCACCGTTACAGCCGTACCCGCGATCAGTTCGATGCCTTCGCCGCGGTGCTGTCCGAAGTGGACGCGCTGGTGCTGAGCGAGGTCTACCCGGCCGGCGAAGCACCGATCCCGGGCGCCGATTCGCGTTCGCTGGCCCGCGCCATCCGCGCGCGCGGCCGCAGCGAGCCGGTCGTGGTCGGCAATGCCGCCGAACTGGCGCACGTGCTCCCCGACGTGCTGCAGGACGGTGACCTGCTGCTGATGATGGGGGCGGGTGACATCGGCTACATCGCCCAGCAGATCGCCGGCGAAGGCTTCCAGGAGACCCCGGCGGCATGAACGCGCTGATCTTCCCGCCGCTGCGCATCACCGACCCGGCCCTGTTCGGCCGCGTCGCCGTGCTGCTGGGCGGCACCTCCAGCGAGCGCAATGTCTCGCTGGATTCCGGCCGCAACGTGATCGAAGCGCTGCGCGCGCGCGGCGTCGATGCGATCGCGGTCGACGGCATCCCGGCCCTGGCGCTCGCGCTGGTCGAGAAGCGCTTCGACCGCGTGTTCAACATTCTCCACGGCCACAACGGCGGTGGCGAGGACGGCATAGTGCAGGGCTTGATGGAAGCCTTCGGCGTGCCGTACACCGGCTCGGACGTGCTCGGCTCGGCGCTGAGCATGGACAAGATCCGCACCAAGCAGGTGTGGTTGTCGCACGGCCTGCCGACCCCGCGCTTCATCGCGCTGGACCAGGCCGCCGATGTCCACGCCGCCGCCGCCGAACTCGGCCTGCCGGTGGTGGTGAAGCCGGCCAACGAAGGGTCCAGCGTCGGTATCAGCCGGGTCACCGAAGACGCCGGGCTGGATGAGGCGGTCGCGCTGGCCGTGCGTTACGACGGCCAGCTGCTGATGGAGCAGATGGTGGTCGGCGACGAGCTGACCGTGGCGATCCTGGGCGACCAGGCGCTGCCGTCGATCCGCATCGTGCCCAAGGGCCAGTGGTACGACTACAACGCCAAGTACATCGCCGAGGACACCCAGTACCTGTGCCCGGGCCTGGACGGCGAAGACGAAATCGAGATCCGCCGCATCGCACTGGCCGCGTTCCGCGCCGCCGGCTGCCGTGGCTGGGGCCGGGTGGACGTGATGCGCGACCGCGGCACGGGCCGCTTCTACCTGCTGGAAGTGAACACCGCGCCGGGCATGACCAGCCATTCGCTGGTGCCCAAGTCGGCGAGCCAGGCCGGGATCGGCTTTGAAGAGCTGGTCTGGCGCGTGCTCGAGCAGACCCTGCCGGGTCACGCAGCGCAGGAGAACAGCCACGCATGAACGCGGTGCTGCGCATCTTCGTCTGGTTGCTGGCCCTGTCGGTCGTGGCACTGCCCGTGGTGGCGGTGCTCAACGGCTGGGTCGGTGCCGAGCGGTGGCCGTTGGCCAAGCTGCGCGTGCACGGTGAGTTCAAGCGGGTGCCTGCCGAGCAGCTGCAGCAGGTCGTGCTGCCGTATGCGAAGTCCGGTTTCTTCGCGGTCAAGCTGCAGGATGCGCAGGACGCGATCGAAACCCTGCCGTGGGTCGAAAGCGCGCAAGTCCGCAAGCAGTGGCCCGACGTGCTGGAAATCACGCTGGTCGAGCACAAGCCGTTCGCGCGCTGGGGCAATGACCGCCTGCTCTCCGAACAGGGCAAGCTGTTCGCCACGCCGAAGAAGCTGCAGGACCTGGAGCTGCCCGACCTCGATGGTCCGGACAGCCAGACCGAAGAAGTGGTGGCGCTCTACAACGACGCGCGTGCGCTGTTCGCGCCGGCCGGGGTGGACGTCAAGCGGGTCACCATGGACGCACGCGGCAGCTGGTCGCTGGTGTTGAGCAACGGCACCGAAGTGGTCGTCGGCCGCGACGATGCCCGTTCGCGCCTGCAGCGCTTCGTGCGCGTGCTGCCGCAGCTGGCCAACCAGGCGGCGCCGATCGAGCGCGCCGACCTCCGATACACCAATGGTTTCACGCTGAGCTGGGGTACCCCGGCTCCGGCCGCACCGGCCGCGCCGGCCAATGTGGCGCACAGGACGCAGGACAGGACATGAATCGCAAGGGTGACAAATCACTGATCGTCGGTCTGGATATCGGCACCTCCAAGGTGGTGGCGCTGGTCGGCGAGTATTCGCCGGGCAATCCGATCGAGGTCATCGGCATCGGCTCGCACGAATCGCGCGGTCTCAAGCGCGGCGTGGTGGTCGATATCGAATCGACCGTGCAGTCCATCCAGCGTGCGGTCGAAGAAGCCGAGCTGATGGCCGGCTGCGAGATCCGCTCGGTGTATGCCTCGATCTCCGGCAACCACGTGCAGTGCAAGAACTCGCCCGGCATCGTGCCGATCCGCGACGGCGAAGTGACCTGGGGCGACCTGGATCGCGTGCTGGACGCGGCCAAGGCGGTGGCGATCCCGGCCGACCAGAAGATCCTGCATGCGATCCCGCGCGAGTACGTGCTGGACGATTCGCAGGAAGGCATCCGCAATCCGGTCGGCATGACCGGCGTGCGCCTGGAAGTGCACGCCCACCTGGTGGTGTGCGCACAGTCGGCCGCGGCCAACATCTCCAAGTGCGTGCAGCGCTGCGGCCTGCAGGTCGATGACCTGGTGCTGTCCTCGCTGGCCTCCAGCGTGGCCGTGCTGACCGCCGACGAGCGCGAGCTCGGCGTGGTGCTGGTCGACATGGGCGCCGGCACCACCGACCTGGCCGTGTTCGTGCAGGGCGCGATCTGCCACACCGCGTCGTTGCCGATCGCCGGCGACCACGTCACCAACGACATCGCGCACATGCTGCGCACGCCGACCCCGGAAGCCGAGCAGATCAAGGTGCGCTATGCCTGCGCCCTGGCCCAGCTGGCCACCGCCGAAGAAAGCATCCAGGTGCCCAGCGTCGGCGATCGTCCGCCGCGCCGGATGCCGCGTCACGCACTCGCCCAGGCGGTGCAGGGCCGTTACGAGGAAATCTTCGAGATGGTGCAGGCCGAACTGCGCCGCTCCGGCTTCGAGGAACTGGTGCGTGCCGGCATGGTGCTCACCGGTGGCGCCTCGAAGATGGAAGGCGTGGTCGAACTGGCCGAGGAAATGCTGCAGATGCCGGTGCGCGTGGGCATCCCGCAGCACGTCACCGGGCTGGGCGAAGTGGTCGGCAACCCGGTGCACGCCACCGGCGTCGGCCTGCTGCTGATGGGCAGCCAGATCGAACACCCGCGTCGTCCGTCGCTGCCCACCGGCCGCGCCGGCAGCATGTTCAAGAAACTCAAAACCTGGTTCCGCGGCGAATTCTGAGCGCGGCCCGCAACACGCAGTACACATGCAATAAGCGATAAGCAGTTCCCGAAAAATCCACACCGTCCACGCAAGACCGCAACACGACGTACAGAGCAAGCGCGTTACCCGGCCACCTGGCCGACCATTGAAGCAGGCACCACCGTCGCGGTTGGCTCTATCCAGCCCGGCATATCAACTACAACTCGCCGGCACGATGGGTGGGGAGGACAGGAGAAGGATTCTCCGAAGCCCCCGTCCCGCGTAAACGGCAACACGAGGACACGGACATGGCGCATTTCGAACTGATTGAAAAGATGGCACCCAATGCGGTGATCAAGGTGATCGGCGTGGGCGGCGGCGGCGGCAACGCCGTGGCGCACATGGTCAGCACCAGTGTGGACGGCGTGGAATTCATCACCGCCAACACCGACTCGCAGGCCATCAAGAACTGCGGTGCCAAGCTGCAGCTGCAGCTGGGTACCAACGTTACCAAGGGCCTGGGCGCAGGCGCGAACCCGGAAGTCGGCCGCCAGGCCGCGCTGGAAGACCGTGAGCGCATCATGGACGCCCTGCAGGGTGCGGACATGGTGTTCATCACCGCCGGCATGGGCGGCGGCACCGGTACCGGTGCAGCCCCGGTCGTGGCGCAGCTGGCCAAGGAGATGGGCATCCTGACCGTCGCCGTGGTCACCAAGCCGTTCCCGTTCGAAGGCCGTCGCCGCATGCAGGTCGCGCTGAAGGGCATCGAAGAGCTGAGCCAGCATTGCGATTCGCTGATCACCATCCCGAACGAAAAGCTGATCACTGTGCTGGGCCGCAACGCCACCATGATCCAGGCCTTCCGTGCCGCCAACGACGTCCTCCAGGGCGCCGTGCAGGGCATCGCCGACCTGATCGTGCGTCCGGGCCTGATCAACGTCGACTTCGCCGACGTCCGCACCGTCATGTCCGAAATGGGCCTGGCGATGATGGGCACCGGCACCGCGCGTGGCGATGACCGCGCCCAGGCCGCGGCCGAAGCCGCCATCCAGAACCCGCTGCTGGACGATGTGAACCTGGCCGGTGCCAACGGCATCCTGGTCAACATCACCGCCGGCGCCGACTTCACGATGGCCGAGTTCGACGAGATCGGCCGCACCATCGACGGCTTCGCCTCCGAAGATGCCACCGTGGTCGTGGGTACCGTGCTGGATCCGGACATGCAGGACGAAGTCCGCGTGACCGTGGTCGCCACCGGCCTGAACCGTGCCGTGACCGCCAAGACCCAGCGTCCGGGCGAGCGCGCACCGATCAAGCTGGTCCGCAACGCCACCACCGGCCAGCCGGAGTTCGGCGAGTTCGACAACGGCGGCGATGCGGTCTCCAAGGCCGTGGGCGGGATGGGCATGGGCATGGGCCTGCGTCGTCCCAGCGCCGACACCGTGGCGCCGACCGCCCCGAGCGCGTCGGGTCCGGCCGCTGCTGAACTGCCCAACGATTACCTGGACATCCCGGCGTTCCTGCGCCGCCAGGCGGACTGAGCCACGCATGCCGGGGCCTTGTCCTCCCCGGTAAGCGCCTCCATGTCCCATGCTGCCGGGCCAGGATCGGCCCGGCAGTCTGACCGCCGTCGTGCATCACGCACGTCCGGGCAGTGCTGTCGACGCACCACGGTTCACGGAAGGGACAGCGGTAGTGCGTGTTATTCTTGTTTGTCACAGCCGCGCTGACCGCGCGCTTTCTGGTCCTGCCCCCCGATGATTCCGCAACGCACCCTCAAGAACACGATCCGCGCCACCGGCGTTGGCCTTCACAGCGGTGACAAGGTCTACATGACCCTGCGCCCGGCCCCGGTCAACCATGGCATCGTGTTCCGTCGCGTCGATCTGGACCCGGTGGTGGAAGTGCCCGCACGCGCGGACCTGGTCACCGAAGTCACGCTGTGCACCGGCCTGACCTATCACGAGGCCAAGATCCAGACCGTCGAACACCTGATGTCGGCCCTGGCCGGCCTGGGTGTGGACAACATCATCGTGGAGCTGTCCTCGGCCGAGTTGCCGATCATGGACGGTTCCTCCGGCCCGTTCGTGTTCCTGCTGCAGTCGGCGGGCATCGCCGAACAGGACGCGCCGAAACGTTTCCTGCGCATTCTCAAGACGGTGGAAGTCACCGATGGCGACAAGGTCGCCCGCTTCGAGCCGTACGAAGGCTACAAGCTCGGTTTCACCATCCAGTTCAACCACCCGATGATCCCGGCCAAGCAGTCGCGGGCGGAAATCGAGTTCTCGACCCTGGCCTACACCAAGGAAATCTCGCGCGCCCGGACCTTCGGCTTCATGCGGGATCTGGAATACATGCGCGAGCGCAACCTGGGCCTGGGCGGTTCGATGGACAACGCCATCGTGCTGGACGAGTTCCGGGTGCTCAACGACGACGGCCTGCGCTACGCCGATGAGTTCGTGCGCCACAAGATCCTCGACGCGATCGGTGATCTGTACCTGGCCGGCGGCCAGGTGCTGGGTGCCTACGAAGGCTTCAAATCGGGCCATGCGCTCAACAACAAGCTGGTGCGTGCCCTGCTGGCCGATGCCAGCGCCTGGGAGTGGGTCAGCTACGAGTCTCCGGCTGCTGCGGCGCCGGTGGTCTACGGCCTGCCGGCGTACGCCTGAGCCGCGGTTTCGCTTTAACTCATTGATTTTAAACACAACAAAACGGCGCCCAGGGCGCCGTTTCTGTTTCCAGCGGTCACGGCGGGCTGAAACCGGCGTGATCTTGACGTCAATGAACCGTAGGGGTGCACAGCGCACAGATTTGTGAACCACATCAAGGTTCTTGCTAGATTTAACGTTAATTTAATAAAACACTAACGACTGGCGGCGGTTCGGCCGCTACAGTGCAGACCGGCTCCCAGCCAAAGTTCACGTGATCGTGACGCGGCCGGGAAGGGGCAGGATGCCCCGATGGCTTCACGATTTGGAGGAATCCACATCGCGCAGACAAGCCAACGCGTCGCGTAGCCCTTTGTGCGTGGCGGCTGAAACAGCGTGGGGGCCATTCCTGTTGTCGATCGCTGGGGAGCGTGGGGGAGGGGCAGATGCTGTTTTGACGGTCACCTTGGTGACCTTCAGCCCGATGGACCGGGCCGCGTCGATCAACTGTGCTTCGGCAAGCCGGACCTTGGCGTGCCACACGGGAGATTCGACGAGAAAAACGAGGTGCTCGCCGTTTACATTCGCCAGCCGGCAACGGGTGGCCAGTGCAGGCGGCAAATGGGGGCGCAATTGACGGTCCAGCGCGTCGAGCCACAGGGCACGACGCAGCGGGTTACCGGCTTTGTCCGCCATGACCGCATCCAGCGCCGGCTTCGGCGTGGATGGGGAACGGGCACTGGATTTCGGCTCAGACATGAAAACTCACTGATGGCATTCAAAAAGATCGTAATCAAAACGCGTGAAGGACAGGCCAAGACGCCGCTGGCGCGTTTGCGTTTCTACTTCGAAGATTCCCCCCGTGCCCTGCTGGGCAGTGTGCTGGGGGTGGGCTGCCTGATCGGCTTCGGTGCCGGTATCGGTGGCAGCATGTTCAACGATTCCCGGCTCCACGCCAAGGTCGCACAGCAGGAACGCGAACTGGCGCAGGCCCAGAAGGACGCTCAGACCCAGGTCAACGCGCTGGCTGCGCGGATGGGCGAGCTGCAGGCGCAGGCCACCCGTCTCAATGCCCTGGGCGAACGACTCACCCAGATGGGCAAACTGGAGGACGGCGAATTCGACTTCAACGAGACCCCCGGCCTCGGTGAAGGCGAGCCCGGGCCGACCCAGGACATCCCGGTCAGCGCGGTCAACGCCGACTTACAGGTGCTGGAGCAGCGCTTCGCTGCTTCAGGCCGCCAGCTGTCGGTGATGGAATCGCTGATGTTCGACCACCAGCTCGAACAGAACGCGGTGCCCTCGCGCATGCCGATCCGCAATACCTACATCACCTCCAACTTCGGCACCCGCAGCGATCCGTTCGGTCGCGGTGCGGCCACCCACAAGGGCATGGATTTCCACGCCAAGGTCGGTGACCCGGTGATGTCGGTGGCCGACGGCGTGGTCAGCTTCGCCGGCGTGAAGGGCGGCTACGGCAACGTGGTCGATGTGGACCACGGCAACGGCTATGTGACCCGCTATGCGCACAATTCGCGCCTGGTGGTGAAGCCGGGCGACCTGGTCCGGGCCGGCCAGGAAGTGGCCAAGGCCGGTTCCACGGGCCGTTCCACCGGTGCCCACGTGCACTTCGAGGTCTGGGAACGCGGCCAGGTGGTCAATCCGCGCAAGTTCCTCGGTGATGGCGGCAACACCCCGGTCGGCCGCGTTTCGCGGGGCTGATCACGGTAACGAACTTGAACGGGGGTGCTTGAAACGCCGGACCCCCGTCCCAAGCTACAATGGGTGTTGCCATAGACAGGGCGCAGTGCGCCCTGTTTCGTTTGCGGCGTGCGCATCCCCCGGGGAGAGCGCCGCCGTTGGGGCGTCTCATTCCAACCGGTTCCTTCAATGATCAACAGCCTGCTTACCCGCGTCTTCGGCAGTCGTAATGAACGACAGCTGCGCCAGCTCAACCGCATCGTCGCCAAGATCAATGCGTTGGAGCCGGAAATCGAAAAGCTCTCCGACGAGCAGCTCAAGGCCAAGACCCCGGAGTTCAAGCAGCGCATCGCTGACGGTGAGGCCCTGGACAAGGTGCTGCCCGAAGCGTTCGCGGTCTGCCGTGAAGCCAGCCGCCGCGTGCTGGGCATGCGCCATTACGACGTCCAGCTGATCGGCGGCATGGTCCTGCACCTGGGCAAGATCGCCGAAATGCGCACCGGTGAAGGCAAGACCCTGGTCGCCACGCTGCCGGTGTACCTCAATGCGCTGGAAGGCAAGGGCGTCCACGTGGTCACCGTGAACGACTACCTGGCCCGCCGTGACTCGGCGCAGATGGGCAAGCTCTACAACTGGCTGGGCATGAGCGTGGGCGTGGTCTACCCGGGCATGCCGCACAGTGACAAGCGCGAGGCCTATGCCAGCGACATCACCTACGGCACCAACAACGAATTCGGCTTCGATTACCTGCGCGACAACATGGCGCTGTCCCGTGCGGACCGCCACCAGCGCGGCCTGCACTACGCGATCGTCGATGAAGTCGACTCGATCCTGATCGATGAAGCCCGTACCCCGCTGATCATTTCCGGCCCGGCCGATGATTCCCCGGAGCTGTACATCCGCGTCAACCGCATCGTCCCGAACCTGATCAAGCAGGAGGCCGAGGAAGGCGAGGGCGATTTCTGGGTCGACGAGAAGGGCAAGCAGGTCCATCTGTCCGAAGCAGGCATGGAGCATGCCGAGGCGCTGCTGGTCGAAGCCGGCATCCTCAATGCCGAGACCGAAGGCCTGTACGCCGCGCAGAACCTGACCGTGGTGCATCACCTCAATGCCGCACTGCGCGCGCATGCCATCTACCAGCGCGACGTGGATTACATCGTGCGCGATGGCGAAGTGGTGATCGTCGATGAATTCACCGGCCGTACCCTGGCCGGCCGTCGCTGGTCCGATGGCCTGCACCAGGCGGTGGAAGCGAAGGAAGGCGTGCCGGTCCAGCGCGAAAACCAGACCCTGGCGAGCATCACCTTCCAGAACCTGTTCCGCATGTACAAGAAGCTGTCCGGCATGACCGGTACGGCCGATACGGAAGCCTACGAATTCCAGAGCATCTACAACCTGGAAGTGGTGGTGATCCCGACCAACCGCCCGACCATCCGCAAGGACGGTTCGGACCAGGTGTTCCTCAACCGCAACGGCAAGTTCAACGCGGTGCTGGCCGATATCCAGGCCTGCAACGAGCGTGGCCAGCCGGTGCTGGTGGGCACGACCTCGATCGAGACCTCGGAGATGCTGTCCGAGCATCTGCGCAAGGCCGGCGTGCACCACGAAGTGCTCAACGCCAAGCAGCATGACCGCGAAGCGACCATCATCGCCAACGCCGGCATGCCGGGCGCGGTGACCATCGCGACCAACATGGCCGGCCGTGGTACCGACATCGTGCTGGGTGGTTCGCTGGAAGCGCAGCTGCATGAGCTGGGCGAAGACGCGACGCCGGAACAGCGTGCCCAGGTCAAGGCCGAGTGGCAGGTCCGCCATGATGCCGTCAAGGCCGCCGGTGGCCTGCACATCGTCGGCACCGAGCGCCATGAATCGCGTCGTATCGACAACCAGCTGCGTGGCCGTTCGGGCCGCCAGGGCGATCCGGGTTCGTCCCGCTTCTACCTGTCGCTGGAAGACAACCTGATGCGCATCTTCGCCTCGGACTGGGTCCAGAAGGCGATGCGCATGATGGGCATGAAGGAAGACGACGTCATCGAGGATCGCCTGGTCAGCCGGCAGATCGAGAAGGCGCAGCGCAAGGTCGAAGCGCACAACTTCGACATCCGCAAGAACCTGCTGGACTTCGACGACGTCAACAACGATCAGCGCAAGGTGATCTACAGCCAGCGCGATGAGCTGCTGGATGCGGAGTCGGTGAAGGACAACGTGGATGGCATCCGCGGCGACGTGATCTTCGACGTGGTGGCGCGTTTCGTGCCGCCGAACTCGATCGATGAGCAGTGGGACCTGCAGGGTCTGGAAGCGACGCTGGCATCGGACTTCGGCATCGACATGTCGCTGACCGAACTGGTCAAGGCGCACGAGGAGCTGGATGCCGAGGGCATCGCCGAGAAGGTGCAGGCCAAGGTCGACGAGCACTTCGCCGCGAAGGAAGCCGGCGTGGGCGACGAGACCATGCGTGCGCTGGAGAAGCACGTGATGCTGACCGTGCTGGACCAGAGCTGGAAGGAGCACCTGGCGCGCATGGATTACCTGCGCCAGGGCATCTACCTGCGCGGTTATGCGCAGAAGCAGCCGAAGCAGGAATACAAGAAGGAAGCGTTCGAGCTGTTCTCGGAGATGCTGGAGAACGTGAAGCGCGAAGTGGTGACGTTGCTGGCGCGCGTGCGCATCCGCAGCGAAGAGGAAGTGGCGGCGCTGGAACAGGCCGAGCGCCAGCAGGCAGAGGCGCGTCTGCTGCAGTCGCAGTTCCAGCACCAGGACGCCGGCAGCTACAGTGCGGACGAAGAGGCGGCACAGGTGGAGGCGGCGCAGAATGGCGTGCCGCAGGTCACCCGCGACGAGCCGAAGGTCGGCCGCAACGATCCGTGCCCGTGCGGCAGCGGCAAGAAGTACAAGCACTGCCATGGTCAGCTGAGCTGATCGGCTGATTGGACGTGCCGAAGAAGCCCCGCCTTGTGCGGGGCTTTTTTTTGGTTCTTCTGCCCTCTGCAGGGAAGGCATGTGGGGCGTTCTGACCTTCTCCAGGGGCGGCGGTCGATGGGTCGGGCGCTGGGGCGCGATGCCGTTGTCGGCGACGCCCCCGGTGCCGGCCTGCGGCCGTCCCCTCCTCCTTGATTTCGCCCACAACGGCATCGCGCCCCACGTATCGAGACTACTGGCGCCCAACAGCAAGGTCCGCTTTTCCGCACTCCTACCGCGCGCGAGCCCCGTAGCGGCCGGCAGGCTCCTGGGCAAAATCAAGGAGGAGGCCGTCGCCGCCAGGCGGCGGCCGGGGGACATTTGCCGAGGGGCCTGCCGGTCGCTGCGGGGCCCTCACGCTCGCGGCAGCCGCCAGCGGAGACACCATCACGATCTACATCGCGCCTGGACGACCAACCGGCGGGGCATTGCGTCACGTGCCCCGGTTTGGGCATCCTCCGGGTATGTCATCTCCCCTTCGTTCGATCCATGTCGTGGCCGGCGTCATCACCGACGCCCGCGGCCGCATCCTGCTCAACCGTCGGACCGAGAACCGCGATATGGCCGGCCTGTGGGAGTTCCCGGGTGGCAAGCGGGAGCCCGGCGAGACCTCGGAGGAGGCGCTGGTGCGGGAGCTGCGCGAGGAGCTGGGGATCGAGGCCGAGGTCGGTGAGTGGATCATGGATGTGCCACAGATCTATCCGGACAAGCGGCTCCGGCTGGAGGTGCGCCGGATCCAGGGCTGGAAGGGCTCGCCGCGTGGCCGGGAGGGCCAGGCGATCACCTGGGTGGCGCCGGACAAGCTGCACCGGTATTCGATGCCGCCGGCAGACCTGCCAGTGGTCGCGGCGTTGCGGCAGCCGGACCGCTACCTGATCACGCCGGAGCCGGAGGGCGAGGAGGACAGCGTCCACCAGGCCTGGCTGGGGCGCCTGGCGCAGGCCCTGGAGAGCGGAGTGCGCCGGGTACAGCTGCGCACGCCGTCCAGCCCGGCGCGGGTGGCGCTGGCCGAGCGCGTGATCCAGCAGCATGGAGCGCGCACCCAGTGGCTGCTGAACCGGGACATCGACCTGGCCGGGCGGCTGGGGGTCGGGGTGCATCTGGGCAGTGAGCAGCTGCTCGCGCTGGATGAGCGGCCGCTGCCGGCGGGTCAGCTGGTGGCGGCGTCCTGCCACGATCTGGCGCAGCTGCAGGCAGCGCAGCGGCTGGGCTGTGATTTCGCGGTGCTGGGGCCGGTGCAGGCGACGGCCAGCCACCCGGACGCCACGCCGCTGGGCTGGGAGGCCTTCGAGGCGCTGCGCGAGCAGGTGTCGTTGCCGCTGTACGCGCTGGGCGGAATGGCCCCCGGCGATATCGGCGAGGCGCGCCGGCATGGCGCACAGGGCATCGCGGCGATCCGGTCGCTGTGGCCGGCTACAGCGTGATCCAGAAGCAGCCGTACTGACGGCGCAGGCCGAATACCGTGCGGGCCGGGGTGGCCGCGCTGCCGAGCGTCTGTTCGAGCCGCAGCCCGACCGGCCGCGGTCGTGCCGGTGCCTCCGTCGTGCCCACGGCGACGAGCCCGGGGTCGAGCGGCACCGGGGCGGCATCCGGGTAGACCGGGGCGATGTCGACCAAGGGGCGCTGCACCACGGATTCCAGGCGGCCGATGATGTGGTTCGCGGTGGCGTTGGATACGTTGCTCCAGAGGTAGATCGAGGACAGCCGGTTGACGTCCTGGGCGCTGATCGCGTCGCGGATCTGCCCGGTCAGTTCACTGAGCCGGCGCGCGCAGCCCGCGCGGTAGATGCCGGTGTTGCCCACGCTCGCGGTGCGCGGGGGCATACGGGAGGTGGCACCCAGTGCATCGCAGCGGCGGTCGGTGAAGACGGTATCGCCCTGCGCGGTGGTGCAGCGGTTCACGCGCTGCGCTGCCTGCGCCAGCGCAGGCGGCGAGGGCAGGGACAGCGCACACAGCAGGAGCCACACGAGCGGTTTCATCGCAGCAGCGTAGCGGCGCACGCGTTATCTGCAAGCGATGCGTCGCAGGCTCAGCTGCGCAGAAGTTTCAGCACCTGGGTGGTCGGCTTGGCCAGGTTGAGGGTGTAGAAGTGCAGGCCGGGCGCGCCGCCGGCGACCAGCCGTTCGCACAGGCTGGCCACCACCTCGGCACCGAATGCGCGCACCGATTCGGCATCATCGCCATAGGCCTGCATGCGCTTGCCGATCCAGCGCGGGATTTCCGCGCCGCACTGCTCGGAGAAGCGCCGCAGCTGGCTGAAATTGGAGATCGGCATGATGCCCGGCACGATCGGCACGGCGACGCCCAGCTTGCGCACTGCATCGACGAAGTGGAAGTAGGCGTCGGCGTTGAAGAAGTACTGGGTGATCGCCGCATCGGCGCCGGCGTCGATCTTGGTCTTGAAGTGCTTCAGGTCCAGCAGCGCGTCGTTGGCCTGCGGGTGGGTCTCCGGATACGCGCCCACTTCGATCCGGAACGCATCGCCGTGCTCGGCACGGATGAAGCTGATCAGTTCGGAGGCATAGCGCAGGTCGCCGGGGTGGCCCATGCCGGAAGGCAGGTCACCGCGCAGGGCGACGATGCGGCGGCAACCAATCGCGCGGTACAGCTTGAGCAGTTCGCGGATCTCCTCGCGGCTGCCACCGACACAGGACAGGTGCGGAGCCGCGTCGAAGCCATGGTGCTGCTTGAGGTGACGGACGGTCTCGGAGGTGTAGCTGAGCGTCGAGCCGCCGGCACCGAACGTACAGGACACATATTCCGGCGCGAACACCTTGAGCCTGGCCGCGGTCCGGTCCAGCTGGGCACGCTGCTCGTCGGTCTTGGGCGGATAGAACTCGAAGCTGATGGCAGTCATGGGCGGGGCGCGTCGGCGGGTGTGGGTGAATCATATCTCTTCATCGCGATGAATGTGAAGTGCGTGGCATGTCGTCTGCACATGGCGCCGGGTACAGTGACCGTGAACTTCAACGGAGCACGACCATGCAGATTCTCGTCACCGGTGGCACCGGGTTCATCGGACGCCGCCTGTGCACGCGCCTGCTGGCCGACGGCCACGAACCGATCGTCCTGACCCGCCGCCCCGGCCATGACCCGCGGCCGGGCGTACGCAGCGTTGCGGCGCTGGCGGAGGTCGGCCCCGTCCAGGCCGTGGTCAATCTGGCGGGCGAGCCATTGATGGACGGCCGCTGGACCGATGCACGCAAGCAGGCGCTGCGCGATTCCCGGATCGGCACGACGCAGGCGCTGCTGGCCTGGATGGCCGCGCTGCCCGAACGGCCGGAGGTGCTGGTCTCCGGCTCGGCGATTGGTTGGTACGGCCCCCGCGACAGTGCGCCGCTGGATGAGACGGCCTCCCCCGGCCACGATTTCGCGGCGATGCTGTGCCGGCAATGGGAGGCCGAGGCGCTCAAGGCCGAGGACCTCGGCGTGCGCACCTGCGTGCTGCGGACCGGGATCGTGCTCGAACGAGAGGGCGGCGCGCTGCTGAAGATGCTGCCACCGTTCCGGATGGGGCTCGGCGGGCCGATGGGCGATGGCCGGCAGTGGATGAGCTGGATCCATCGAGAAGACCTGGTCGGGATGATCCTGTGGCTGCTGACCCGCGATCAGGCGCGCGGCGCCTACAACGGCACGGCGCCCGGCACGGTCACCAACCGGACCTTCGCCACCACGCTGGGCGAGGTGCTGCATCGTCCCGCGCGGTTGACCACGCCGGCTTTCGCGCTGAAGCTGGGCTTCGGTGAAATGGCCGGGTTGCTGCTGACCGGACAGAACGTACAGCCGGCGCACGCCTTGGCCGAGGGCTTTGCGTTCCAGTATCCGACGCTGCCGGAGGCGCTGCAGGCGATCGTGGGCGCGCCGGAACGCTGAGGCGCGGATGTTCATCCGCCTCACGCGACCGCTCATCGCCTGTCCACGGCCGCTGCTCATGTAATTACCCCCGCCGCCTCGACCCGCGCCAGTCTCCCTGCTCACCCCGCAGGAGCCTGCCATGTCGACCGTCCGCCACCACCGTATCCACTCCCTCGCGCCGTTGGCCGCGCTTGCCCTCACCGCATGGGCCACGCTGGTCAGCCCGGCCCACGCGGCGACCGAGCGCTTTCAGGATCTGCAGGTCGAGGTGATCGGTAGTGGCCGGCCGCTGCTGATGATCCCGGGCCTGAACAGCGGCGCCGAGGTCTGGCGCGAGACCTGCGTCGCGCTGCAGCCGCAGGTGCAATGCCATCTGATCCAACTGCCGGGCTTTGCCGGTGCGCCTGCCGTGGCCAGCGATGATTTCCTGAGCGGCATGCGTGACCGCCTGCTGGCCTACAGCGCGGACCGCAAGCTCGATCATCCGGCCGTGATCGGCCACAGCCTCGGGGGGGTGCTGGCGCTGCAGATGGCGATCGCGGCGCCCCGGAAGATCGGGCCACTGGTGATCGTCGATGCCCTGCCGTACTTCGGCGCGGTCCAGAATCCGGCGGCAACGCCGGCCACGCTCAAGCCGATCGCCGAGCAGATGCGGGCCGACATGCTCGCTGCCGACGCCACGCAGTACGCGGCGCAGACCGATGCCGCGGTCGCCAACATGGCGCACGCCCCCGGGCAGGTCGCGACCTTGAAGCAATGGGGACGCGACAGTGACCGCGCCGCCACCGCCAACGCGATGTATTCGATGACGATGACCGACCTGCGCCAGCCGATCGCCGGCATCACCACGCCGGTGCTGGTGCTGGGCGCGTGGGCGGCCTTTCAGCCGTTCGGTGCGACCGAAGCCAGCACGCGGCAGGTGTTTGCGACCCAGTACGCCGCGCTGCCCGGCGTGCGGATCGAGATGAGCCGCGCCGGCTACCACTTCCTGATGTGGGATGATCCGCGCTGGCTGCAGGCGCAGATCCGGGGCTTCCTTGATCTGCCTGCAGCGCCCTGACCGGTAGCAGCGTGGAGACGATGAGCGAGAAGCGGACAGCACGCGATACCGGTTTCTGGTGGCGCAACAGCGCGTTCTGGTTGGTCTACCTTGGCGTGAGCCTGCTGCTCGGGTTCACCTATGGAGGGCACTGGTCCGGCATCGTCCTGATCTCTGTGATGGTGTCGCTTTCCCTGTGGGCGGGCAGCGCGTTCATCCGCGGCTGGGCGCTGCGGCATGACTGGTTGCAGCGCGATCTCCTTGGATTGACGTGGCGGCTGCTGCTCGCGGTGGTGATCGTGGCGGCGGCTACCCAGTTGCTCACCGCCACCGCGCTGTTGCCCGCGCTGGCCTGGGACTGGGTACAGCTGCCGGGACAGCGTGCGAACTATCGCCCGGCCGCGGTCTTCGGTTACTGGTTCAATACCGCCATCGTGCTGGGCGTGTGGTGCGCGCTGTGGACCGGCCGCCGCGCGCTGCAGCGTGCGCGGCACAGCGAGATGGCGCAGCTGCGCGCCGAAGCGCAGCGGGCGACGCTGGAGCACCAGGCGCTGCGTGCGCGGCTCAATCCCCACTTCGTGTTCAATGCCCTCAACAACCTGCGCGCGCTGATCAACGAAGATCCGGCACGGGCACGCGACATGGTCACCCATCTATCCAGCACGCTGCGCCACGCCCTGGTGCATACCGACGGCGGCTGGGTCACCCTGGCCGAGGAGTGGCGCGTGGTGCAGGACTACCTGGCGGTGGAGGCGATCCACTACGAAGACCGCCTGCGGGTGCACACCGACATCGATCCGGCGGCGCTGTCCGCGCGGCTGCCCCCGATGGCGCTGCAGCTGCTGGTGGAGAACGCGATCAAACACGGCATCGCGGTCCATCCCGGCGGTGGCGAGCTGCATCTCCGCGCGTACCTCGAGGGCGGCCGGCTGCGGGTGGAGGTGGACAATCCCGCCGCGCACGACGCCGGCAGCGAAGGCCACGGCATCGGGCTGGCCTACCTGCGCGCGCAGCTTGGCATCGATGCGGTGCCATCGTCCTCCGGCCGGGGCAGGTTCCTGCTGGAGCATCAGGGCGAGCGCATGCTGGCCCGGTTGGAGGTGCAGCAATGAGTGCTTCACTGCGCGTGTTGATCGTGGACGATGCGCGGCTGGCGCGCCGCGAGCTGCGCACCCTGCTGGCGGCGATCCCGTGGGTGGAGTGTGTCGGCGAGGCCGACGACGTGCCCGCGGCACGCGAGGCGATCCTGCGCGAGCAGCCCGACCTGGTCCTGCTCGATGTGCAGATGCCCTCGGGCGAAGGCTTCGACGTGCTCGACGGACTGGAGACGGTGCCGATGGTGGTGTTCGTCACGGCCTACGACCAGTACGCGGTGCGCGCCTTCGAAACCAACGCGCTCGACTACCTGGTCAAGCCGGTGGAGGCAGGCCGCCTGCAGGCGGCGCTGGAGCGCGGTCGGGAGCGCCTCCCGGCGCCGGCCGCCCCCGCTGCGACGGACAGTGTTCGCGATGCGCTGGGCGCCGACGATCAGGTGTTCCTGCGCGACGGCGAGCGCTGCTGGTTCGTCGCACTGGGCGAAATCCGCAAGGTCGTGGTCGACGGCAACTACGCGCGGCTGTGGTTCCGCGACCAGAACGCGGTGCTGGCACGCAGCCTCAGTACGTTGGAAGCGCGGCTGTCGCCGGCGCTGTTCTTCCGCGCCAACCGCAACACCCTGGTCAACCTGCGTCGCGTGCGGGCGATCGAGCCATCCCTGGGCGATGGCTACGACCTGACCCTGGATGACGGCAGCCAGGTCGAGGTCTCGCGGCGGCAGGCGCGCGAGCTGCGTGAGCGGCTGGCGCTGTAGGGCGCGTGCCGCACGCGTTACCCTGTGCGGGATTTCCATCGCCTGACCGTGCCCATGTCCATCGTCCTCACTGCGTTCGCCCGTCCCCGCCTGTTCCCGCGTGTCCCGCGCGGCAACACCATCCAGGACTGCAGCGCCGAGCAGTTCGAACAGCACCTCAACACGCATGCGCCGTTCAAGGTGCTCGATGGCTATGCGCCGTTCTGCAAGCTGCATGTGTATGAGAACTGGACCTCCACGCGCTGCCTGACCGTGCCGATCACCGAGGCCAACCGCCACCAGCTGCGCAGCGGGTATGAAGCGCGCAACCGCGAGGAACTGCCGGTGCTGGTGCGCTGGTTCGAGGGCGTGGAATCGCCGCGCGCGAACTACCTGGTCGTCATCCTGTACAGCGCCGGGCAGTTGGCCAAGGAAGGCTCGCCCATCGACGCGGACTGGGGCATCGTCGGCTGCATCTACACCGCCGAACCGGAAGAAGTGCCGATGGCGCCGATCACCATGATGCGCAATGCGCTGGGCGTGGAAGAGGGCGGCTCGGGCGTGCCGCTGGATCGCGAGGCGTATCAGCGCGCGGTGACGTTCTGGGACCGCAACGCCAACTGGCGTCCCTAACGCACGCCTCCCCTGTAGAGCCACCCCATGGGTGGCTGCACGCGGACCCGGGCGAGACGCAGCCACGCATGGCGTGGCTCTACAGGTGTATGAAGCGTCCGCCTGGATGCCCATGCGCCGGAGCATCGCGGCGAATGCGGCCACGTCCTCCGGCGGAGACGCCGGGGCGATATGCAGCGGCGATGAAATCACGCATGCGTTGGGGTTCCCTCCACGGTGGGAAGCGCCAGTTTCCACTCCCACCAAGGGTAGTGATACTCGCGGTCGGTGGCCAGCCAGTGCGTTGCACAGTCCACGCAGGTGACGGCATGCGCCTCACCCCAGCCATCCTCGGCTTCGCCTATGGCATCGATGACCACGTGCCCGCGCGTGGCCTCGCGACGCGGATCGAAGAACGGGTAGTGTGGGTAAAGCACACACAGGCAACCGGCCCGTTCCCGCCAGAAGCGCAGCCGGCGCAGGGCGAACTGCAGGTGGTGGTTATTGGCGAACAGGGCGCCACCCAGCGCGATGTGCGCGGTGGCGCGCTCGATCCGTTCGACCCACGGCGAAAGCGCGTCCAACTCGGCCGGATCACGGAGCTGGGCGATGGCGCAGGCTGCGCTGTAGATGCGGTCAGGCTCGGACGACAGCAGTGCCTGCAGGTGCTGCGCGCCAGGTCCCTCGGTGGGGGCGACTGAGTCCCGGTTGAAAGGCCAGCGCATCACCGGGCCTTGCCGATGGCGGCATAGCATCCGCCGGTGAGCTGCAGCAGATCGGCCGGTGCCAGCGCCACCTCCAGCCCACGCCTACCCGCACTGACATGCACCGTCGGCAAGGCCTGAGCGCTGGCATCAAGAAAGGTGCGGTGCTTCTTCTTCTGCCCCAGTGGGCTGATGCCCCCGACCAGGTAACCGGTCGCGCGCTGCGCCGCCTCGGCGTTGGCCATCCCGCACTTCCGGCAGCCGGCCGCGGCGGCGAGTGCCTTGAGGTCCAGGGTGCCGCTCACCGGTACGATCGCCACCAGAAGCTCATGCGTCTCGGTGCTTGCCAGCAGCGTCTTGAACACCTGCGCCGGATCCAGCCCAAGCTGCTGCACTGCCTCGCCACCGTAGGATTCGGCGGCGGCGTCATGGTGATAGGCCAGCACGCTGTGCGCGATGCCGGACTTCTTCAATAGATTGATGGCGGGGGTCATGGCGGCATCGTAGCGTGGGGTCCGGCATGTCGGCTTGACCCAGGCTATCGGAACAGCCGTACCGACCAGCGGTCGGTACCTACCGTGTTCTGCGCGCCGACGAACGGTCAATGTCCGCCACCTGGTAGGTCACGACCGTTGGTCGTGACGGCGTTCAACCCAACAAAAACGGGCGCCTTTCGGCGCCCGTCTGTTTTCAACGCAACTGGACCGGCATGCCGATCAGTAGCGGTAATGCTCCGGCTTGAACGGACCATCCACCGGCACGCCGATGTAATCGGCCTGTTCCTGGCTCAGGGTGGTCAGTTTCACGCCGATCTTTTCCAGGTGCAGACGCGCGACTTCTTCGTCCAGCTTCTTCGGCAGCAGGTACACCTTCTTCTCGTAGCTGTCCTTGTTCGCCCACAGGTCGATCTGCGCGAGCGTCTGGTTGGCGAACGAGTTGGACATCACGAAGCTCGGGTGGCCGGTGGCGCAGCCCAGGTTGACCAGGCGGCCTTCGGCCAGCAGGAAGATCGCGTTGCCGTTCGGGAAGACGTACTTGTCCACCTGCGGCTTGATGTTGACGTGCTGCACGCCCGGGAAGCCGACCAGCGCATCGACCTGGATCTCGTTGTCGAAGTGGCCGATGTTGCAGACGATGGCCTGGTCCTTCATCGCGCTCAGGTGCTCGATGCGGATGATGTCCTTGTTGCCGGTGGTGGTGACGTACAGGTCGGCACGGCCCAGGGTGGATTCGATCGTGTTGACTTCGAAGCCTTCCATCGCGGCCTGCAGGGCACAGATCGGATCGATCTCGGTGACCACGACGCGCGCGCCGTAAGCACGCAGCGAAGCGGCGCAGCCCTTGCCCACGTCACCGTAGCCGCAGACCACGGCGACCTTGCCGGCCAGCATCACGTCCATCGCGCGCTTCAGGCCATCGGCCAGCGACTCGCGGCAGCCGTACAGGTTGTCGAACTTGCTCTTGGTGACCGAGTCGTTGACGTTGATCGCCGGGATCAGCAGGGTGCCGGCCTGGGCCAGCTGGTACAGGCGGTGCACGCCGGTGGTGGTCTCTTCGGAGACGCCCTTCCAGTCCTTGACCACGCGGCCCCAGTAACCCGGGCGCTCCTTGGCCACGCGCTTGAGCAGGTTCTTGATGACCTGTTCTTCGTGCGAGGCGGCCTTTTCATCGACCCAGGTGCTGCCGTTTTCAAGCTCGTAGCCCTTGTGGATCAGCAGGGTCACGTCGCCGCCATCGTCCACCACCAGTTCCGGACCGGTCAGGGTGCCGTCGGGCAGGGTGAAGGTCAGCGCGTCCAGGGTGCAGTCCCAGTATTCCTCCAGCGACTCGCCCTTCCAGGCGAACACGGGAGTACCGGACGCGGCGATCGCCGCAGCGGCGTGGTCCTGGGTCGAGAAGATGTTGCACGAGGCCCAGCGCACGTCGGCGCCGATGTCCTTCAGGGTCTCGATCAGCACCGCGGTCTGGATGGTCATGTGCAGCGAGCCGGTCACGCGCACGCCCTTCAGCGGCAGGGTGGCAGCGTGCTTGCGGCGGATCGACATCAGGCCCGGCATTTCATGCTCGGCGATGTCCAGCTCCTTGCGGCCCCAATCGGCCAGGGAGATATCGGCAATCTTGTAATCGCCTTCGGTGGAGAAGGTCTTGGCAACAGCGTTCATTCAAAGCTCCGGTGTAATGACGAGTTGATACTCGTGTTCGCCGGGCGCCGTTGGAACCAATCCTGGCCACCGAGCCTGGCCGCCCCCGGACAAGGTCCGGAACGGTCGCAGCGCCCCTCGGTGGAGGGTCGCCCATTATATCGCGGCCCGCTGCATTGGCATGAATCGGTCCCTGCCCCCAACCATCGGCAGGGGGGCGATCGGCGCCCGGCTGTTAAGGTCGGGGGTTTGTATCAGCATAGGGACGGAACATGACACGCAACCATGGTCGACGCGCACCGCAATGGCGCCATACCTTGATCCTCGGCCTGGCCCTGCTGGCGGTGCCGCCGCTGGCGCTGTCCGCCGCCCCGGCCGCCAGGACCGCCGCGCAGGCCGTGGCCGCCAAGGGCGATCAGGGCGGCTACCAGCTGCCGTCGCCGGCCCTGCAGGCCGTGGTCGATGCGCTGCGTGCCCCGACCCTGAGCCTGTCCCCGCGCCGTGACCTGGCCGCGCTGCTGCAGACCCCGCCGCTGCCGTCGATCAACGACGTCGCCCAGCCCGAACTGAAGCTGGCCGGCCTGCGCATCAACCCGGCCACGCATTCGGCCAGCCGCTTCAGCTTCGCCGACAAGCTGTGGCTGATGAGCGTGGCCGACGGCAAGGAGCGTCAGATCACCGGACTGCCGCAGCCGTTGTCGATCGCCACCTTCGCCTGGTCGCCGGACCAGAAGTACATCGCCTTCAACCAGGTGCACGCCGCCACCGGGACCAATGAGCTGTGGATCGTCGATGTCGATGCCGGCTCGGCGCGCCGTCTGGTAGGTGATCTGAACACGGTGATGGGCGATGGCTACAGCTGGCAGCCCGACAGCCGCGGCCTGCTGGTGATGCAGCAGCTCAAGGGCCAGGGTCCGGCGCCGGCCGCCGGCGGCATTCCGACCGGCCCGGCGATCCAGCAGACCGAGGCCGACGCCGGTGTCCGCACGATCCGCACCTACCAGGACATGCTCAAGAACGAGGCGGACGCGCGCCTGTTCGATTACTACGCCAGCGCGCAGCCGGCCAAGGTCGCGCTCAACGGCGTGACTACGCCGCTGTCCACCGGTGGGGTCTACTGGGATGTCACCCTTTCCCCGGATGGCCGCTACCTGCTGAGCGAGCGCGTCGTGCGCCCGTACTCCTACCTGGTGCCGGCGACTGCGTTCGCGCGTCGCATCGAAGTGCTGTCCGCGCTGGACGGCAAGCTCGAACACACCGTGGCCAACCTGCCGTTGAAGGAAGGCCTGCCGACCGGCAACGACGCGGTGGCTACCGGCGTGCGCCGGATCGACTGGCGCGCCGATGCGCCGGCGACCCTGGTCTGGGCCGAAGCGCAGGACGGCGGCGACCCGAACCGCGAGGCCAAGGTGCGCGATGCGGTGCTGATGCAGGCCGCCCCCTTCGACACGCCGCCGGTCACGCTGGCGCAGCTGGGCAGCCGCTATGCGGGCATCCAGTGGGGCCGTGGCGATCTGGCCCTGCTCAACGAATCGTGGTGGAAGAACCGCGAGGTCAAGCAGTGGCGGATCGCACCGGACCAGCCGGAGAAGGCGGCCGAGCTGCTGTCGGCGCGGTCCTCGCAGGACCGCTACAACGACCCGGGCCGCCCGGGCCTGGTGCGCGACGTCAATGGTCGCTCGCGTCTGCAGGTCAGTGCCGATGGCCGCAGCATCTTCCTGTACGGGCTGGGTGCCTCGCCGGAAGGCGACCGTCCGTTCGTGGACCGTTTCGATCTGGACAGCAAGCAGACCACGCGCCTGTTCCACTCGCAGGCCCCGTCCTATGCCGCGCCGGTGGCACTGCTCGACCAGGAAGGCACCTCGCTGCTGCTGACCCGTGAATCGCCCGATGAGCCGGCCAACTTCTACGTGCAGTCGCTGGCCGATGCCACCGCGGCACCGACGGAGTTGACCCATTTCCAGCACCCGCTGCCGCAGCTGCGTGGGGTGAGCAAGGAGCAGATCCGCTACAAGCGCAACGACGGCGTCGACCTGACCGCCACGCTGATGCTGCCGCCGGGCTACAACGCGAAGAAGGACGGTCCACTGCCGTTGCTGATGTGGGCCTACCCGGGCGAGTTCAAGACGGCGGAAGCCGCCAGCCAGGTCACTGATTCGCCGTACCGCTTCAACGCGATCAGCTACTGGGGCCCGCAGGCGTTCCTGGCCAAGGGTTACGCGGTGCTGGTCAGCCCGTCGATGCCGATCATCGGCGAGGGCGACAAGGAACCGAACGACACCTACCTGCCGCAGCTGATCGCCAATGCCGAGGCGGCCGTGAACGAAGTGGTGCGGCGTGGCGTGACCGATCGTGAGCACATCGCGATCGGCGGCCATTCCTATGGGGCGTTCATGACCGCCAACCTGCTCGCGCACACCCGCCTGTTCAAGGCCGGCATCGCCCGCAGCGGCGCGTACAACCGCACGCTGACCCCGTTCGGCTTCCAGGCCGAAGAGCGCAACTACTGGCAGGCGCAGGACGTCTACCAGAAGATGTCGCCGTTCAACTACGCCGACAGGATCAAGGACCCGATCCTCTTCATCCACGGCGTGGACGACAACAACTCCGGCACGTTCCCGATCCAGAGCGAGCGCATGTTCGCCGCGGTGAAGGGGCTGGGCGGCACCTCGCGGCTGGTGATGCTCCCGAACGAATCGCATGCCTACCGCGCGCGCGAATCGATCATGACCATGCTGGCGGAAAGCGAGCGTTGGCTGGAGCAGACCGTCGGCGAGGGCAAGCCGGTCAAGAAGAAGCGCTGACCACACCCGGCCGGTCCCGCCGCGGCGGGACCGGCTACGAGCCGATGCAGATCATGATCGTGGATGCCGACCGGTTGGCCGGCACGGAAAATGACGGGTAGGTACCGGCCGTTGGCCGGTACCAGAAATGATCGGCACCTGCCGGCCAGCGGCCGGCACTACCAGATGTAACTATTTGCGCGACGCAGCAACGACCCCAATGTGGGGTAGGCTTGAGCGGATTCCGTTCCCGAGGCCAGTGCGTCGCAGATGAACGAGTACCGTAGCAGCATCGTTTTTGCCACTCCCGATATTCCCCTGCGTGACGATGTACGCCGACTCGGCGCACTGGTCGGCGACCTGCTCGCCGAGCAGGTCTCCACGCAGTTTTTCGATGATGTGGAACAGGTGCGTACGCGCGCCATTGCCCGCCGCGAAAGCGACGCCCCCCTGTCCGATCTCAACGATGCACTGACCGGCCTGCCGCCGGCGCGCGCCGAAGCGATGGTGCGTGCGTTCAGTACCTATTTCCAGGTGGTGAACATCGCCGAGCGCGTGCACCGCATCCGCCGCCGACGCGAGTACCAGCGCGCCGGTACTGCTACGCCGCAGCCGGATGGCCTGCAGGATGCACTGGTCAACCTCAAGGCGCAGGGCGTGACCCTGGCCGAACTGGCCGAGTGGCTGCCGCGCATCGACATCGAGCCGGTGTTCACCGCGCATCCGACCGAAGCGGTCCGCCGCGCGCTGCTGGAAAAAGAGCAGTTGATGGTGGCCAGCCTGGTCGACAACCTCGACGGCCAGCGCACGCCGGGTGAAGCCGCCGCCGATGCCGCGCGCTTCCGCATGGCGCTGACCGCCTCCTGGCAGACCACCGATTCTTCGCCGGTGCGCCCGACCGTGGAAGACGAGCGCGAACACGTCGGCTTCTATCTGGTGCAGGTGCTGTACCGGGTGATCCCGGTGCTGTACGAATCGCTGCAGCAGGCGCTGCTGGATACGTATGGCGAAGAACTGCCGCTCCCACGCCTGCTGCGCTTCGGCACGTGGGTGGGCGGCGACATGGACGGCAATCCGAACGTGGATGCCGGCACCATCCGCAACACGCTCGATGCGCAGCGCCAGGCCGTGCTCGGCCGCTACCAGAAAGACCTGCTGCAGCTGGCCAGCCTGCTCAGCCAGTCCACCGAACGGGTAGCGGTCAGCGATGAACTCCAGGCCCGCGTCGACCATTACAAGGCATTGCTGCCCAAGGTGACCTCGCGGCCGCGGCATGCCGACATGCCCTATCGCCTGCTCAACGACCGCATGCGTGCGCGCGTGCAGGCGACGATGGAGGATGCGGACGGTGCGTATGCATCGCCACAGGAACTGACCGACGACATCGAGCTGATCCTGCGCAGCCTGCACGACAACAAGGGCGACCACGCCGGCGGCTTCGCGGTGCGCCGCCTGCTGTGGCGGGTACGCACCTTCGGTTTCCACCTGGCGCGGTTGGATGTGCGCCAGGAATCCAGCGTGCATGGCCGCGCGCTGGCCAGCGTGCTGGATGGGCAGGACGCCTGGGACGCCGCCGATGCGGTTACCCGCGCGGCACGCCTGGCCCCGTTCGCCAGTGGCGAGCAGGCACTGCCGGCGAGCAGCGAAGAGGGCGGACAACGCTTGGATGCGGTGTTCGCGGCATTGGCCGATGCACGCCACCGGCACGGTGCCGACGCGCTGGGCAGCTACATCATCTCGATGGCGCATGACCGCAGCGATGTGCTCGCCGTGCTCGCGCTGGCGCGCCGCGGTGGCCTGGTGGATGACGCCGGCGCGGTGCCGCTCGACATCGCCCCGCTGTTCGAAACGGTGGACGATCTCAAGCGCGGCACCGAGACCCTGCGTGATCTGCTCGCCGATCCGGTCTACCGCACGCACCTGGCCTCGCGCGGCGATGTGCAGATGGTGATGCTCGGCTATTCGGACAGTGGCAAGGATGGCGGTATCGCGGCCTCGCGCTGGGGCCTGCAGCGCGCCCAGGTGGAACTGCTGGACGTCGCCGCCGAGAACGACATCCGGCTGACCTTCTTCCACGGCCGTGGCGGCTCGATCAGCCGTGGTGGCGGCAAGACCACGCATGCCGTGGATGCCTCGCCGCGCGGCAGCATCGATGGCCGCCTGCGCGTGACCGAACAGGGCGAAGTGATCCACCGCAAGTACGGCATCCGCGCGTTGGCGCTGCGTTCGCTGGAGCAGTCCACCGGTGCGGTGCTGCGCTCCAGCCTGCGCCCGCGCGCAGCAGAGCCGCGCGAGGACCAGTGGCGCCCGGTGATGGACCTGATCGCCCAGAAGAGTGCGGATGCATACCGCGCCTTCGTCGGCCAGAAAGACTTCATGCAGTACTTCCGCCTGGCCACGCCGATCGACGTGATCGAGCGGATGACCCTGGGCTCACGCCCCTCGCGCCGTCTGGGCGAGGATGCCGCGCTGACCAACCTGCGCGCGATTCCGTGGGTGTTCGCCTGGAGCCAGGCGCGTGCGGTGATCCCGGGCTGGTATGGCGTCGGCAGTGGCCTGCAGGCGGCGATCGACGCTGGCCACGAAGACATCCTGAAAGAGATGGCGCGCGACTGGCCGTTCTTCAGCACCTTCCTGGACGACATCGCGATGGTGCTGTCCAAGGGCGACCTGACCATCGCCGAGCAGTTCTCGCAGCTGTCCGGCGCGTTGCATGGCCGCTTCTTCCCGCAGATCCGGGGTGAACTCGAGCTCACCTCGCAGTGGATCCTCGCGCTGACCGGGCAGGACGAGCTGCTCCAGCACGACCAGCGCCTGGCGCTGTCGATCCGGCTGCGCAACCCCTACATCGATCCGATCAGCGTGCTGCAGGTGGACCTGCTGCGGCGCTGGCGCGACAGCGGGGGCGAAGACGATGACGTGCTGCGTGCGCTGGTGGCCTGCGTGAATGGTGTCTCGCAGGGCGTACAGAACACCGGGTAACCCATGACCGGTAGGCCATGACGGTTGGTCATGGCGCATCGCCCGGCGCAGGCGGATTGGACGCCAGCAGCTCCAGGTGGCGCTGCTCCATCTCCTCGCGCAGCTGGCGGCGGATCAACGCGGCGGCGTGCCGGCGGCGTTCGTCGCTGGTGTCCAGTTGCAGTGCCGGTACCGGCGTGGGCTTGCCGTCCTCGTCCACCGCGACCATGGTGAAGAAGCAGCTGTTGGCATGGCGCACGCTGCGCTTGAGGATGTCCTCGGCCACCACCTTGACCCCGATCTCCATCGAGGAGGTGCCGGTGTAGTTCACCGAGGCCAGGAAGGTGACCAGCTCGCCGACCGCGATCGGCTGGCGGAACATCACCTGGTCCACCGAGAGGGTGACCACGTAGCTGCCGGCATAGCGGCTGGCACAGGCGTAGGCGACCTGGTCGAGCAGGCGCAGCACCGCACCGCCGTGTACCTTGCCGGAGAAATTGGCCATGTCCGGCGACATCAGCACGGTCATGGACAGCTGGTTGGATTTGAATTCGGGCATGCGCCGATTGTAGCGGCCGATCGGAGGCCCGGTAGTGCCGGCCGCTGGCCGGCAACCAGGCAGATCCTGCCGGACGTCACGAGGTTGCCGGCCAGCGGCCGGCAGGACCGCAAAAGAGAAGGGCCGCTTGCGCGGCCCTTCGTGTTTCTTACTTCAGCTTCGCATCCGCGCGCAGGGCGGCGGCGCGATCGGTCTTCTCCCAGGAGAAGGCGGTCGCGTTGACCTGTTCGCCAGCACCGTTGGTGTAGCTGAACTCCTTGGCCTTGCGGCCGAAGTGGCCGTAGGCCGCGGTCTGCTGGTACATCGGGTGGATCAGGTCCAGCATCTGGATGATGCCGTACGGGCGCAGGTCGAAATGCTTGCGGATCAGCTTTTCGATCTTGTCATCGCTGATCTTGCCGGTGCCGAAGGTGGTGACCGAGATCGAGGTCGGCTCGGCCACGCCGATGGCGTAGGAGACCTGCACTTCGCAACGGTCGGCCAGGCCGGCGGCCACGACATTCTTGGCGACATAACGGGCCGCGTAGGCGGCCGAACGGTCGACCTTGGACGGATCCTTGCCTGAGAACGCACCACCACCGTGACGGGCCCAGCCGCCGTAGGTGTCGACGATGATCTTGCGGCCGGTCAGGCCACAGTCGCCCACCGGGCCGCCGATCTCGAACTTGCCGGTCGGGTTGATGTGGAACTTGGTGCCCTTGTGCAGCCACTTGGCCGGCAGCACCGGCTTGATGATCTCTTCGCGGACGGCCTCGATGAGGTCCTTCTGCTTCACGCCCGGGGCGTGCTGGGTCGACAGCACCACCGCGTCGATGGCCGAGACGGCGCCGTTTTCATAGCGCAGAGTGACCTGGCTCTTGGCATCCGGACGCAGCCAGGACAGCGGCGAGTTCTTCTTCTTGCGGATCTTGGCCTGCTGCTCGACCAGGCGGTGCGACAGGTGGATCGCGGCCGGCATGTAGCTGTCGGTCTCGTTGGTGGCATAGCCGAACATCAGGCCCTGGTCGCCAGCGCCCATTTCTTCGGGCTTCTTGCGGTCCACGCCCTGGGCGATGTGCGGCGACTGCTTGCCGATCAGGTTCAGCACGCCGCAGGTCGCGCCGTCGAAACCGACGTCGGAGCTGTCGTAGCCGATGTCCAGGATCACCTTGCGGGTCAAGGCTTCCAGGTCGATCCAGGCGCTGGTGGTGATTTCACCGGCGACGATCGCCACGCCAGTCTTGACCATGGTTTCGCAGGCCACGCGCGCACGCTTGTCCTGGGTCAGGATCGCGTCCAGCACCGCATCGGAGATCTGGTCGGCAATCTTGTCCGGATGGCCTTCGGAGACCGATTCGGAGGTGAACAGGTAGCTGGACATCAGGCGTAATATCCTTTGATTCGGATGGAAAGATGGGCGCGAATGATACACGGCAAGTCGCGCGCTTGCATTGTGCGCCAGCGCGGGTTGCCCGTGGTTAAGCCCGTGTGCCCGTCGCAGGGCCCGGTGTGACGGGATTGAGGGCCAGCGTCACCGCCCAGTGTTCCACCAGCGTGACAGTGGGCAGCAGCGGTCCGCCGCCCGGACCTCCGGGGCCCAAGGGCCGCGCAGTCGGCGCACAAGCCGCGGCCGATCGTCATCCCGCTGTCGTTGAACCGCCATCGGCTTGTCGTGCGTCTGGCGCAGGCTTCGGCGCATCCGGCCGCCGGGCATGAGGAGTACGCCATGCAGGATTTCGAGCAGCGCGACGTGCGGGAGGCCGCCAAGCGGCCCGTGACGACCCTGGCGCCCCATCGGCGGGCCGTCTTCCTTTCCGACGTGCACCTGGGCTCACGCCACTGCCACGCCGCCGAACTGGCCCGGTTCCTGGCCGACCTGCGCTGCGAGCGCCTCTATCTGGTGGGCGACATCATCGACCTGTGGTGGATGGCACACCGCCGGGCCAGTTGGCGGCCGGCCCACAGCGACGTGATCCAGGCCCTGCACGCGCTGCAGCGGGCGGGCACCGAGATCATCTACATCCCCGGCAACCACGATGCCTCGCTGCGCAAGGTCTGCGGGTTGATGCTGCCGGCCATGCAGGTGCGGCGGCGGGCGATCCACGTGACCGCCGACGGGCGGCGCCTGCTGGTCGTGCATGGCGACGACTACGACGGCATCACCCACTTCGGCGGCCTGCAGGAAAAGTTCGGCGACTGGCTGTACTACCGCATCCTCACCGGCAACCACCTGCTCAATGCGGCGCGGCGGCGCCTCGGCCAGCGCTACTGGTCCCTGTCCGAATTCCTGAAGAAACGCAGCGGCGCGGCCGAGCGCTACATCGAGCGCTTCGTCCAGGCCGGGCTGGACGACGTGCGCCGGCGCGGCCTGGATGGCATCGTCTGCGGGCACATCCACCGCGCGGCGCTGGTGGAGCGCGACGGGCTGATCTATGCCAACGACGGCGACTGGGTCGAAAGCCTGACCGTGCTCGCCGAGGATCCGGACGGCACCCTGCGGCTGCTGGATCACACCGGGCGGACCCTGGTGGCGCTGCCCGGCAAGCCCGCCTGGGCCAGAGCCGCCTGAGCACGACGGCCCCGGCGCACGCACGCTCGCGGCTGCTAGCATCGGCCGATGGACTCCTTTACCCAGATCGTACTCGGCGGCGCAGTGGCCGCCGCCATCGCCCCGTCCGGCCATCGCCGCGCTGCTCTGTTGGCCGGTGCCGCACTCGGCACCCTGCCGGACCTGGACGCGCTGGTGCTGGCCTTCACTGCGGCCGATCCGGTGGCGCTGATGGTCGAGCACCGCAGCTACAGCCACTCGCTGCTGGTGCTGCCGTGGGTGGCCGCGCTGATCTGGTGGCTGTTCAAGCGCTTTGGTCACGGCCGCGTGGCGCAGGCGCCGGGCCGCTGGTTCTGGGCGATCCTGCTGGCGCTGATCACCCATCCGCTGCTGGATGCCTTCACCGTCTACGGTACCCAGCTGTGGTGGCCGTTCACCCCGCACCCGACGATGTGGGCCAGCGTCTTCATCATCGACCCGCTGTACACGGTATGGCTGCTGCTCGCCTGCGCGGTGGCGTGGTTCGCGCGGGCGCGGCCGTTGGCGCAGAAGGCGCTGGTGGCCGGCCTGGTGCTCAGCAGTGGCTACCTGGGCTGGTCGCTGCTGGCCAAGCACACCGTCGATCGTGAGGCGGATCGTGCGCTGGCCGCGATGGGGCTGGGCGATGCCCCGCGCTTCTCGGTGGCGATGCCGTTCAACACGCTGCTCTGGCAGGTCGTCGCGATGACGCCCAACGGCTATGTGATCGGCGAGCGCTCGCTGATCGCCGACCGTGGCCCGATGACCTTCGAGGGCCATCCCTCCAACGTGCAGGCCCTGCGCCAGGCGGCCACGCTGCCGGCCGTGCAACGACTGAACTGGTTCAACCGCGGCTTCATGCGTGCGCAGGTGGTCGATGGCGAGCTGCGGCTCAGCGACCTGCGCATGGGCCTGGAGCCGGACTACACCTTCACCTTCGCGGTGGCGCGGGTCGACGGCGAAGGCTGGGCGGCGATCACACCGCGACAGCTGCGTCCGGCGTATGAAGGGGAGCAGGGCAGGGCGATGGTGAAACGCCGGTTCGCGGCGATGTGGCAACGCATCTGGCACGCACCGACGAACGCCGAGGTCATCGCACCCAAGGCAGGATGGACGGAGGCACCGTGACCGAGCGGTTCGACATGGAAATCAATGGCACGCGCTACACCCGGCTGGCCGATGTGCCGCCGGAGTATCGCGCCCTGTTGCTGGAGCTCACCCCGGGCCGGTCCGCCGAGCAGCCGGCGGTGCCGTTGCGCGAGATCATGCGCAAGGCCAAGGCGCAGCCGGACCGCGAACGCCAGCAGCAGGTGCTGCTGGACGAGCTGCGCAAGGTCGATCCCGAGCGCGCGCGACGCATGCAGAACAAGATCACCGAGCGCAGCCAGCGGCCGGCCACCGGTACGCTGGAAGTGGGCACCACGCCGACCGCGCGTCCGCGCGAAGGCGCCCGCAACACCGCCGGTGGCAGCACGGTGGCCCCGGGGGACCGGGGCGGACTCGGTATCTGGTTGCTGCTGGCCGCCGCGGTCGTGGTGACCGTGATCGCCTGGGCGACGCGGTAGGTCCGCGACGCGATCAGTACACGGTCGCGCGGGCCTGCACGAAGGAGAAGAAGAACACCGCGTTCGGGTCGTTCTGGACCAGGCTGAACTCGCGGCGCATGCCCTCCACCGTCTCCTGGTCGACCAGCCCGGCCTCCAGCAGGGGATCGGCGGCCGACAACAGCAGCTGCTCCCAGAACGCGATCATGGTCTTGCGACGCGCCGGTTCGCGGTTGTCCAGGTGGATGGTCTTGATCTCGGTGTGCACATCGCGGAAGCCGCCGGCCAGCAGCAGGTTGCCGAGCTTGGCGCCGACGAACGGATCGCCCCCGTGGTCGTACTGGAAATCATTGAAGGCCATCCAGTAGCGCCAGATGTGCGGCGAATACGGATCGAGCAGGAACGAGGCGTTCATCACTTCGGTGACATACACCGGCGAGCCGGGCACCAGCACGCGGCGCACTTCGTTGAGCACCCGCGCCGGTGACGGCACGTGCTCCAGCACCCAGCACAGGAACGCCGCGTCGAATTCGCGGGCGCCGAACGGCAGGTTGCCGGCATCGGCCTGCAGCAGCGTGTAGCGCTCGCGGCACCACGGCGTCTTGGCCAGGTTGGTGGCGGCGGTGGCGAGCTGCGTCTCGCTCAGGTCCACGCCGGTGACATGCAGCTCCGGGAAGCGCCGCAGCAGGATGTCCGTCTGCGCCCCGACGCCGCTGCCGACTTCCAGCAGACGCTGCGCGCCGCTGTAATCGATGCCGCTGAAGATGCTCGATTCGAACAGACGCGACTGGGTGACCAGACGGTGCTGCTCGGTATCGGAGAAGCCGTGGAGGTAGGTCGGTGCAGTGATCGGCGGGGTCATGGCGGAATGCTCAGGCAGCGGACGACAACGGCTCGCCGGCAGCGAGGGCATCGAAATAGTCGGTGGTCAGGGCGACCTGGCTGGCGGCGTCCTCGGCGCGGTTGACCACCGCACGGAAGGCGGCGTTCTCCGGCCGGTCCTTGGCGTACCAGCCCAGGTGCTTGCGCGCGATGCGCACGCCCTGCTGCTCGCCGTAGAAATCGTGCAGTGCGTGCAGGTGCCCCAGCAGCAGGTCGCGTACCTCGGCGATCGAGGGCGGCGCCAGCAGCGCGCCGGTGGCCAGGTAGTGCGCCACCTCGCGGAAGATCCACGGGCGCCCCTGGGCGGCACGCCCGATCATCACCGCGTCCACGCCGGTCTGCTTCAGCACCTGCGCGGCTTTCTGCGGTGAATCGATGTCGCCATTGGCGATCACCGGAATGCGCAGCGCGGCCTTGATCGCGGCGATGGTCTCGTATTCGGCGGTGCCGGTGTAGTGCTGGTCGCGGGTACGGCCATGCACGGCCAGCGCGGCGATGCCGCTGTCTTCGGCGATGCGCGCGATCAGCGGGCCATTGCGGTGATCGCAATCCCAGCCGGTGCGGATCTTCAGCGTGACCGGCACGTCCACCGCGTTGACCACGGCGGTGAGGATGCGCGCGACGAGGTCTTCATCGCGCATCAGGGCCGAGCCGGCCCAGGCGTTGCAGACCTTCTTGGCCGGGCAGCCCATGTTGATGTCGATGATCTGCGCGCCGTGGTCCACGTTGTAGCGCGCCGCCTCGGCCAGCTGCTGCGGCTCGGTACCGGCGATCTGCACGCTGATCGGGTCCGGCTCGCCGGCATGGTCCATGCGGTGGAGCGATTTGCGGGTGTTCCAGAAGCGCGGATCGGAGATGGTCATCTCCGAGGCGGCCAGACCCGCGCCCAGCCGTTTGCACAGCAGGCGGAAGGGCTTGTCGGTGACACCGGCCATCGGCGCCAGCACCACGTTGGGCTGGATGTTGTAGGGGCCAATCTGCATGTGCGCATTGTAGTGCCGGCCGCTGGCCGGCAACCACGCAAACACCGACGCGCGTTCAGGCCGATCCGGAAGGGCCTGATGCGCTCCGGTCATGAGCATATGCTTGACGATTGCTTCCACCGCCCCCAGCGGCGGCTGATGCTGGCCGGTTACCGGTCGCGGTTACCGGTCGCGGTTACGCGCGAAAACGCACCGAGCACCGGTCGCGCTCAGGGCGCCGGACCACAGGCATAGGTCAGCACGGCCAGATGCCGCTGCGGGTCGAGCCCGAGCAGGGCCAGCACGGCGGCGTCCTCGAACGAGCCGATCGCGCAGCCGGCGGCATGCATCGCCGCCACTTCCTGCCCCAGTGCGCCCAGCCAGACCCCGGCCTCGATCAACATGAAGCGGCCACCGCGCTCGCCGTACTTGGCCAGCGTGCCGGCCGGTTCGGCGATCAGGAACAGCACCGCCGCCGGCCGCTCCGGCCAGTCCACGCCGAGCAGCCTGGACAACGCCGGCCATGCCGGGCAGGGCCCCACCGGCACCAGCGCATGCCCGATCGGGTCGTACCAATGGATGCCCGGTTCTGCGGCGATCGCATCGTCGGTGCCGTACAGCGCGGCATACGCCTGGATCGGGTATTTGGCCCCGCCGGACGGCAGGCGACGCGTGTCACTGTCGCCGGTCCGGGCCCGCAGCGGGGCCAGCACGCGCCCCAGTTCCTGCGCGCCCCAGCGTGCGTCACCGAAACGACGGCCACTGTGGCGCTGCGCCAGGGCATCGCCGGGGTGTACCGGGTCCGGCAGGGCGACGCCGGCCGCTGCATGCAAGGGCCGCGGCGGCGACCAGGCGCGTGCGGCATCCTCGGCGATGCGCGCGCGCATCACTTCAGCGCGCGCGGGATTGAGCTCGCCGTTGTGCCAGAACAGATGGAACAGCGGGGCATCCTGCCAGGGGGAAGGCGGTGACGGCATGCGGTCCTCGGGGATCAGCCCAATGGATGCGGGAAGGGATTCGGAAACGCGCCGCTGTGCGGCACGCCGGGATACCGCCAGGCCACGTCCTGGCAACGGCCGCCGAGGAACGGCGCACGCTCGTCGGCATGCAGGCCGCTGAGCTGCGGCGACAGCACCCGCATCACCCGCAGGCCGGCCGCGGCCACATCGGCGGTGGTCAGCTCGCGGTAGTACAGCGCGATGCCGGCACGGCCCAGCCGGCGCCGCAGCAGATCGAGCTCGGCGATGGCGCGCGGTGCAGCGGGACGCATCACCTCGCCCGGTGGCTGCAGCTGCAACGTGCTGTCGCCCGCCTCCCGCAGCAGCGCCAGCTGCGGCCACAGGTCCGGGCGCAGGGTGTAGAAGGCGGCATGTTCGTCGAAGCTGCGCAGTGCCGCCGGTTCACGCGGAAGCCGCGCGCTTTCGCGGCCACACAGATGCGCGGCGAAGGTCAGCGCCTGCTGCCATTCCAGCAGCGCCTTGTGCAGCGCCTCACCCGGATCGGCGCGGCAGGCGATGCCGAGGACGTGCCGGGCGCGGCCTTCGAACGGGATGCCGCCCGCGACCGCGACCACCGGGTGCGGGTTCCAGTGCTGGGTCAGGTCGAAGGCCTGCAGTTCGCCCCCGCGCGCGTCCACGAATGCCTGCCATTGGGCGGGCAGCGCGATTCTCCGGCCGGCCACGCCGTTGAGCCAGGTCACCGCCAGCGCATCGCGCTCCAGCAGCTCCTGGGCCGCGCGCAGCAGCGCCAGCCAGGCGCCCTCGCGGCCATCCCGCCAGGCCGCCAGGCCACTGGACGTCGACGGCAATCGCGCCTGGCCGCTGCGCGGCCCCAGTCCGACCAGTTCCTGCGGCACCCAAGCCACCCGGTTGTCATCCAGCGCATGCACCGCTGCGAACAGATCGTCGTCGCGTTCGGGCATCGGCCATGGAAAACCCGGCGTTGCACGTTGGCCGGCCGAGAACAGCGCGAAGGCCGATTCGTCCAGGCGTTGTGCGGGCGTCAGCGCATCGCGGCGCCGCACTTCCAGGCTCGCCTGCGCCGCCGCCAGTCGCTCCAGGGCTTCGGCGACCGCGCCATCGGCGGCCGCATCGGCCTCCAGCGCGACCGCGCCTGAGACGCCCTGCCAGGGATTGGCCGGATCGGCCGGGGTGGCGGCATTGTGTACGCGCCGTCCCTCGAACAAGGGGCCGGTGGCATCGCAGGGGTTGGCCTCGATCGGCTGGGCCGGGCGCACCAGACCGCAGCGCGGACGCGCCGCGCCATGCAGCAGGTGCGACGACAACGTGGGCGTGTCCACCGCCGCCGCCTGCACGGCGGCGCGGCTCATTTCAACACGCTCAGCCAGAGCATCATCTCGAGCGCGCCGACCGCGAACAGGCCCAGCAGCAGCCCGATGGCGATGCCGATGCCGCGCCCGAGCGAACGCCCCGCGCGTTCGTAGACGAGGGCATAGATGCCGAGATACAGCCCGACGGCGACGAACAGCCCGAAGATCGGGTTGGAGGTGCTCATGAAAATGCCGCCGCCGATCGCGGCCAGCGGCAAGGCGAACAGCCCCAGCAGCACCCGGCTCGTGCGACTCAGACCGGCCGCCGGCGCTGTGGGCGTGGCTGACGCTGATGCCGTCTCCGGACGGTCCGGATTCGCAGTGAGCGACGGCTCGGGCAGCGGGGGAGGCTGCGGGGCGTGAGCACCGGTGCCGGTATCGACGGGAACTGCCGTGGCGTGCGCTTCGCTGCTGTTGGCGGCGGGCGCAACGGGGTCCAGCCTGCCGAGCACCACCGCGGACAGCACCGAGGTGCCGAGCAGGGTGACGACGCAGGAACTGCAGGTGGTCGAGGTCGAGCCGCCGCCTGCGGCGGCAAGGTCCTGGCGCGAAGCACTGGCATCGAACTGGGTCGGCAGGCGATACATGGGGTCACTCCCTTGACCGAGGCGGAAACGCCCGGCGCGGGAGGCACATTATCACGGGCGCGCGGCGTCCCAAGGCAGCGGCAGCGGTGCCGGCAGCGCTGCCTCCCCGCCCTGGCAGGCGGGGCACCACGGCAGCCTCAGCACCCGGTCGCGCTCCCCGTGCAGGCGATGCAGATCGAGCCAGACGCTGCGTTCGAGATAGCCCAGCAACAGCTGGGGCTGATCCAGCAAGGGGGCGACCAGCGCCGCGATCCGTGCCGGCTGCGCGGCGACGGCGGGCAGCGCCGGCACCACGGCGTCGCCCCAGCGGCGCAGCACCCGGTTGCCCAGGCAATACACGCAGGCGCTCTGGCCCGGCACCACATACGGCCCGAGCGCGAGCGTGTGGTGATAGCCGAGGTCGAGCAGCAGATGCGGCTGTGTCGGCATGCGTGCGCGGTAACGGGTGAGGGCCTGTTCCCAGCCGAGCCCATGCCGGACCAGGACCAGCAGATCGGCGTCCGCGACGGCATCCACGCGCTGCAGATCCGCGCTCGCGTGCTGGTCGAAGGCGTCGGCCAATACGGGCAGGGGTTCGCCGAGCCAATCGAGTGCATAGCGGCGCACGCTGCGCACCGCCTGCAGCGGCACCAGTACGCCGAGGCGTATCAACTGGCGGACCGCCGGGCCGCAGTCGGGATCGTCCTCGATCATCGCCAGCGTGTCGTCCTGCCAGTGGCCGAGGATTCGTTCGACGACCGTCGGCGTATCCGCCTCATCGACCACGTAGAGCTCGTCGGCGCCACCGGAGACCAGCAGCAGCGGGCGCTGCGCATGGGTCTGCGAGAACACGGCCCAGGCCGGATTGCGCGTCCAGCGCAGTGCGTCCGCGTGTGGGCCTGCGTGTTGCTGACTGCCTGCTGCTGCCACTGCGTACAGTCCCTGTATCCGCGAAAGCGCAAGGATAGCGGCAAACAGGCGTGCCACGTTCTGCTAGGGTGCGCGCGTGCCCCTACCGCCCCATGCCAACCCTTCGGTCTCCCAGCCGCCCTGGCGCGAGGCCATGCTGTGGATGCTGCTGCTCGGCGCGATGTTCATCCACGGCTACAGCTGGACCAACCACTGGGCCGCCAGCCAGGCGCAGACGTACAGCCTGCACGGTCGCTGGGACGAGGTGATGCCGTTCTGGGCCTGGACGATCTGGCCGTACCTGGCGCTGAACCTGCTGTACCCGCTGACGTTCTTCCTCTGCCCGACCCGATCCGCCCTGCGCCGCCATGCGCTGGCCATCGCGCTGGTGCAGGCCGCCTGCATGCTCGCCTTCGTGTGCTGGCCGACCGGCAACGTGCGTGTTTTGCCGCAGCCGGATGGCGTGAGCGGGCTGTTGTTCGCACAGCTGCGCGCGTTCGAGGCGCCGTTCAACATGGCGCCGTCGCTGCATGCCGCGGTATTGGTGGTGGTCTGGCAGGCATGGCGGCAGTGGCTGCAGGCCGACGCGAGGGCACTGCGCTGGCTGTGGCACGGCGCCTGTGGGCTGATCCTGCTCTCGACGCTCACCACCTGGCAGCACGATCTGCTGGACGTGCTTGCCGGACTCCTGGTCGGCGCGCTGGCGCTGTGGATCACGCGCTGCATGCCGACGTCGCTGGGGCCTGACGGCTGATCCATCCTCGAAGGCGAGTGCAGGCGCGGCGGCCAGTGGGTCGCGCCCCACGTCTGCAGGCCACCGGCGGTGCATGGAGAGCACCGGTTTTCCTTTTGCATACCGCGAGCCGGAGCTCCGTAGCGGCCGGTAGGCCCCTGGGCAAAATCAAGGAGGAGGCCGTCGCCGCAAGGCGGCGGCCGGGGGACATTTGCCGAGGGGCCTACCGGTCGCTACGGGGCCCTCACGGTCGCGGCAGACCCCAGCGGAGACACGCCCAGATAGACGGTGAGACGCTGGGAGAAGAACAAAAAAAAGGCCAGCGCGAGCGCTGGCCTCTCGGTATCCACACTGGTGACGCTTACTTGCTTTCGGCGTCTGCCGGGGTGAAGTGCGGCATCGCCGCGGCGGCGCCTTCCTTCTCGGTCGAACGGCCCGCGAACTGATTGGCGAAACGCACATGGCGGGCAAACGCCGCCTCCGGGTCCTGGGCGATCGAAGCGACCAGGGCGCCGTTGAACGCATCGCCCGCACCGGTGGTGTCCAGCACCTGCACCTGCTCGGCGCCCACGCGGTAGTACGGCTGGGTGTCGCCACGCAGGTTCTCTTCGGCGTGCGAAACGAACACCCCGACCGAACCCAGCGTCACCACCACGGTGCCGTTGCCGACCAGCTTGCGGCACAGCGCATGCAGGCTGGCGCCATCCAGCGCGGCGACGTCGTTGGCCTCCACGCGCTCGCCGACATGACGGCCGAGCAGGGCGGCGAACTCGGTCTCGTTCGGGGTCAGCACGTCGGCCAGCTTGAGCAGGCCGATGCTGGACGGCGCATCGGCGGGGGCCACGTTGAGCACGGTGGTGGCACCGGCCTCACGCGCGATCGCCAGGGCGGCCTCGATGGTTTCCACCGGCGATTCCAGCTGTGCCAGCACCACCTTGGCGCCGGCCAGCAGCGCGCGCTGCTGTTCGACGAAGTCCAGGCTCAGCGCCGCGTTGGCACCCGGGCCGATCACGATGGTGTTGCGGCCACGACTGTCGACATAGATGCCGCCGGTGCCGGTCGGCTCGCTGCTGGCCTCGGCGGTCAGCGCGAAGCCGTCCTGCTCGGCGAGCCCACGGGCCATCGCACCGCCGGCGTCATCGCCCAGCGCGCACAGGAACGTGGTCGGCGCGCCGGCACGGCGGGCGGCCACGGCCTGGTTGAAGCCCTTGCCGCCGGGACCGGTGCTGTAGCGGCCGGCAATGGTCGCACCCGGGGCCGGGAGCGACTCACAACGCCAGACATGATCCACATTGAAGGAACCGATTACGACGACACTGCTACTCATAAAGACTGTTTCTCAAGGAACGGATATCAGCTGAAATGCGTCAGCACGCCGGCGATGGTCGCCGTCATGAAGGTGGCAATGGTACCGCCGAGCACTGCACGCAGGCCGAACTTGGCCAGATCGTGGCGACGCTCCGGCGCCAGGCCACCAATACCACCGATCTGGATCGCGATGGAGCTGAAGTTGGCAAAGCCGCACAGCGCATAGGTCGCGATCAGGCGGCCCTCGTCGGAAAGCACCATCCCCGGCACCTGGCCGTTGACGATCTTGGACAGCTCCGAGTAGGCCACGAACTCATTGATCACGACCTTCTGGCCGATCAGCGAACCCACGGTGGTGGCATCGGCCCACGGCGTACCGATCACCCAGGCGATCGGGGCCAGCAGGTAGCCGAACAGGGTCGACAGGTCGGTCGGGCGGCCGATGATCGCGGCCAGGCCGGTCACGTCGCCCAGCCAGGTCAGCGGGGCGTTCAGCAGTGCGATCAACGCGATGAAGGCCAGCAGCATCGCACCGATGTTCAGCGCCAGCTTGAGGCCGTCGCCGGCACCGGCCGCGGCGGCGTCGATGATGTTGCTGGAGGTCTTCTCCACTTCCATCTTGACCGTGCCGCGGGTAAGCGGGGTGCCGGTTTCGGGCACGAGCAGCTTGGCCACCACCAGGGTCGCCGGGGCGGCCATGATGCTCGCCGCCAGCAGATGCTTGGCGTAGAACGCCTGCTGCACCGGGTCGTTGCCGCCGAGCATGCCCACGTAGGCTGCCAGCACGCCGCCGGCGATGTGCGCCATGCCGCCGATCATCATGGTGATCAGCTCGGACTGGGTCATCTTGGCGATGTACGGGCGGACCGTCAGCGGCGCCTCGGTCTGGCCGATGAAAACGCTGGCGCAGACGCTGGTGGTTTCCGCACCGGACACGCGCATGATCTTGGTGATCGCCCAGGCCATGCCGCGCACGATCATCTGCATCACGTTGAGGTGGTACATGACCCCCATCAGCGCCGAGAAGAAGATGATGGTCGGCAGCACCTGGAAGGCGAAGATGAAACCGAACTGGCTGGTGTCCATCAGGCTGCCGAAGATGAAGCCGGAGCCCTCGTTGACGAAGCTCAGGATCTTGACGAAGCCCTTGCCCAGCGCGTCGAACACATCACGGCCACCCGGGACCAGCAGCACCACCGCCGCGAAGGCGATCTGCAGTGCGATACCGGTGACGACCAGGCGCCAGTCGACAGCCCGCTTGTTGTTCGAGAACAACCAGGCAATGCCGATCAGCACTGCCAACCCGAACAGGCCGAAGCCAATCCTGCCCAAACCTTCGACCATGAGACTTCCCTTGGGGTGCCGCGAAAAACGGGAAGCCTAGAGCAGCGGCAAGGGCGGGGCAAGGAAAAGCAGCGTCCGCGAGCCGATCGGTCGTGATCGGGCCTGTATCGGCAAGGGATGGCCCGGTTTCCGCGAGGCGTGTCATGGGCCATGAGATCAGGGCGTGCGGCCTGCGCGCGCTGCGCGCCACCCTCTACACTTACCGGTATCGATCCGGCCCGGTCGCGGGCCCGCAGCAGGAGAACCACATGCTCTATCGCCGTCTTGGCTCCACCGGCCTGAAGCTCTCGGCCCTGTCCTTCGGGGCCTGGGTGACCTTCGGCGATCAGATCGGCCGCGACGAAGCCCGCAAACTGATCGCCACCGCCTGGGATGCCGGGGTCAACTTCTTCGACAACGCCGAGGGCTATGCCCGCGGCCGCGCCGAGCAGGTGATGGGGGATGTGATCGCCGACCTGCGCCTGCCACGCGACGGCTTCTGCGTTTCCAGCAAGGTGTTCTTCGGTGCCGTCGACGACCCGCGCCCGACCCAGCACGGCCTGTCGCGCAAGCACGTGACCGACGCCTGCCACGCCGCGCTCAAGCGCCTGCGGGTGGAATACCTGGATCTTTATTACTGCCATCGCCCGGATCCGGACACCCCGATCGCCGAGACCGTGCAGGCGATGGATACCCTGATCCGCCAGGGCAAGGTGCTGTACTGGGGCACCTCGGAGTGGTCGGCCGCGCAGATCCAGGAGGCGGTGGACATCGCCCGCGCGCGCAACCTGCATGCGCCTTCGATGGAGCAGCCGCAGTACAACCTGCTGCACCGTGAGCGGGTCGAGCGCGAGTACGCCCCGCTGTACGCGGAGGCCGGCCTGGGCACCACGATCTGGTCGCCGCTGGCCTCCGGCCTGCTGACCGGCAAGTACAACGCGGGGATCGACCCGCAGTCCCGGCTGGGCCAGGAACAGCTGGGCTGGTTGAGGACGCAGGTGCTCGGCGACGGCAGCGACCGCATGGAACGGGTGCGCCGCTATACCGCACTGGCCGCGCAGCTCGGTGTTTCCCCGGCGCAGCTGGCGATCGCCTGGTGCCTGCGCAACCCCAATGTGTCCAGCGTGATCCTCGGCGCCAGCCGGGTCAGCCAGCTGGAAGAAAACCTGGGGGCGCTGGCCCTGCTCGAACAGCTGGATGAGAGCGTGTGGCAGCAGGTGGATGCGGTGTTTGGTTGATCGGTCGGTTTGGATGCGGGGAGCCGGCCAGCGGCCGGCACTACCGGTCCGGGTGCGGCAGGACATCGAGGTAGCCGGCATGTGGGGAGGGTAGTGCCGGCCGCTGGCCGGCTCCCCAGCCAGCTGAAACGGCAAGCTTCCCCTCCAGTTTGATTGACAAAGCCTATTGATACCTGACGTTCGATCATTAATGCCATCTATCAAAGTGAGAATGGTTGTTGATTGTCAACTGAGAATCATTATCATTTGACTCGCCCCTCGCAACGAGTCCAGACGATGAACACTCAAGCTGCTGTACTGCTGCGCCCCGAAACGCTGACCCTCCGCGACCGTCCGGTCCGCGTCGTCCCGCCGGAAGAAGTGATCGACAGCGAAGCCCTGCTCAAGGGACGTCGCGAAATCCTGATCCAGCACGGCGACCGGTTCTATCGCCTGCGCCATACCAGCAACGACAAGCTCATTCTGACCAAGTAATGCCGGCCCGCTCTCTCCCCCTCGACACTCCGCCGTCGACTCCGGTCTCCGGCGTGGGTCGAGGGTCTCCCCCTCAACCGCCGAGTGCAGGTAGATCGCCATGAGCCGCGCCCTCTCCGTCGGCCGCCCACCGGGCCGCCATCCCATCGCCGGTCTACCCTCGGCCACGCAGCTGGCCTCGCTGGGTACCGTGCTGTGCCTGTACCGTCCCGACAGCAGTGAACTCGGTGGCTGGAAACACGCCGTCTCCGCGCATGCCTGCCAGGGCATGGACAGCGAAGGCATCCGCGAAAGCCTGTGCTTCGTCGATGCCCGCGGACGCTGCTGCTGGCGCCTGTATCTGCTGCCGGACAGCGACTTCCTCGCCTGGGACCGCCTGGTCTCCGCGTTCCCCGCACGGCCCGAACCGGTCAACGACGGGGGTGTCGCCGAACGTCTGTGGCGCCGCCTCGCGGTGCGCCTGGGCAACGACGCCTGGCGCATGTGCGCGCTGCGCCTGCAGGTGGGGGAAGGCCGCGAACTCGCCGCCAGCCTGGCCTCGTTGTCGTCCCTGGGCGCCACCACCGCGCGCCGGATCGGCAACGTGGAAGGCGCCGAAGGCGAGCTGTGGGTCGATGACTGCTGCTGCGCCACCGCCGCCCGCCGCGGCGGACCGTGGACCGCCGATGGCATGCCGGTGATCCAGCTGTAATGACGCACTCGCTCGCCCTCGCAGGGCTGCTGCTCGCGCTCACCGCCAGTGCGCATGCCGTGCCGGCCGACCCTGCGCGCGACCACGCCAGCATCCTGGCGATGCAGGGCGAATACGCGGTCGACTTCGCCTTCGACGAAACCGTCCTGCTCGCCCCTGGCTACGAACGCGCGCCGGCCGTGCGCACCGGCGGCAACGAAGTGGTGATCGTGGTCGAAGACACTCCGACGCGGGTGGTGCTGCAGCACCTGCTGGTCGAACCCAAGAGTGGCCACGTCACCAAGCACTGGCGCCAGGACTGGGTGTACCAGGCACCGCACCGGTTCGAGTTCAGCGCAGACCAGACCTGGCAGGTGCGCCCGATTCCCGCAGCGCTCACCCGCGGCGCCTGGACCCAATGCGTCTATGAAGTCAGTGACGCACCGCGCTACTGCGGCACCGGCCGATGGACCTACGACAACGGCATCACCGCGTGGACCAGCGACCTCAGCTGGCGCCCCCTGCCGCGCCGCGAATACACCCGCCGCAGCGACTACAACGCGCTCGCGGTGATCAACCGGCACACGCGCACCCCGAACGGTTGGACCCACGAGCAGTTCAACACCAAGATCCTGCGGCGCCCCGACGGAACGCAGACACCGATCGCGCGTGAGTTCGGCTTCAACGATTACAACAAGACCACCGAGGTGGACTTCAAGCCTGCCTACGATTACTGGATGACCACCGCGGGTTACTGGGCGAAGGTGCGCCAGCGCTGGGACGGCTTCCTCGGGCAGGCACCGGGCGTGCACCTGAAAACCACACCCGACGGCATGGCCATGATCATCCCGCTGTTCACCCAGGCCCAGGACATCCAGGACGGCAAGACCGTGGCGGACACCGAGATCGACGCCGTCTTCCAGCAGTGGGTGGAAAAAGCACCGACAGAACGCGCGCGCTGACACAGCCGTAATCGATGGCGCTCGACCCTCCGCCCAAAGCCATCCATCGGGAAGGATGGCGGGTAGCCCTGCCCAGGACCGTCAGGGCGCCAGGGATGGCGCCCACGAGCCCCCAGGGATGGGTTCACGGCGCGTCCTGGGCAGGGCTGCCCGCCAGCCTTCAGGCCATGAACGCCAAGACGCCGTCGCTTTCGCTTTGACGCCGTCGCTTTCGCTTTCAGTGCAACGGCGCCCCAAACTCACGCCTCCCGAAGCGCCAACGCCGGCGGCGTATGCAGGATCCGCCGCGTGCCCCACCAGCCGGCCAGCATGCTCAACCCAACCCCCAGCGCGCCGCCCACCAGCAACGGAACCCACGGCGGGCTCAGCGTCAACTCGAACACCTGCCGTGCCACAACGCTGCCCAGCAGCGCCGCCGTGCCCACGGCCAACAACGCCGACAACAGGCCGAGCGCACCAAACTCCACCAGCACCGCACCGCGCAGCTGACGGCGCGTCGCCCCCAGCGTACGCAGCACCGCACTGTCGTAGCGCCGCTCGCCGGCCGTGGCCTGCAACGCCGCCAGCAACACCAGCAGACCAGCCAACAGGCTGAAGCCCATCACCAGCTGCACCGCCTGCGTCACCCGGTTGATCACTTCGCGCACCCGCTCCAGGATGCCATCGATATCCAGCAGCGAAATGTTCGGGTACTCCCGCGTCAGCCCGGCCAGTGCCGGCGCCTGCGCGCGCGGCAGATGGAACGCGGTGATCAGGTTGTAGGGCGCATCGGCCACCGCGCCTTCGTTGAGCAGCAGGAAGAAATTGACCCGGAACGAATCCCAGTCCGCCTTGCGGATGCTGGTGACCGTGAAGCTGCGCTCCTGGTCGCCCATCTGCAGCGTCACCGTATCGCCCAGCTTCATCCCGTAGCGCTCGGCCCAGCCCTGCTCGATCGAGGCCTCGGCGGCCGTGCTTCCAGCCTTCCAGAACGTTCCGCTGAGCAGCGTATTGGCCGGCGGGAAATCGTGCCGCCACGAGAAGTTGACCGGCCGGTTGGCATCGTCATCCTCGTTGCTGTTGTCCTCGCGCGCCTGCCGCTGCGGCGGCCGGTCGTTGACCGCCAGCAGGCGGCCGGTACTGAACGGCTCGATGCCCGGCGCGACCACCCCGAGCCCACCCAACGTGGCCAGCACCGCATCGCGCTGCTCGGGCTGGATGTTCATCAGGAAGTAGTTCGGCGTATCGGTGGGCAGACGGTCGCGCCACTGCGCCAGCAGCCCCGGGCCGATCACCGACAGCAACAACAATGCACACAGCGACAGCGACAGGCCGACCAGCTGCATCACCGCGAGTCCGCGTCGGCGCGTCAACGAGGCCAGGCCCAGCTTCCAGCGCCCGCGCAGGCGCGGCTGCAGCCCACGCAGCAGCCACAGCAGCAGCGCGCCGAGCGCACCGGCGAGGGCCGCCAGCGCCGCCAGCCCACCCAGCACCCACGTCGCCAGTTTCACATCGCCGGTGGCCTGCACGGTCAGTGCCACGGTCGCGGCCAGCGCGGCGGCATAGACCAGCATGGAACTCGGCGGCAGCGCGGCGAAGCTGCGGTTGAGCACGCGCATCGGCGGCACGCTGCGCAGGCGCAGCAGCGGCGGCAGGCCGAAGCCCAGCAGCAGCACCAGTCCGATGCCCGCTCCACTCAGCGCCGGTGTGGCCTGTGGCAGCGGCAGGCGGTTCGGAATCAACCCGCCCAGTGCCTGCACCAGCCCGGCCTGTGCGGCCATGCCCAGGCCGATGCCGACCAGGCAGGCCGGCACCGCCAGCATCACCAGCTGCAGCGCCATCGCCGAAAGGATGTCGCGCTGGCGCGCGCCCAGGCAGCGCAGGATCGCGACCTGGTCGATGCGTCGCATCGCGAAGCGGTTGGCCGCCAGTGCGGTGGCGACACCGGCCAGCAACACCGCCAGCAATGCGGCCAGCGAGAGGAAGCGCCCGGCCAGATCGAACGCGCCGCGTATACCGCGCTGGGCGTCGGCGATGCCGACGACCCGGTAGCCCTTGGCCTGCGGTGTGAGCCATTCGCGGAAGGCCTCGATCTGCGCCGGGTCACCCGCGAACATCATGCGATAGGACGCGCGGCTGCCCGGCCCGAGCAGGCCGGCGCGATCGACATCGATGCGGTTCACCAGCAGCGGCGGCGACAGCTGCATCAGCTCACCGGAGGTGTCAGGCTCGGCCTGCAGCACCCGGGTCACGGTCAGCGCGCCCGCACCGAACTCCAGCGCATCGCCCACCTGCAGGCCAAGCGCCTGCATCAGTCGTGGATCGGCATACGCTTCGCCCGGCGGCGGCGTTCCCGCGGTTTCACTGGCGCTGTCGTGCAGGGTGCGGCTGACCCGCAGTTCGCCACGCAGCGGATAGCCGTCGGCGACCGCCTTGATGTTGGCCATCTGGCTGTCATCGCCGTGGAACAGCACGCTGGGGAAACTGACCATGCGCGTCGTGGCCAGCCCGCGCTCGCGCGCTGCATCGGCGAAGGTCTGCGGAACATCCTCGCGTCCGCTCAGGCCGAGGTCGCCGCCGAGCATTTCCGCCGCGCTGCTGGTCAATGCCAGCGTGACCCGGTTGACCAGGGTCCCGACCGCGGTCATCACCGCCACGCCCAGCACCAGCGCGGCGAATACGGTCAGCAGGTCGCCGGCGAGGAACTCGCGGCGCAGCGCACGCGCCGCGTGGCGCACGACGTTCATGCGCCCGCGCCGGCAACGGTGTCGGCCAGGCGGCCACCGTCGAGCTGGTAGATGCGCTCGCAGCGCTGGGCCAGGCGCAGGTCGTGGGTGACCAGCACCAGGGTGGTATCGCTGGTGGCGTTGAGCGCGAACAGCAGGTCGCTGATCTGCTGCCCGGTGGCCTGGTCCAGGCTGCCGGTCGGCTCATCGGCGAACAGGATGCGCGGCCGCGCCACGAACGCGCGGGCCAGCGCCACACGCTGCTGCTCGCCGCCGGAGAGCTGGCGCGGGTAATGGCGTGCACGGTGGCCCAGGCCGACCTGCTCCAGCACCTCGCGCACGCGCGCGGCATCCTCGCGGCCGGCAAGTTCCAGCGGCAGCGCGATGTTCTCTTCGGCGGTCAAGGCCGGCAGCAGGTGGAAGCTCTGGAAGACGAAGCCGACCTCGCGGGCGCGCAGCTGCGCGCGGGCTTCCTCATCGAGCGTGTTGAGCTCGGCACCGGCCAGCGCGATCGTGCCGTGGCTGGGCAGGTCCAATCCAGCGAGCAGGCCGAGCAGGGTGGTCTTGCCCGAACCTGAAGCGCCGACGATCGCCACGCTCTCGCCTTCATGGACGGTCATGTCAATGTTGTCCAGTATGTGGACTTCACCCTCCGGGCCACGTGCGGACTTGCCCACGTTGTGGGCGGCGATGGCGACGGGCGCGCTGCGGGGGGACAGGCTGTCGATGAGGATTCTCCAATGAACCAAGCAAACGGAAGGGGCCGCGCGGCCTCGATGGGCTGGCTGCTGGCATGGTTGCTGCTGATGCCGATGCTGGCCTGTGCCAAAGGTCCGGACACCCGTGCAGCGGTGCTGGTGGTCGGCGACAGCCTCAGTGCCGCCCACAATATCCCGGCCGCGTCGGGCTGGGTAAACCTGCTTCAGCAGCGGGTCAAACAACAGATCACGCCCCCGCCGGCGATCATCAATGCCAGCATCAGCGGCGAGACCACCGCCGGCGCGCTGACCCGCCTGCCCGGGCTGCTGGAGAAGCACCGCCCCTCGGTGGTGGTGATCGAACTGGGCGGCAACGATGCCCTGCGCGGGCTGTCCCCGACGCAACTGCGCGGCAACCTGGAAAAGATGATCGTTGACAGCCAGAAGGCCGGGGCCAAGGTGCTGCTGCTGGGCATCGACGTGCCACCCAACTACGGCCCGGCCTACCGCCAGCGCCTGCGCCAGACCTACGCGGAGCTGGCCAAGGCGTACAAGGTGCCGCTGCTGCCGTTCCTGCTGGAAGGCGTGGCGTTGAAGCCGAACCTGATGCAGGCCGACGGGTTGCACCCCACCGCGGCTGCGCAGCCGCAGGTGCTGGAGAACGTCTGGCCGCTGCTCAAACCCCTGCTGTGATCGATGTGCGGTGAACTTCACGCCGCGTCCACCGGCGATGCGGCATGTTTCACAAAGCTGAAGAAAGAGGGAATCCCATGCGTCAGACAAAGGAGACCTCCGGCCTGGTGCTGGTGGTCGAAGACAACCGTAATATTTCCGAGATGATCGGCGAGTACCTGGAAGGGCGCGGCTTCGAAGTCGACTACGCCCAGGATGGGCTGGACGGTTATCGTCTGGCGGCCGAGAACAGCTACGACGTGGTCGTGCTGGACCTGATGCTGCCGCGTCTGGACGGCATCGAAGTCTGTCGCCGGCTGCGCAACGACGCCCGCAAGTCGACGCCGGTGCTGATGCTGACCGCGCGCGACACGCTGGACGACAAGCTCACCGGCCTGGGGTTCGGCGCCGATGACTACCTGACCAAGCCGTTTGCGATCCAGGAACTGGAAGCCCGCCTGCGCGCGCTGATCCGCCGCGAGCGTCGCCAGGTCGGCTCGGAAGTGCTCAAGGTCGCCGACCTCGTGCTCGATCCGGTCAGCATGCGCGCCACCCGTGCCGGGACCGAACTGCAGCTCTCGCCGATCGGCCTGCGCCTGCTGACGATCCTCATGCGCGAATCGCCGCGCGTGGTGACCCGCCAGGAAATCGAACGCGAGATCTGGGGCAATGGCCTGCCCGACTCGGACACCCTGCGCAGCCATCTGTACAACCTGCGCAAGATCATCGACAAGCCGTTCGACCGCCCGCTGCTGCACACCGTGCAGAGTGCCGGTTACCGTATTGCCGATATCGCCCAGCCGATGAGCTGATGGGCGGTCGATCGCCGCTCGGCCGCCTGCGGGCGGCATGAGCGATCCGATCCTCCGGGACCCTCTGGAGCATGACGGCCCGGCGTTTGCCGGGCCGTTGTCATGGTTTGCACGATGGACTCACGGCAAGCTTTCCTATAATCGCCGCGAACCGCCCTGGACCCCGTAATGCCGCACGGTCTGCCGCGCAAGATCCGTATCGTCTTCATCCTCCAAGCCGTGCTCGCCAGCCTGGGCATCCTGCTGGGCGCCTGGCTGGTATCGCTGGTGATCAAGCACAGCCTGGTCAGCAGCGCACTGAAGGAAGAGGCCGGCTACTACTGGCAACTGCACGAGGCCTCGCCGGTGCAGCCGCCGCCAAATACCCAGAACATCCGCGGCTACCTGCTCGAGACAGGTCAGTCGCCGCTGAGCCTGCCGGCCAACCTGCGCACGCTCACGCCCGGCTTCCATGAGCTCAAGGACGACGACCAGCTGGTGCTGGTCGATGCGCGCCCGGAAGGCCGCCTGTACCTGGTTTTCCTGCGCTCGCGCGCGGAGATGCTGGCGTTCTGGTTCGGCATCGTGCCGGTGCTGCTGACGCTGTTGGCCGTCTATGGCGCCTCGTGGATCACCTACCGCGCGTCCAAGCGCCTGGTGTCGCCGGTCAACTGGCTGGCCCGGCGCGTCTCGCGCTGGGATCCGGGGCACCCGGAAGCAGCCGACCTGGCCCCGGCCAAGCTGCCGGCGGACATGCAGGGCGAGACCCGCCAGCTCGCGGCCGCGCTGCACTCGCTGGCGACCAAGGTCACCGCGCATGTCGCGCGCGAGCGCAACTTCACCCGCGATGCCAGCCACGAGCTGCGCACGCCGCTCACCGTGATCCGCGTGGCCAGCGACATGGCGCTGGGCGACCAGGACATGACGCCGCGGCTGCGTCGCGGCCTGCAGCGCATCCAGCGCGCCGGACGCGACATGGAGGCGGTGATCGATGCCTTCCTGATCCTCGCCCGCGAGGCCGATGTCGAGCCGCAGGTCGAGCTGTTCGACGTCAACGAGATCGTCCGCTACGAGGTGGACAACGCCCGCGAGCTGATCGCCGGGCGGCCCGTGGAAATCCATCTGCACAGCAGCGGCCCGGTGATGCTGCACGCACCGCCGCGGGTGCTGCAGGTGGTGGTCAGCAACCTGCTGCGCAATGCCTGCAGCTATACCGACGAAGGCCGCATCGACGTCGACGTCGAGGCCGACCGCGTGGTCGTGCGCGATACGGGGATCGGCATGTCCGCCGAGGCGCTGGGCCGTGCCTTCGAGCCGTTCTATCGCGCCGAGCCCAGCCGCCCGCAGGGCACCGGGCTGGGGCTGTCGATCGTGCGCCGGCTGTGCGACCGCTTCGGCTGGAAAATCGGGCTGGCCAGCGAGCCCGGGCAGGGCACGCAGGCCACGATCCACTACCGCTGAGCCGCGCTCAGTCGCACTGCACCTTGGGCGCCAGCGCGGTGCGCCAGATCGCATAGCCTTCCGGCGTCATGTGCAGCATGTCCTCGCGGAACAGCGCGGCACGCGGCTGGCCGTCGGCACCGAGCATCGGCGTGTAGACATCGGTGTAGCCGGTGTTGGGCAGGGTGGCCAGCGCCTTCCTGATCAGCCCGTTGGCCTCCACCACCGCCGGCAGCAGCTGCGCGCGCGAGGGGCTGGGCTTGATCGAGATGATCTCCACCGTGGTCTTCGGCAGGTCGCGGTGCACGCGGTTGACGAAGGCCACCACGTCGTCGCGGACCTGGGCCGGGCTGCGGCCGCTGTTGAGGTCGTTGTCGCCGGCGTAGAAGAACACCTTGCACGGCGCATACGGGATCACGATGCGGTCGGCATACCAGGTGCTGTCACGCACTTCCGAACCGCCGAAGCCGCGGTTGAACACCGGCTGGCCCGGGAAATCGGCGGCCAGGCTCTCCCACATCCGGATCGACGAGCTGCCGATGAACTCGATGCCGCCGCGCGGCGGCGGATTGGCCGCGTCCTGTGCCGCGAACTGCGCCATGTCGCCGGCCCAGGCCACGTTGGAGACCTGGGTCGGCACCTGCGGCGCGGCAGGGGCCGGCGTGCGCGCCAGCGCGGGCAGGGCGGCGCCCAGGGCAAGGGCGAGCAGAAGGGGGCGGGCACGGCGGTGCAGCATGGACGACTCCTGTGGTGGGGCACCCGAAGGCGCCCGGACGGGTAGGTGTTCATCATAGAAGCTGCCGCCGGGTCGCGCTTTACCACGGACGGGCGTTGGCCGCCTTCGACAATGCCCCGACCGGCTTATGGCAAAATGAGGGATTGCCTGCCCCATTCAGCGATGCCCATGACCGTCTGCCGTGTGCTGTTCCTGCCGTTCCGGCCCGCGTTGTCGACCGGGGTACCTGCCCATGGCGGATGAAATCGGGCACCTGCCGCGCGGCCCCCGGCGCATCTTCAAGGCGGCGGTCTGGTCCTGGCAGGGGCTGCGTGCGGCCTGGCTGCACGAGTCCTCGTTCCGGCTGGAGGTGTACCTGCTGATCGTGCTCGCCCCGTTGGCGCTCTGGCTCGGCCAGACCCCGGTGGAGCGCGCGCTGATGATCGGTTCGTTGCTGCTGGTGCTGGCCATGGAACTGGCCAACTCGGCGATCGAGGCGGTGATCGAACGCTACGGCGCCGAGTTCCACGAGCTCGCCGGGCGCGCCAAGGACATGGGTTCGGCCGCCGTGTTCGTGCTGATGATGAACGTACTGGTGTGCTGGACCCTGATCCTGCTGCCGCAGATTTTCTGACCTAAAACTTCTGGCGCGTCACCCGCGTCATCCCCCCTGTAAGGATGGAAGTCCATGTTTCTTGAGTTGTTGTCCGACCCCAATGTCTGGTTGACCCTGCTGACCCTGAGCGCACTGGAAATCGTGCTGGGCATCGACAACCTGGTGTTCATCTCGATCGCGGTGAGCAAGCTGCCCGAAGCGCGTCGTCCGTTCGCGCGCAAGCTCGGCATCGCCGTGGCCTGCATCACCCGCATCCTGCTGCTGGTGTCGCTGGCGTACCTGGCGCACATGCAGGCCAACCTGTTCACGGTGGCCGGCATGGGCATCTCGATCCGCGACCTGGTGCTGATCGTCGGTGGCCTGTTCCTGATCATCAAGGGCGGCATGGAAATCCGCGAGCTGATCACCGGCGGCGAGGATGAGGATCCGACCACCACCAAGGCGTCGGCCGTGTTCGGCATGGTCATCGCGCAGATCGCCATCATCGACATCGTGTTCTCGCTGGACTCGGTCATCACCGCGGTCGGCATCGCCGAACATGTGCCGGTGATGGTCGCCGCGATCCTGCTCTCGGTCGCCGTCATGCTGCTGGCCGCCAATCCGCTGGGCCGCTTCATCGACGCCAACCCGACCGTGAAGATGCTGGCGCTGGCCTTCATCCTGCTGATCGGCGCGGTACTGATCCTGGATGGCCTGGACGTCCATGTGCCCAAGCCCTACATCTACGCCGCGATGGGCTTCTCGGTGCTGGTGGAGTGGCTGAACCTGCTGATGCGCCGTCGCGCCGTGGCCCACCACGTGCCGGGTGCCGGCAACTGGTAGGTGCCGACCGTTGGTCGGCACTCCCTGGGTGCCGACCCACCGCCGTTACCACATCTGCTTTACCCGAGACGTGGCATGCTCCGGATCCCGTTCATCGAGATCCGGAGCCGGCCATGCGATCGTTCTCCCGTTTGTTGTGCCTGGCCGTGCTGGCCTCCCTGTTGTCCGGTTGTGGCTACAACGCCATCCAGCAGAAGGATGAGCAGGTCAAGGCCGGTTGGGCCGAGGTGCTCAACCAGTACAAGCGCCGCGCCGATCTGATCCCCAACCTGGTGCAGACCGTGGAAGGCTATGCCAACCAGGAACGCCAGGTCCTGACCGATGTCACCAACGCCCGTGCGCGTGTGGGACAGGTCAACGTCAACGCCGACGACGCCGACTCCCTCAAGCAGTTCCAGCAGGCCCAGGGCGAGCTGAGCGGTGCGCTGTCACGCCTGCTGGTGGTCACCGAGAACTACCCGAACCTGAAGTCCGACCAAGGCTTCCGCGATCTGCAGGCGCAGCTGGAAGGCACCGAGAACCGCATCACCGTGGCGCGCGGCCGCTATATCCAGATGGTGCAGGACTACAACACCTACATCCGCCAGTTCCCGCAGGTGATCACCGCCAAGCTCTTCGGCTATGCGACCAAGCCGAACTTCACGGTGGAGAACGAAGCGCAGATCTCGCAGCCGCCGGCGGTCAAGTTCGGCTCGCAGGCCCCGGCGCCGGCCCAGGCCCCGGCGCCCGCACCGCAGCCGCCCGCGCCGCAGCCGCAGCCGCAGCCGGCGAACTGAGCCCGTGACCAAGCGCCTGCTGCGCTGGCTCCTGCTGCTCTGCCTGGCGCTGGCGTTGCCGGCCTGGGCGCAGCGCCAGGCCGCGATCCCGCCGATGTCCTCGCCGGTGGTGGACACCACCGGCACCCTGGACGCGGCGCAGATCCAGGCGCTGGAGGCGCAGGCGCTGGCCCTGCAGCAGCGCAAGGGCAGCCAGCTGCAGATCCTGATGGTGCCGAGCACCGCGCCGGAAACCATCGAGCAGTACACCCAGCGCGTGTTCGAGCAGTGGTCCATCGGCCGCAAGGGCGTGGATGACGGCGTGCTGCTGGTGGTGGCCAAGGACGATCGCCGGGTCCGCATCGAGCCGGGCTACGGCCTGGAAGGCGCGATCCCGGATGCGATCGCCAACCGGGTGATCCAGGAGTACCTGGCCCCGCGGTTCCGCAGCAACGACTACGCCGGTGGCCTCACCGATGCCAGCGCTGCGCTGGTCAAACTGATCGACGGCGAGGCGCTGCCTGCGCCGGTCAGCACACATCGCGCCCAGGACGCCCCTGCGGGTGGCAACTGGACGATGGCGCTGGGCATCGGCCTGTTCGCCGGTCTGTTCCTGCGCGGCATCCTCGGCTGGCTGCCGCGCCCCCTGCGCGCGCTGGCGAGCGGTGCCGGGGCCGGGGTGGCCGCGTTCCTGTTCACCTCCCTGGTGGTCGCCAGTGGCGCGGCCGCCGTGGTGGGCCTGCTGGTCGGCCTGACGTCGGCCGGTCGCGGCGGCGTGTTCGCGCGCAGTGGCGGCTGGGGTGGGGGAGGCTGGGGCGGTGGCGGGTTCGGTGGCGGCGGGGGTGGCTTCGGCGGCGGTGGAGGCGGCTGGGGCGGGGGTGGTGGACGTTCGGGAGGCGGTGGCGCCTCGGGAGGCTGGTGATGCGCTGGCTCCGGCACGTGTTCTCCCCATCGGTGCGGCGCGCCTTCCCACCCGCACATCTGCAGGCGATCACCGAGGCGATCACGGCGGGCGAGCGCCGTCACGGTGGCCAGGTGATGTTCGCGGTGGAAGCGGATCTGCCGCTGGCCGCGTTGTGGCAGGGCATCAGCGCACAGCAGCGCGCCGGGCAGGCCTTCGCCCAGCTGCGGACCTGGGATACCGAACACAACAACGGCGTCCTGATCTACCTGCTGCTGGCCGACCATGCGATCGAGCTGGTCGCCGATCGCGGCCTGCGCGGGCGGATCGATGAGGCGCAGTGGCGGGCCATCTGCGCGCACATGCAGCAGCGGCTGCGCGAGGGGGCCCTGCAGGAGGCCGTGCTGCTGGCGATCGAAGAGGTCTCGGACCTGCTGGCCGGGCACTATCCGCCCGTTCCGGGGTCACAGGATGACGGCCTGCCGGACACGCCGCAGATTCTGGGCTGAAGCCCGGCAATCGCGCGATCGGGGCGGCCGCGAGGCCGCTCCCGGGCGGCGCTAGAATATCCGCATCCCTGCAAGGCGCCCTTCATGATCTATTTCCACGATATCGACCCCATCGCCATCTCGCTCGGGCCGATCAAGGTGCACTGGTACGGCATCATGTACCTGCTCGGCTTCACTGCCGCCTGGTGGCTGGGGCGCAAGCGGATCGCGGCCGGGCGCCTGCCCGGGGTCGATGCCAACGGCTTCTCCGACCTGCTGTTCTACGCGATGCTCGGCGTCGTCGTCGGTGGGCGCATGGGCTACATGCTGTTCTACGCGACCTCGGAATTCCTGCACAACCCGCTGCTGCTGTTCAAGGTCTGGGACGGCGGCATGAGCTTCCATGGCGGCCTGCTCGGCGTGCTGTTCGCCTCGTGGTGGTGGTCGCGCAAGCATCGCCTGCATCTGTTCGACACCCTCGATTTCATGTCGCCGCTGGTACCGCTGGGCCTGGGCTTCGGCCGCATCGGCAACTTCATCGGCGCCGAGTTGTGGGGCAAGTACACCGATGGCAGCTGGGGCGTCGTGTTCCCGAGCGGCCTGCCGGCCCCGTTGAACGGGCTGGACCTGGCCACCCTCAAGGCCGAGTTCGCCACCGGCGCGCTCAACCAGTACGCCCGCCATCCCTCGCAGTTGTATGAAGCGCTGCTGGAAGGCCTGGTGATGTTCGTGGTGCTGTGGGCGGTGTCGGCCAAGCCGCGCCATCGCTACGTGATCGCCGGCCTGTTCGCGCTGATGTACGGCATCTTCCGCTTCGCGGTGGAGTTCGTGCGCATGCCGGACAACGGCGTCTACCTCGCCTTCGACTGGTTCACCCGTGGCCAGCTGCTCAGCCTGCCGCTGGTGGCCTTCGGCCTGGTGCTGCTGGCGCTGTCGCGTCGCGCACCGGTGCTGCAGCCGGTGCTGCCGGTCGCTACCGCAGGCGCCAAGGCATGAAGGCCTACCTGGACCTGCTCGCGCATGTGCTGGAGCACGGCACGGAAAAGTCGGATCGCACCGGCACCGGCACGCGCAGCGTGTTCGGCTGGCAGATGCGCTTCAACCTCAACGACGGCTTTCCGCTGGTCACCACCAAGAAGCTGCACCTGCGCTCGATCATCCACGAGCTGCTGTGGTTCCTGAAGGGCGATACCAACATCGGGTACCTCAAGGACAACCAGGTGCGGATCTGGGACGAGTGGGCCGATGCCAACGGCGACCTCGGCCCGATCTACGGCAAGCAGTGGCGCAGCTGGGCTACCGCCGATGGCGGCGCGATCGACCAGATGCAGTGGCTGGTGGACGAGATCAAGCGCAACCCCGATTCGCGCCGGCTGGTGGTCAGCGCCTGGAACGTGGGTGAGCTGTCGCAGATGGCCCTGATGCCGTGCCACAACCTGTTCCAGTTCTACGTGGTGGACGGCAAGCTCAGCTGCCAGCTGTACCAGCGCAGCGGCGACATCTTCCTGGGCGTGCCGTTCAACATCGCCAGCTACGCGCTGCTCACCCACATGGTGGCGCAGGCGACCGGGCTGGGCGTCGGCGATTTCGTGCATACCCTCGGCGATGCGCACCTGTACGCGAACCACTTCGAGCAGGCGCGCGAACAGCTCGCGCGTGAACCGCGCGCGCTGCCGAAACTCTGGTTGAACCCCGAGGTGACCGATCTGTTCGGTTTCCAGTTCGATGACATCCGCATTGACGGCTACGACCCGCACCCGGCGATCAAGGCCCCGGTGGCGGTGTGAGCGGCACGCCCCTGAAGCTTTCGCTGATCGCCGCGCTCGACAGCGACCACGGCATCGGCCGCGACAACGACCTGCCATGGACGCTGCCCGATGATCTCAAGCGCTTCAAGGCGCTGACCGTCGGCAAGCCGATCCTGATGGGGCGCAGGACCGCGCAGTCGCTCGGGCGTGCCCTGCCCGGCCGGTTGAACCTGGTGCTGACCCGCAGCGGGCAGGTGCCGTTCGAAGGCATGAAGGCGGTGGCCTCGATCGAGCAGGCGCTGCAGGCAGCGGAGGACACCGACGCGGAAGAACTGTGCGTGATCGGCGGCGGCGAAATCTATCGCCTGGTGATGGCCCAGGCCACCGATCTGCACCTGACCTGGGTGCACACGACCGTGCCGGCCGATACCCACTTCCCGCCGGTCGATCCGGCGCTGTGGGTGGAAGTGGCGCGCGAACACCACGCGGCCGACGAGCGGCACGCGTACGCGTTCGATTTCGTGGATTACCGCCGCGCCTGAGCGGGCGGTGCCGGCAGGCCGGTCATGCTGACCGGCCTGCGGATCAGTCTGCGTCGCTGGTGACGTCGCTGCGCTGCGGCTGCGGCTGCGATTGCGTCTGCGGCGGGTCATTCTGTGCGGGCTTGGCAGCGCTGCCCTGCTGGCGGCCCTGGCCACCCCGGCCACGATCACGGCCCTGGCCTTGACCCTGACGCGGTGGACGCCCGCTCGGCGGCGCACCCTCGGCGGCCGGCCGGCGTGCCGGCGGACGCGGCGCGGAGACCGGCTTGGGCACATCGCGGCCCGGTACCTGCACCACGCGCAGCTCTTCGGTATCCAGCTGCAACGCGGTGAGCTTGCCACCCCATACGGCGCCGGTATCGATCGCGTGCACGCCCTGGGTGATGGTCAGGCCCAGCGCGGACCAGTGCCCGCAGACGATCTTCAGATCGCGCTCGGCGCGGCCCGGCACTTCGAACCAGGGATACAGCCCCTGTTCCTGGGTGCCCGGCGTGCCCTTGTCCTCGATCCCGATCCGGCCCCGCGGCGTGCAGTAACGCATGCGCGTGAACAGGTTGATGATCGCGCGCGAGCGGTCGTAGCCGGCCAGGCCGGGTGACCAGCTCGGCTTGTCGCCGTACATGTTGCGGAACAGCTTGCGGTAGCCGCTGCCGTGCAGCTGCTGCTCGACCTCGCGGGCGTGCTTCTCGGCCAGCTGGGTGGTCCACTTCGGGGCCAGCCCGGCGTGGATCATCATCCAGCCCAGCTCACGGTCCACGTGGGCCAGCTTCTGCAGGCGCAGCCACTCCAGCAGCTCGTCGCGGTCCTCGGCCTGCACGATCCGCAGCAGGTCCGGGTTGACCTTGCGCTGCTCTTCCTCGGTGCGGGCACCGACGGCAAGCAGGGACAGGTCATGGTTGCCCAGAACGATCACGCTGCTCTCGCGCAGCGAATGGACCAGACGCAGGGTTTCCAGCGATTGCCCGCCCCGGTTGACCAGGTCGCCGCAGAACCAGAGTTTGTCGACCGCGGGGTCGAACTTGATTTTTTCCAGCAACCGCTGGGTGACGTCGTAGCAGCCCTGCAGGTCGCCGATGGCCCAGACACTCATGCGTGCGCCTCCATCAGTGCAGTGTGCGCGGAACGGTCAGGACGAACGGCGCGATGGCGGCGGCGAACTCGGTGCCGTCGTCGGCCACCATGTCGTAGTGCCCCTGCATCGTGCCGTGCTCGGTCTCCAGCATGACACCGGAGGTGTAACGGAAGTCTTCACCGGGGCGCAGCCGCGGCTGCTCGCCGATCACTCCATCCCCGTCGACATGCTCGATGCGGCCGTTGGCATCGGTGATCCGCCAGTGGCGGGCCACCAGCCGTGCCGCGACGCGGCCCCGGTTGAGGATGCGGATCGTATAGGCGAACGCATAGCGGCCGTCCTCCGGGGTGGACTGGTCATCGAGGAAGCGGGGGGCGACCTCGACGGAGATCGCGTAGTTTGCAGCGTCGTTCATGCAGGCAGTTTAGTGAATGTTGTGCACGATGAGATGAGTGCCGCCCGGCCGGGTGGCGCTCCCGTCATGAAGGTCGGGCGGTTCCACGTGCGCGCGGCCGGTCAGGGCCGCCGGCGGCGCGCTCACTCTTGCGGAGCGGCATCACCGTCGGCGCAGGGTACGTTCGCCAGCGCGATGAACTGCGCCACGTCCAGCTGCTCGGCGCGCGCATCGCTGCGCACGCCGGCGGCTTCGAACTGCTCGGGCGTGCACACGTTCTGCAGCGCGTTGCGCAGGGTCTTGCGGCGCTGCCCGAAGGCGGCCTTGACCACGTGGGCGAAGCGCTTGCGGTCCAGGATGCCGACCGTGGCCGGATCGCGCGGGACCAGCCGCACCACGGCCGAATCGACCTTCGGCGGCGGCCGGAACGCACCCGGCGGCACCACGAACAGCGAGGTCACCTTGCAGAAGGCCTGCAGCATCACGCTCAGCCGGCCGTAGACCTTGCTGCCCGGATCGGCGGCCATGCGGTCGACCACTTCCTTCTGCAGCATGAAGTGCATGTCGGTGATCACCGCCGCGTGGTCCAGCGCATGGAACAGGATCGGCGAGGAGATGTTGTAGGGGAGATTGCCGACCAGGCGGATCGGGCTGCCCGCGGCCAGTTCGGTGAAATCCACCTGCAGCACGTCGCGGTGGATGATGGTCATCTCGCCCAGCGGTTCGGCGGCGGCGGCCAGCGGCCCGACCAGATCCCGGTCGAACTCGATCACGGTCAGCTTCGGGTGGCGGCGCAGCAGCGGCAGGGTGATGGCGCCCTGGCCCGGGCCGATCTCGACCAGGCGGTCGCCGTCCTTCGGGCTGACCGCCAGGACGATCTTGTCGATGTAGCTGCGGTCGGCGAGGAAGTGCTGGCCGAGCTGCTTCTTGGCGGGGCCGGAGAAACCGGGCGCGCCGGAGGAGGAATACGAAGAAGTCATGGCACCAGTGTACGTTGGCGCGCCAGCCGGGCACACAGCGCGGTGGCAGCGAGGAGGCTGGAGGGGTCGGCGATGCCGCGGCCGGCCAGATCCAGGGCGGTGCCGTGGTCGACCGCGACGCGCGGGTAGGGCAGGCCCAGGGTGATGTTCACGGCCTGCTCGAAGCCGCTGTACTTGAGCACCGGCAGGCCCTGGTCGTGGTACATCGCCAGCACCGTGTCGAAACCGGCCAGCTTGGCCGGCAGGAACGCGGTATCGGCCGGCAACGGCCCGACCAGGTCCATGCCCCGGGCGCGCAGGCGCTCCAGCAGCGGGATGATCAGGTCGAGCTCTTCGCGGCCGAGATGGCCGTCTTCGCCGGCGTGCGGGTTGAGGCCGAGCACGGCGATACGCGGCGAAGCGAGGCCGAAATCGCGCTGCAGGGCGTCGTGGAGGATCTGCAGGGTCAGCGCCAGGCCATCGGCGGTGATCGCATCGGCCACCGACCGCAGCGGCAGGTGGGTGGTCGCCAGGGCGACCCGCACGATCGCGTTGGCCAGCATCATCACCACCGGGGTGCGGGCCTGGTCGGCCAGCAGTTCGGTGGTGCCGCTGTAGGCGATGCCGCCTTCGTTGATGACCGCCTTGTGCACCGGGCCGGTGACCACCCCGGCCAGTTCACCGGACAGGCAGGCCTGGCCGGCCTGGCGCAGCGCGCCGATCACCGCGCCGGCATTGGCCGGGTCCGGGGTGCCGAAGCGCGAGGGGGCGGCATTGCGCACCGGGCGCAACGGCAGATCGCCCGGCTGGCGGGCGATGGCGTCTTCAGGCAGGAGCTGCAGGGGCAGCGACAGCGCGGCGGCGGCAGACTGCAGCGTGTCCGGGTCGGCGAACGCCAGCAGCCGGCAATCGGTGCGCGGCTGCTGGATCAGTCGAAGGCAGAGCTCCGGGCCGATCCCCGCCGGCTCGCCCGGTACCAGCGCGAGCTGCGGGAGCATGGATCAGGACTGCGGCGGGGTGGCGGCCGCGGCGCCGCCCGGGGCGTAGCCGCGCATGTCCACGTAGGCTTCGCCACGCAGTTCCTGCAGGAAGCGGTTGTATTCTTCTTCCAGCTTGCGGCGGCCGATCGTTTCACGGATCTGGGCGCGCTGGTTGTCGGTGGTGGCATCGGTCTGGCGCGTGGCGACGCGCTGGACGATGTGCCAGCCGGCATCGGTGCGGAACGGCTGGCTCACGCCGCCGTCGGCGACGCCTTCAACCTGCTTGCCGAAGTCCGGGCCGAACGCGTCGGCCGGGAACCAGCCCAGATCGCCGCCCTGGCCCTTGCTGTTGTTGTCCTCCGAGGACTCCTTGGCGACCGCGTCGAACTCGGCGCCGCCGGCGATGCGGGCGCGCAGGGTGTCGATCTTGGCCTTGGCCGCGGCATTGTCCTGCTGGTCGGTGATGCGGACCAGGATATGACGGGCGTGGTACTCGGTGATGGTGTGACCACCGCCGGCGGCGGCGCTGGCATCACGCACTTCCACCAGCTTCAACAGCTGGAAGCCACTCGGGCCACGCAGCGGACCGACCACGTCGCCGGACTTCATGTCTTTCATCATCTGCGCGAACGCGTTCGGGATTTCGTCCAGCGAACGCCAGCCGAGGTCGCCGCCTTCCAGCGCGTTCGGGCTGTCCGAATAACGGACGGCGGCCGCGTTGAAGTCGATCTCGCCTTTGTCCAGCAGTGCCTTGACGCCATCGGCCTTCTTCTGGCCGGTAGTGATCTGCTCGGCGGTGGCGCCTTCGGGCAGGCCGATCAGGATATGGGCCAGGTGGTACTGGGTACCGATCGCCGCCTGCTGCTTGAGCGCGCCATCCACTTCACCCTCGCTGACGCTGATCCGGCTCTGCGCGAAGCTCTGGCGCAGGCGCTGGACGGTGATCTCGTCGCGCACCGAATTGCGGAAATCATTGAAATCCAGGCCATCGCTGGCCAGGCGCTGGCGCAGGGCGTCCAGCGTGGAGCCGTTCTGCTGGGCGATGGCGTTGATCGCCTGGTTCAGTTCCTGGTCGCTGACCTTGATGCCGCTGCTCTCGGCGCGCGCCACCTGCAGCTTGACCAGGACCAGACGCTCGAGCACCTGGCGGCTCAGCACGTCATCGGGCGGCAGCTGGTTTTCACGACCGGCGTACTGGGCCTTGATGTTCTGGACGGCGCGGTCCAGTTCGCTCTGCAGCACGACGTCCTCATCGACGATCGCCGCGATGCGGTCCAGCGGCTGACTCTGCTGGGCCAGCACCTGCAACGGGGCCGTCGCGGAGGAGACCGCCAGCAGGGAGGCGAGGAGTACGGGAAGGGTCTTGGTCATGGGATCTGATTCGGATCGTAGTCGTCGCGGGCTGCACCGGTGTTGCTGGGCGGCACCAGATAGAGGTCGTCTCGGTAGTACCCGAGAATAGCACGGCGCAAGGTGCGGTCCGTGTTCTGGCCGATGGAGCTCAGGCCCTTGAGCACGAACTCGATCTGGAAGGAGTTGTTGAGTTCACCCTCGCGGTTGCGCACGTAGCGGCGGGCGATCGCGCGGACGGCGAGGCAGCAGCTGTCCCACTGCACGCCGCCGATGATTTCCAGCGGGGCGCGGTCCTGGATGGAGTAGTAGTAGCGGCCGACCAGGCTCCAGCGCTCGTTGAGCGGGTAGAGGAAGGACAGGTCGGCCTGCTCCAGCAGGGTCCGGTCGCGGCGGGTCGCCGTGGTCGACGCCTGCGGGTTCAGACGGCTGCGGTAGGTCAGGTTGACGATGCCGTCGTTGGACATCAGGTAGCGCGCACGCACGCTGGCCAGGTCCTCGCGCTTGTACTTGGGGTCCCACTGATAGGTGGCGCCCAGCGTCCAGCGGTCGTTGATCATGTAGTTCGTATCGGCGATCCAGGCCGACTTGCCCTGCTCGACCGGGGTTTCGCCGCTGTTGAGCGTGACCCGGGAATCATCGAAGTACAGGATCTGGCCGATGCTGCCCGAGAAGCGTTCCTTGCCCGTGTCCTGGTCGATGAAGCGGGTGCTCAACGCCAGGGTCAGCTGGTTCGCATCGTTCTGGCGGTCGGCGCCGGAGTAGCGCGAATCGCGGAACAGCTGGCCCCAGCTGAAGGTGAAGTCACGCGTATCGAAGACCGGCAGGTCGCTCTGGTCGCGGTAGGGCGTACGCAGGTAGAACAGGCGCGGTTCCAGCGTGTGCAGGAAGCGGGTGTCGCCGATGGTGGTCTCGCGGTCGAAGAACAGCCCGGCGTCGATGGTGCCGATCGGCAGGCTGCGGCTCGGCGAAGTGTTGCCGCGCAGCTGGTCCGGGGTGGCGGTGGCCGGGTCGATGCCGGCCGCGATCAGGTTCTGCCGGCGGATGTCGTCGGCCAGCCCGCGCTCCAGGTCGTACCCGGTGTAGCGGTAGGCCAGGGTCGGGGTGACGTACCACGCCGCGCCACTGAAGGGCATGGACACATACGGTTTGATGTCCAGGCGGGAGCCGCCGTCCATCTGACGCGATACGCCGGTACGTTCGTATTCCTGGTCCGCGCCGAACTTCTCATGCACATCCAGATGCGTGAAGTTCACCGCTTCGGCATACACGCCGGTTTCCAGCCAGGGCAGCAGCGGCTTGTCCCAGTTGACGAACAGGCGCGGCTGGCGCGCGTACGGCAGGGCCGCTTCGGTCAGGGTGTAGTCGGTGAGCTGCCAGTAGTCGGCCATCAGGCCGCCGGTCCAGTTCTCGCCGGTGCCGTAGATGCCGATCTGGCTCTGCAGGTTGGAGGTGGTCACCCCGAGCAGCCGATTGGAGAAATCCTCCAGATAGCGCTCATCGCTGACCCAGGCCAGGCTGGCGCGGGCCTGCCAGTTGGCGTTGATGTTGTGGTACCCGCTGAACTCCACGCGGCCGCGATCCTTGTCGCGCAGCTTGTCATTGGGCAGGTAGGCGGTCAGCAGCTCGCCGCGGCCACCGTCGTAGAGATAGCGGAATTCGTTGTCGAGCATGAAACCGCGCTTGCTCATGTAGCGCGGCATCAGGGTGTCGTCGAAGTTCGGCGCCAGGTTCAGATAGATCGGCTGGGTATAGTCGAAGCCGTTGCGGCCGGACAGGCCGATCTGCGGGTACAGCAGGCCGGTCTGACGGCGATCATCGATCGGGAACTTGAAGTACGGCGCCCACAGCACCGGCACCTTGCCGATACGCAGCACGGCGTTGCGCGCGGTACCGAAGCCGGCGTCGTTGTCGACCTCGATCTGCGGCGCCGACAGCTTCCACACCGGCTGCGAGGGGTCGCAGGTGGTGTAGGTGGAGCGGTGCATCTGGCCGACCGCACCCTGCAGGTCGATCGACTCGGCACCGCCGTTGCCACGGCGGGACACCAGCTGGTACTGGATGTCGCTGATCTTGTGGGTGTCGCTTTCCTGGTTGCCTTCGGCGCGACGGGCCTTCATCCGGATCGAGGAGTCCTGGTAGCGGACGTTGCCCTCGGCGATGTAGTTGCCGCTTTCGGTATCGAAGCTCAGGTTGTCGGTGCCCAGGAACTGGTCGCCGCGCTTGAGCGCGACATTGCCCTGGTAGTTGGGCACCACGGAGGTCCCGGTCAGTTGGTCGCCTTCGATGTCCGTCGGCTGCTGGTCACGCGTCGCGGCCGCGGCTTTGTCGGCCTTGGGCGCATCGTCGAACACGGGCAGCACGTCGGTCACCGGGCACAGGCCCCAGTTCACCGGCTTGTCGTCGGCCAGGGCCGGCAGGCAGATGGCGATACTGAGGGGGAGGGGCAGCAGGCGGAGGGCTCGGCGCACGCGGTATCGGATTCGGGCGAAAACGGATCGTAGCTTGCCCCATCCCTTGCATAGGGGCAATGAAGGTCCCGCCCACGCAGGGGCCCGGGTTCATTCGTCGGCCCGGTCCGCGCGGATCAGCGCAGCTGGCCGACGTGGGCCACGCTGCATTCCGCAAGGGCCTGCAGGTCGTATCCGCCCTCCAGCATCGACACGATCCGGCCGGCCCCGTGGCGGCGGGCCAGCCCGCGCAACTCGGTGGTGATCCAGGCGAAATCCTCGGTTTCCAGCATCAGATCGGCCTGCGGATCGCGCATGTGCGCATCGAAACCGGCCGAGATCAGCAGCAGCTGGGGTCGGAAATCGTCGATGGCCGGCAGCATCTCGTCGGCCCAGGTGTTGCGGAAACGGAAGCCGCCACTGCCCGGCGGCAGCAGGATGTTCATCAGGTTGCCGGCCCCGCGGTCGCGGCGCAGGCCCGAGTTGGGGAACAGCCCGGCCTGGTGGGTGCTGTAGTAGGCCACGCCGGGATCGGCGATGAAGATGTCCTGGGTGCCGTTGCCGTGGTGGACATCGAAATCGACGATGGCGATCCGCTCCAGCCCATAGCGGTCGCGCGCGTAGGCGGCGGCGATGGCGATGTTGTTGAACAGGCAGAAGCCCATCGCGGTGCTGGCGCTGGCGTGGTGGCCGGGCGGGCGCACCGCGCAGAAGGCCACCGGGTCCTCGCCCAGCATCACCGCATCGACCGCCGCCACGCCGGCACCGGCCGCGTGCAGGGCCGCGCTGGCCGAGCCGGGCGAGGTCATGGTGTCCATGTCGATCAGGCGCAGCGGCTCGGTCTGGGGCTTGAGCACCAGGTCGATCAGTTCGCTGTCGTGGACCCGCGCCAGCTCACCGAGCTTGGCCGGCGGAGCCTCGCGCCAGTCCAGCTGGTCCGGATAGGCCGCCTTCAGCGCATCGAGCACCCCCTGCAGACGGGCCGGGCATTCGGGATGGCCGCGGCCGGGATCGTGTTGCAGACAGGCGGGGTGGGTGAAAACCAGCATGCGGGCAGGATATCCGGTGGGGCGGCAGGGCCGCTCAGGCGTGGCGGCGCTCGTGGCGCCAGAGCACCTCGCCGTGGCCATCCGCCCGGGCCAGTACGCGCGCGAGCACGAACAGCAGGTCGGACAGGCGGTTGAGGTAGTGCAGTGCTTCCGGGCGGACGGTCTCCCGGCGCGCCAGCGTGACCGTCTCGCGCTCGGCGCGGCGCACGATGGTGCGGGCCAGGTGGCAGCGCGCGGCGGCCTCGCCCCCGGCCGGCAGGATGAATTCCTTCAGCACCGGCAGGTCGGCGTTGTAGTGGTCCAGCTGCCGTTCCAGCGCCTCGATGTCGGCGGCGTGGATGGCGGCATGGCCGGGAATGCACAGCTCGCCGCCCAGATCGAACAACTGGTGCTGGATCACCGTCAGCAGGGCGCGGACATCCTCCGGCAGCGGCACCGCCAGCAGCACGCCGAGCGCCGAGTTGGCCTCGTCGACCGTGCCGTAGGCGGCCACCCGGGCGTCGTCCTTGGCCACGCGGCTGCCATCGCCGAGGCCGGTGCTGCCATCGTCACCGGTGCGTGTATAGATGCGGGACAGGCGATTGCCCACGAACGAGGCCGGCCGCGCTCAGCGCAGCACGTCGCGGCGCGCCTGCAGCAGCTTGCCGACCTGTTCGGTCGCCAACTGCAGCGCGGCCGCCAGGCCGACGTAGACCGCCGCGGTGCGCAGGTAGGGCAGGAACCAGTCGCTGTAGTTCTTCGCCCAGCCGTCGAGGGTCGGGGCGGCCACGTTGTCGCTGGTCCAGTAGAAACCGCCCTGGGCGAACAGATGGCAGACCGTCACCGCCGCGACCAGCAGCAGCGCGCCCTTGCCCAGCGCGGCCCAGGTGGCACCGTGGTAGCCGCGGCGCAGCAGCAGGCCGCCGCTCCACATCGCGAAATAGGCCGGCAGCAGCATCCAGTAGCCCGGCGAGACGCAGTAGTGCTGCCAGAAATCCAGGCCGCTGCGGCGGATCACGAGCCAGTCGACCAGCACCGCCAGCGCCATCAGCAGCGGGAAGGCCCAGCGGGTCCACGCGCGCAGGTAGAAGCCGCCGATGAAGAACACCGCCCAGGATGCATCCGGAATCGCCGCGAAATGGTTGACCCGCGTGGCCGCCATCAACAGCACGAGCACGGACAGGACGAAGGCGCGTTGGGCAGTGGAGGTCATGGCGGTGACGGGTGGGGGCAGGCATTCATTCTAGCGCCTGCTGCGGCAGCCCGCCGCACGCCGCCGGAACGGGCGAACCCTTATCATGGCGGGCATGAGTGAACGACATGATGTAGTGATCGTAGGCGGCGGGCTGGTCGGTGCCAGCCTGGCCATCGCCCTGGACCGCGCCGGCCGCGATGTCGGCCTGGTCGAGGCTTCGCCGCTGGGCGCGCTGCCGGCGGTGTTCGACCAGCGCAACCTCAGTTTCGCCGCCGCGACCGTCAACGCGCTGACCGCGCTCGGCGTGATGCAGACGCTGGCCGGTGCGCCGGGCGCGATCACCCGCATCCATGTCAGCCGCGCCGGCGATTTCGGCCGGGTGCAGATGGAGGCGGCGCAATACCAGCGTCCGTGGTTCGGACAGGTCGTGGTCGCCCGCGATTTCGGCCAGGCGCTGGAGGCGCGGCTGGAGACGCTCACCCGGCTGACCCGTTATCGTCCGGCGCGCTTCGTGCGCCTGGGCAGCACGGTGGACGGTTACCGTCAGGTCTTCATCGCCGATGACAGCGGCGAGCGCTGTCTGCTGGCACGTCTGGTGGTCGGCGCCGACGGGACCCGCAGTGGCGTGCGCGAGGCACTCGGCATCGGTGTGGATGAACATGATTTCGAGCAGACGCTGTTCGTGTCGCGGGTCCGCGCCGCGCGTGCGCCGGATGGCACTGCGTACGAGCGCTTCACCGACACCGGGCCGACCGCGCTGCTGCCGCGTGGCGACCGTCATTTCGGCGCGGTGCATGGGGTTGCCCGTGACCAGGCCGAGGCCGTGATGGCGCTGGACGATGCCGCCTGGGTGAACCGCCTGCAGGGCGCCATCGGCTGGCGCGCCGGCCGCCTGCTGGAGAGTGGCCCGCGCAGCGCCTATCCCTTGATCCAGGTGCTGTCGCGCGCGCTGGTCGGCGAACGCACCGTGCTGCTCGGCAATGCCGCGCAGACCATTCACCCGCTGGGCGCACAGGGCTTCAACCTGGGCCTGCGCGATGCATTGACGCTGGCCGAACTGGTGGCCGGGGCCGACGATGCCGGCAGCGATGCGCTGCTGCAGGAACACGTGGCCCGGCGCCTGGAAGACCGCGAGCAGACCATCGCGTTCTCCGGCGGGCTGGCGCGCCTGACCAGCAATCCGGCACCGCTGATGCGCCCGCTGCGTTCGCTCGGCCTGTTGGCGGCGCAGGCCACGCCGATGCAGTCGATGCTGGTCGGGGGCGCGATGGGTTTCCGCGGCCAGGTGCCGGCGCTGTGCCGCGGAGCCGGCCTGTGAGCCGGCGCCCGCAGGACGTGGTGGTGGTCGGTGGTGGCGTGGTCGGCGCGGCCTGCGCACTGGCGCTGGCCGATGCCGGGCTGTCGGTGACGCTGGTCGAAGGCCGCGAGCCGGCGGCCTGGCAGCCGCAGCAGCCGGACCTGCGCGTGTACGCGTTCGCGCCGGACAACGCGCAGTTGCTGGCCACGCTCGGCGTGTGGCCGGCGGTGACGGCCGCGCGCGCCTGTGCCTACCGCCGCATGCGGGTCTGGGATGCGGCCGGCGGCGATGAACTGCGCTTCGATGCCGACAGCCTCGGCCGCGAACAACTGGGCTGGATCGTCGAGAACGATCTGCTGGTGGACCGCCTGTGGGCGGCGCTGCCTGCGGCCGGCGTGCAGCTGTGCTGCCCGGCGCGGGTCGAGGCGCTGGAGCAGGACGCCGACGGGGTGCGCCTGCGCCTGGACGACGGCCGTCGCCTCGACGCATCGCTGGCGATCGCCGCCGACGGTGCCGAATCCACCCTGCGCCGCCTGGCCGGGCTGGAGGTGACCCGCCGGGAGTACGGCCAGCGTGGCGTGGTGGCGTATGTCGATACCGAAAAGAACAACGAAGCCACCGCGTGGCAGCGCTTCCTGGTGAGCGGGCCGCTGGCGGTGCTGCCGATCAGCGCGCAGCGCAGTTCGATCGTGTGGACGCTGCCCGATGCCGACGCCGAGCGCGTGCTGGCACTGGATGACGCGGCATTCGGGCGCGAACTCACCAACGCCTTTGCCGGCCGCCTGGGCGCGATGACGCTGGCCTCCAGGCGGGCGGCCTTCCCGCTGCGCCGGCAGCTGGCCACGGGTTACGTGGCCGGCCGCGTGCTCGCACTCGGTGATGCAGCGCACGTGGTGCATCCGTTGGCCGGGCAGGGCGTCAATCTCGGCCTGCGTGATGTTGCTGCGTTGCGGGCGCTGGTGCTGGCTGCGCAGCAGCGCCGCCAGGACTGGATGTCGCCGCACCGGCTGCAGCGCTGGGCACGCGAACGCCGCAGTGAGAACACCGTCGCTGCGTACAGCTTCGATGCGATCAACACGGTGTTCTCCAATGATGAGATGCACCTGACCCTGGCGCGCGGTCGCGCGCTGGGCTGCGCCGGCAAGCTGCCGCCGCTGGTGTCGATGTTCTGGAAGCGCGCGGCGGGGGTGTGACCCGCGCGCTCAGTCGATCAGCCAGCCGGCCAGGTCGGCGCGGTCCAGTTTGCCGCGCCGCTTCACGTCCAGCGCGTTGAATTCATTGGCCAGGGTCGGGTTGGCCTGCGCCTCGGCGCGGCTGATGAAGCCATCGCCGTCGACATCCAACGCCGCGAATGCGATGCGGTACTGGCCGACCACGCTCACCGGCTGCACCGAGCGCACCGTCACCGCCGCCTCCCCGGCCGGGGCGGCGAGTGTCACCTGATGGGTGACCTCGCCCTGCGACAGCGGCTGCGCGCGCACGCTCACCGGCACCTCGCGCAACGGTTCGCTGACCGCCGGTGACGGGGTGCGGACCTGGGCGAGGGCGAGCGTGGGCAGCAGCGTCAGCAGCAGGATGAGGCTTGATCGGCGTCGCATGGAAACTCCGTTCTTGACGTGGGGAGGGGGCGCCGGGCGACCGGCGCGTGCTTCGATCATTGCCGCGCGTTGCGCGGCCAGCCGGGCATGGCCCGGCCCTGCCATTGGTGCGCGTGGATCAGCGCAGCGGCGAGGCCAGCACCGTGATCTCTTCGCGGTCGTGGTACAGCTGCTTGGCGCGCAGATGCAGCGGCTTGCCCGCCTGCTCCTGGAACAGCTCCAGGCACATGCGGGTTTCGTCCCAGCGCTTTTTCATCGGCAGCTTGAGATTGAAGATCGCGTGCCTGCACCAGCCTTCGCGGAACCAGGTGGCCATGCGTTCGGCCACGCGGCGCGGTTGTTCGACCATGTCGCAGACCATCCAGTCCAGCGGCGTCTCCGGCTGCCAATGGAAACCATCGGCGCGCAGATGTTCGACCAGGCCGGTCTCCAGCACGTGCTCGCGCAGCGGGCCGTTGTCCACGCTGATCACCCTGACGTGCTGGCGGGTGAGCACCCAGGTCCAGCCTCCCGGGGCGGCGCCCAGATCGGCCGCGCGCATGCCCGGCTTGACCAGCAGCTCGCGCTCTTCCGGCGTCATCAGCGTGAGCAGGGCTTCGTCCAGCTTCAGCGCCGAGCGCGAAGGCGCATCGGGCAGCAGTTTCAGGCGCGGGATGCCCAGCGGCCAGGGCGCGCTGTCGCGGGTATCGGCCACGCACACAAAGGCATGGCGACCATCGACGAACACGATGTGCAGGCGCGGCAGGCCGGTGTTCGGCTTGTCGGTCAGCAGGCCGGCCTTGCGCAGCGCCGGGCGCAGCGCATTGCCGAATGCGCGGGCCAGGCCGGCCAGCGGCTTGCCTTCGTCCGAATCGGGATGCTCGACCCACATGTCGCCGAAGCGCTGCTGGCCCTGCAGGGCGGCGATGATCGGGGTGATGCGGTCGGCGGCATCGAGCTGCGGCAGCTCGGCCAGCACCTGCAGTTTCTGCCGGGCGAAGATCAGCGAACGCCAGGACAACGCCTTGGACAGCGCCGCGCCTTCCTCGGTGACGAACACCACGTAGCCGTCATTGCGCTGGGTGCGCGCATAGCCGGCGACGTTGGCATAGGCCGCGCGCTCGGACAGCTCGGCGGCCAGTTCCGGCTCAAACCCCTGGCGGCACAGGCACAGCAGGCCGCTCATCGCTTTGCGCCTGAAGCGCGGGAATCAGTAATGTGCACCGTTGGTTTCTCCATACTGGCGCAGGACCGCGCGCGCTGCATCGCGCTCGATGTCGCGCACGACCTCGATGCCACGCTTGTTGAGTTCGCCGATCCAGTCCGCCGGCAGGGGGCCTTCATCGAACGGGGTGAGTTCTTCCACATCCTGGGCGCTGGCACCGATCAGCAGGCGATCGATGCCGGCCCAGACGGTCGCGCCGTAGCACTGGCAGCACGGCTGCGAGGAGGTCGCCAGGGTGATCGGCGACAGCACATCGTTCAGGCGCGGCGTCTGCAGGCGCTGCTGGGCCAGCATGTAGGCCATGTTCTCGGCATGCGCCAGCGAGGTCGTATGCGGGACCACGCGGTTCACGCCCGCGGCGATCACACGATGATCCGGCCCAAACACCACGGCGCCGAATGGGCCGCCGGTCTGCGCCTCGACATTCAGGCGCGACAGCTCGATCGCCAGCGCGACCTTGTCGGCGTCCTCGGGATAGACACGGCCCAGATCAATCTGGTCGTGGATCCAGGCGGGCAGGGTGAGATGGACTTGCGCGTACAGCATCGGGACATGGACCTCGTGGAAGATGGAGCAGCGGCAGTGTATCGGGCCGTGCGTAGGGATGCCGTGCCCGCGCTGAACGCGGCCACGCGGGCGCCGGCGCAGGGCTGCGCCGATCGCAGGAGTGCTGGAGCGCAGGCCCTGCCGTGGCAGGGCCGCGCTGGAATGACACGATGGCCGGTGCCAGGCACCGGCCGGGTGCAGCTTACGCCGACCAGGTATCGCGCAGGGTCACGCTGCGGTTGAACACCGGCGTGGCCGCGGAGTGGTCGCGGCGATCGGCGACGAAGTAGCCCGTGCGCTCGAACTGGAACGACTGCTCGGGCGTGGCGCTGGCCGCGGCCGGTTCGACATAACCGGTGACGGTGCGGCGCGAGTCCGCATTGAGGTAATCGCGGTAGGTCTTGCCGTCGGACTCGTCGTCCGGGTTCGGCACCGAGAACAGGCGGTCGTACAGACGGATCTCGGCCGGCACCGCGTGCACGGCGCTGACCCAGTGGATGGTGCCCTTGACCTTGCGGTTGGCGCCTTCCATGCCCGGGCGCGATTCCGGATCCAGCCAGCCGCGCAGCTCGGTGATGGTGCCGTCGGCGTCCTTGATCACCTCATCGCAGCGGATGATGCCGGCGCCGCGCAGGCGCACTTCGCCACCCGGCACCAGGCGCTTCCAGCCCTTGGGCGGGACCTCGGCGAAATCCTCGCGCTCGATCCACAGCTCACGTGCGAACGGCACCTCGCGGGTCCCGAACGCCTCATCCTTGGGATGGTTGGCGAAGGTCAGGGTTTCTGAGTGGCCCTCCGGCAGATTGGTCAGCACCAGCTTGACCGGATCGACCACCGCCATGCGGCGTGCGGCGGCACTGTCCAGGTCTTCGCGCAGCGCGCCTTCGAGCACGCTGAAATCGATCAGCGAGTTCTGCTTGCTGATGCCCACGCGCTCGGCGAACAGGCGCATCGCCGCCGGGGTATAGCCACGACGACGCAGGCCCTGCAGGGTCGGCATGCGCGGGTCTTCCCAGCCGTCCACCAGCTGCTCGGTGACCAGTGCCATCAGCTTGCGCTTGCTCATCACCGTGTAGTTGATGTTCAAGCGCGAGAATTCGATCTGGCGCGGCTTGGCGGCTTCACGCGGCAGGCCGCGATCGACCAGCGGCTGGGTCAGCGCATCGTCGTGGGCGAAATCGACGTTGTCCACGCACCAGTCGTACAGCGGGCGGTGGTCTTCGAACTCCAGCGTGCAGAGCGAGTGGGTGATGCCCTCGATGGAATCGCCGAGTGCATGCGCGAAGTCGTACATCGGGTAGATCGGCCACGCACTGCCGGTGTTCTGGTGTTCGACGTGCTTGATCCGGTACAGCGCCGGGTCGCGCAGGTTGATGTTGCCGCTGGCCATGTCGATCTTGGCGCGCACGGTGCGCGCACCATCCGGGAATTCGCCCGCGCGCATGCGGCGGAACAGATCCAGGTTCTCTTCGACGCTGCGCTCGCGGAACGGCGACGGACGGCCCGGCTCGGTCAGGGTGCCGCGGTAGGCGCGCACTTCTTCGGCGGACAGGTCGCACACGTATGCCTTGCCATCGCTGATCAGCTTCTGCGCGGCCAGGTAATAGGCATCGAAATAGTCCGAGGCATGGCGCAGCTCGTTCCACTCGAAGCCCAGCCAGCGCACGTCATCCTGGATCGCGGCCACGTACTCCGGATCTTCCTTGGCCGGGTTGGTGTCGTCGAAGCGCAGGTTGCACACCCCGTTGAACTCGCCGGCGATGCCGAAGTTCAGGCAGATCGACTTGGCGTGGCCGATGTGCAGGTAGCCGTTGGGCTCCGGCGGGAAGCGCGTCTTGATCGCGGCATGCTTGCCGGCCGCCAGGTCCTCGCGGACGATCTGACGGATGAAATCCCGTTTTTCCTGGGCTTCCGGAAGGGCGTCGGTGGGGGCGGCGGTAGACTCGGACATGATGCGCGGTCGCAGTTAAAAGGCAGAAAGACCACCAGTTTAGCCTGTCGGGGGACGCGCCACCGCATTCGCGCTGTCGCCCCACGTTTTGCTGCGCAAACCGCGGGCCCCATCTCACCATCACCCAGACCCCCGCGCCTTCGGCGCCGCCCCCTGACTCAGGGGGCTCCCCTCCAGATGCATTCGGTAGTGCCTGGATGATGACAGCCGCGGGTCGGCACGCCTGCAGCCCCCGGGCGTATGCTGGCCCCATGCCCTCCGGAGCCCGCCCATGCACGTGATCTACCAGGCCGACAATCTGTTCGATGCCCATCTGGTCAAACACGCCCTGGAGGACGCCGGCATCCCTGCGTTCGTCTTCGGGGAATCGCTGCTGGGCGGGATGGGCGAGCTCCCGCTGTTCGGCGTCCTGCGCGTCTGCGTCCCCGATCTGGCCCGTCCCGAAGCGGAAGACATCGTCGCCCAACTGGACTTGGGCACGGCCCCGGACGACCCCATATTCGACGGAGACGAAAGCGCCGGCCTGTTGCCGGCCTAGGAGAACGCCATGTTGGGTATTGGAAACGGTCTGTTGGGCATCGGCGCCTTCAAGCAGCGCCTGCCGCGCCCGGAAGAAGCGTTGCCGGGCCGCGACCAGCCCCTGCCGCTGCTGCACAACCAGCATTACGTCAACAGCCATCCCCTCAAGGACAGCTTCACCGGCCTGGCGCGCATCCGCTTCGCCATGGGCTGCTTCTGGGGTGCCGAGCGCAAATTCTGGACCATCCCGGGCGTCTACTCGACCTCGGTCGGCTACGCCGGCGGCGTCACCCCGAACCCCACCTACGAAGAAGTCTGCTCCGGCCTCACCGGACACACCGAAATCGTCGAGGTCGTCTACGACCCCGCCGTCGTCCCGCTCGAGCGCCTGCTCCAGGTCTTCTGGGAAAGCCACGACCCCACCCAGGGCATGCGCCAGGGCAACGACACCGGCACCCAGTACCGCTCCGCGATCCACGCCACCACCCAGGCCCAGCTCGACGCTGCCCTGGCCAGCCGAGACGCCTACCAGCAGCGCCTCAACGACAGCGGCTACGGCCCGATCACCACCGACATCGCCTTCCCCGCGCCCGAGTACTACTACGCCGAGGATTACCACCAGCAGTACCTCGCCAAGAACCCCAACGGCTACTGCGGCATCGGCGGCACCGGCGTCAGCTGCCCCATCGGCGTGGACGCCTGATACCCCGGAGCCGACCAACGGTCGGCTCTACCAGGTCCAGCAGACAGCCCTAGGCTCGCCGCTCTACTGCTCTCCCCAACGCACCAGCCATGTGTCGACGGCGCGGTGTGGGTGGGTTTGCAGGACCGTCGGAGCGGCATGGATGCCGCTCACGAGCCCCCAGGGATGGGTTTACGGCGCGTCCAGCAAACCCACCCACACCGCGCCAACCCCAACGAAAGTGAGCGGTTGCGGTTGCCGTAAGCGCCAAAAACAAAAGGCCCCGCAGAACGGGGCCTTTTGTCGCACAGCCAACCGCCAGCGCTTACAGCCGCTCGCGGATCGTCTGGCGCAATGCCTCCAGATCCTTGGCGAACGCATCGATGCCGCTCGCCAGCTTCTCCGTCGCCATCGGGTCGGCTGCCAGATCCGCCGCAAACCGCGCGCCATCGATCGGCGTCACCTGG
>NZ_JBDJLB010000014.1:0-152102 GCF_039673155.1 Stenotrophomonas sp. TWI1149
CTCGGCTATGCTGAGTTGCCGGCCAGCGGCCGGCACTACCGTTGTCCGAGGAAGCGACGCAGTATGCAGACCGCCACCCAGCTTGCACGCCCGATCGACCGCTACTTCGCCAGCTATTCCGACGATCACCGCAATGTGCTGAACCAGCGCATCCACGTCGTGGCCGTCCCGGCGATCCTGTGGTCGGTGATCGGCCTGCTGTGGTGTCTCCCGCCGCTGATTACCTGGTTCCAGAACGGAATCTGGGCCGGTCTGGCGATGTTCGCCGCCTGGTGTTTCTACAACCGCCTCTCGCGCACGCTGGGCTACGGCATGCTGGCGATCTTCTTCGTCAGCGGCTGCGTGTGCCGCCTGCTGGAAGCCGAGATCGGGCTGGTGAACCTGTTCTGGCTGGCCCTGGGGGTTTTTGCCGTCGCCTGGGTCGCGCAGTTCATCGGGCACAAGCACGAAGGCCGCAAGCCGAGCTTCCTGACCGATCTGGTCTATCTGCTGATCGGCCCGCTGTGGGTCCTGGCCAAGGTCTACCGCCGGATGGGTTGGCGCTACTGACCTGTTTTTCCTGAACGAGCGGGCGCGCTCACCGGCACTCCACGCCGGACCGTCCAGCATCGTCCGCAGTGGCCCTTCGAGCGTCGGTCACCGTTCATCTTCGTGCACATCCCGACCGTCCCGCAGCCCCTGCGACGACTGGTTCCGGACCCGTTTCGATGGCCTCCGGGCGGCCACAGTCGGCAAAGTCGAGGGCGCGCCTCCATACGGCCTTCGACGGACCCGAATGGGGCCATGCGCCGCCCCGAAAAAATGAATCAGTGCACGTTAGATGCAATTGAGGGCGTATTCGGGTGTATCGGCAGCAATTGCCTGCCTGTTAGACTGAACGACCTGCTCGTGAATCCCGCATTCCCTGCATGAATCCTAGTCTGCTCCTGCTGCTCGCCCTGCCCTTCCTGATGGCAGTGGCCGTCGCTTCATTCCGCCGCACCTCCCGCTCCACGGCCGCCTGGGTAGCCGCGGCCGCTCCGCTGGGAGGACTGGCGCTGTTGGCGACGATGACCCCGGCGATCATGGACGGCGGGATCGTCCGCAGCTACGGGGAGTGGATTCCGCAGATCGGCCTGGCCTTCTCGCTGCGCCTGGACGGCCTGGCCTGGATGTTCGCCGGGATGGTGCTGGCGATCGGCGCGCTGGTGGTGATGTACGCCCACTACTACCTCAGCGCCCGCGACAGCGCCCACCGCTTCTACTGTTACCTGCTGCTGTTCATGGGCGCCATGCTCGGCATGGTGCTCTCGGGCAACCTGCTGCTGCTGATGGTGTTCTGGGAAATGACCAGCATCAGCTCGTTCCTGCTGATCGGCTTCTGGTCGCACCGCCAGGACGCCCGCGAGGGTGCCCGGATGGCCCTGGTGGTCACCGGCGGCGGCGGTCTGGCCCTGCTCGGCGGCGTGCTGCTGATCGGCCGCATCGTCGGCAGCTTCGAGCTGGACGCGGTGCTCGCCGCCGGCGATCTGATCCGCGCCAGTGCCCTGTACCCGTATGCGCTGTTCCTGGTCCTGGCCGGCATCTTCACCAAGAGCGCCCAGTTCCCGTTCCACTTCTGGCTGCCGCACGCGATGGCCGCGCCGACGCCCGTCTCGGCCTACCTGCACTCGGCGACGATGGTCAAAGCCGGCGTGTTCCTGCTGGCCCGGTTGCATCCGGCGCTGGCCGGCACCGATCTGTTCTTCTATACGGTCAGCGGCATCGGGGCGATCACCCTGCTGATCGGCGCCTGGAACGCGATCTTCCAGCATGACCTCAAAGGCCTGCTGGCCTATTCGACGATCTCCCATCTCGGCCTGATCACCATGCTGTTCGGCCTGTCCACGCCGATGGCGGTGGTGGCTGGCGTGTTCCACATCCTCAACCACGCCACCTTCAAGGCGTCGCTGTTCATGGCCGCCGGCATCATCGACCACGAGACCGGCACCCGTGACATGCGCAAGCTGGGCGGCCTGCGGCGGTTGATGCCGATCACCAGCGCGCTGGCGATCATCGCCTCGCTGGCGATGGCCGGCATTCCGCTGCTCAACGGCTTCCTCTCCAAGGAAATGCTGTTTGCCGAGGCGCTGACCGCGGGCGGCCCGGAAACCATGCGCGTGGTGATGTCGATCGCCGCGCTGCTGGCCGGCGTGTTCGGCGTGGCCTACAGCCTGCGCTTCGTGCACGACACCTTCTTCGGCAAGGGCCCGCACGACCTGGACCGGGTGCCGCACGAACCGCCGCGCTTCATGAAGGTGCCCGTCGAGATCCTGGTGGTGGTCTGCGTGGCCGTCGGCGTCGCGCCGGCGATCACCATCGCGCCGGTGCTGCATGCCGCCGCGTCGTCGATCCTGGGCCCGGCGATGCCGGCGTACAGCCTCTCGGTCTGGCACGGCTTCAATACCCCGTTGATGATGAGCATCGCCGGCGTGATCGGCGGTATCGCGCTCTACTTCGGCCTGCGCCGCCTGATCAACCTGCATGCGGTGGTCAGCCGCAGCATCGGCCGCAACATTTTCCACAAGCAGCTGGACCTGGTGTTCGGCTTCGCCCACCGGCTCACCCAGGGCCTGGCCAACGGCAGCCTGCAACGCATGCTGATGGCGCTGGTGGTGGTGGCGATCATCGTCGCCGCCGCGCCGTTCGTGGCCAACCCGGCCTCGCCCAACTGGCCCTCGCCGCAGCCGATCCCGCTGCTGGGCTGGGCGCTGTGGCTGGTGATGATGGCCTGCGCGCTGGGCGCGCTGTTCGTCTACCGGCAGCGCCTGCTGGCGGTGCTGGTGGTCGGCGGCGTCGGCCTGATGGTTTCGCTGACCTTCGTGTTCCTGTCCGCACCCGACCTGGCGCTGACCCAGCTGCTGGTGGAGATGGTCACCCTGGTGCTGATGCTGCTGGGCATGAACTATCTGCCGATCCAGTCGCCACCGGAGAAGTCGGTCTGGCGCAAGCGGCGCGATGCGGTGATCGCGGTCGTCGCCGGTGGCGGCCTGGCCGCGATGGCCTACACCGCCATGACGTTGCCGCCGAATACCATGGCCGGCGAGCTGCTCGCACGTGCGCTGCCGGAGGCGTATGGGCAGAACGTGGTCAACGTGATCCTGGTCGACTTCCGTGGCTTTGATACCTTCGGTGAGATCACCGTGTTCGGCATCGCCGCGCTGGTGGTGCACGCCATGCTGCGCCGCTCGCGGATGGCGCCGGAACAGATCATGCCGGGCCCGCCGATCAAGCTGCCGGTGCCGGCCGATCTGGCCCAGGTCATGTTCCCGCTCACCCTGACCGTGTCCATCTTCCTGTTCCTGCGCGGCCACAACGCGCCCGGCGGCGGCTTCATCGCCGGCCTGGTGCTGGCGGTGCCGCTGCTGATCCAGTACGTCATCCAGGGCACCACCTCGGTGGAATCGCGCTTCGGCTTCGATTACATCCGCTGCATCGGTGCCGGCCTGCTGATCGCCATCCTCAGTGGCTGCGCCTCGATGCTGTTCGGCGTGCCGTTCCTGACCAGCGGTCATCTGGACCTGCACCTGCCGCTGATCGGCGAGGTACCGCTGGCCAGTGCGATCGGCTTCGATACCGGCGTGTACCTGGTGGTGTTCGGCGGCGTGATGCTGATGCTCTCGATGATGGGCACGATCAAGCCCTCGCGTACCCGCAACGCCCGCAAAGGCGAGATCGATCCCACCCGCCGTTCGGCAAAAACCGGGGAGATGCACTGATGGAACTGGCCCTGGCAAGCGCCATCGGCGTACTGAGCGCGATCGGCATCTACCTGCTGCTGCGCGCGCGCAGCTTCGATGTGATCCTCGGCATGACCTTCCTCTCGTATGCGACCAACCTGCTGATCTTTGCCGGCGGCCGCCTGGTCCAGGGCAAGGCGCCGGTGCTGCGTGAGGGCATCGACAGCGATCTGGGCAACTACACCGATCCGCTGCCGCAGGCGCTGGTGTTGACCGCCATCGTGATCGCGTTCGCGATGACCGCGGTCAGCATCGTGCTGGCGATGCGCAGCCGCAGCGACAACCACAGCGACCATGTGGACGCACACGAAGAAGAAGAACTCCCCGCCGATACCGCGCCGGGCCGGGAGGGCGGCGCATGAACCATGCGGTGATCCTGCCCATCCTGATTCCGCTGTTCGGCGCGGCCTGCTCGCTGTTCGTCGAGCACCGCCGCTATGGGCCGAAGGTGCAGCGCACGGTGGCGTGGACCACGCTGACCGCACTCGCCGCCGCCGTCGCGCTGCTGTTCGCGCAGACCGCCGACGGCAGCATCGCGGTGTACCTGCTGGGCGACTGGCCCTCGCGCCTGGGCATCGCGCTGGTGGCCGACCGTCTCTCGGCCTGGATGCTGGTGACCACGCTGCTGCTGGCCATCCCCTGCCTGCTGCATGCCTGCTCGGGCTGGGACCGGCGCGCGCCGCACTTCCACGCGTTGTTCCAGTTCCAGCTGGTCGGCCTCAACGGCGCGTTCCTGACCGGCGACATCTTCAACCTGTTCGTGTTCTTCGAGGTGATGCTGATCGCCTCCTATGGCCTGCTGCTCAGCGGCGGGCGCGGCCTGCGCATGCGCATCGGCCTGCACTACGTGGTGTTCAACGTCACCGCCTCGACCCTGTTCCTGATCGCGCTCGGCCTGCTGTACGCCTCGCTGGGCTCGCTCAACATGGCCGAGCTGTCCCAGCGCATCGCCGAAGTGCCGGCCTCCCACCTGACCCTGGTCAAGGCGACCATGGGCCTGCTGCTGCTGGTGTTCTGCAGCAAGGCCGCGCTGATGCCGCTGTACCTGTGGCTGCCGGAAGCCTATGCACGTGCACCGGCCGCGGTGGCCGCACTGTTCGCGATCATGACCAAGGTCGGCCTTTATGCAGTGCTGCGGGTCAGCACGCTGTGGTTCGGCGAAGGCGCGGGCCCGATGGCCGGCTACGGCAGCCAGTGGCTGCTCTGGGCCGGCGTGGCGACGCTGGTGCTGGGCGGTCTGGGCGTGCTCGCCGCCGCGCGCCTGCGCGTGCTGATCTCCTACCTGGTGGTGGTCTCGGCGGCGACGCTGTTCATCGCCTTCTCGGTGCGCACGCCGGAAGTACTTTCGGCCGGCCTGTATTACCTGCCGCACAGCACTTTCGTGGCCGCCGCGCTGTTCCTCATCGCCGATCTGATCCGCCGCCGTCGTGGCGGCGCCAGCGACCGCAAGGAAGTCATCGCGCCGATGCCGGGCAAGGAAACGCCTGCCGTGCTGTTCCTGATCGGCGCCGTCTCGGTGGCCGGCCTGCCGCCGCTGTCCGGCTTCCTGGCCAAGGCCGCGCTGCTGGCCGGCATGCCGGCGCAGTACACCTGGGCGGTGTGGGCCGCGGTGCTGGGCAGCAGCCTGATGGTGATCGTCGGCCTGACCCGGGGCGGCATCCGCCTGTTCTGGCGCGTACCGGTCGTCGAAGAAGGCGCGCCCAAACCGCGCAAGGCCCCCACACGCACCGTGGAACTGTTCGCCGCCGCGCTGCTGCTCAGTTATGGCATCGCGATGAGCGTGTTCGCCGGCCCGCTGATGCAGCACACCGATGCGATGGCCACCCAGCTGCTGCAGCCGCAGGACTACGTCGGTGAACTGCGCGCCACCACGCCGGAGATCCGCCAGCCATGACGCGCAAGCCTTCCCTGTACAAGCGCATCCTGCCCTCGCCCTCGCTGAGCGTGATGGTGGTGGCGTTCTGGCTGTTGATGTCCGACAGCTTCACCGTCGGCCAGATCGTGCTCGGCATGATCCTGGGCGTGGTGGTGCCGTTGTTCGCGGCGCGGCTGGACCGCGAGTTCGCGCGGATCGGCTCGCTCAGGCCGTTGCCCAAACTGGTGTTCGTGACCCTGTGGGACATCCTGGTCTCCAACATCCGGGTCGCGATCCAGGTGCTGGGCCCGGAGCGCCGCATCCACCCCGGCTTCATCTGGCTGCCGCTGGATATCGCCAACATCCACGGCATCGCCGCGCTGACCAGCATGATCACGCTGACCCCGGGCACGGTCTCGGCCGCGCTGTCGGATGACCGACGGTACCTGCTGGTGCACGTGCTGCACCTGGATGATCCGGACGAGCTGATCCGGCAGATCAAATCCCGCTACGAAGCCCCGCTGATGGAGATTTTCCCATGACCGGACATATGTTCATCCAGACCACGATGGTGGTGTGCATGCACGTGGTCGGCCTGGCGATGCTGCTGGCCACCTGGCGCCTGCTGCGCGGCCCGACCGTGCCCGACCGCATCCTTGCCCTGGACACCTTGTCGGTAACGGCCATCGCCGAGCTGATGCTGTTCGGCATGTACCTCAACTCGGCGGTGTACTTCGAAGCCGCGCTGATCATCGCCATGCTCGGCTTCGGCAGTACGGTGGTGCTCAGCAAGTTCGTGCTGCGCCGGGACATCGTCGAATGATCACCTTCATCCAGATCGTGCTGTCGATCCTGCTGCTGTTCGGCTGCTTCTTCATCCTGGTCGGCGCGCTCGGCCTGGTGAAGCTGTCCACGTTCTTCAAGCGCCTGCATGCACCGACCAAGGCCAGCACGCTGGGCGTGGGCTGCGTGCTGGTGGGTTCGGTCTGCTATCACATCTTCCTCGGCGAAGACCCGCAGCCGCGCGAGCTGCTGATCACCGTGTTCCTGTTCATCACCGCGCCGATCAGCGCGCACATGATGGCCAAGGCCGCGCTGTCGCTGCTGATGGAAACCCGGCCGGAGCTGCCGGGCCACAAGACCGCCAAGGAAGAACAGCTGCCGCCGCCGGAACCGCGCCGCGACGACGACGCCGATGATGCGAAGGCGCCCATTTCCCGGGACAGCCAGTAGTGCCGGCCGCTGGCCGGCTGCTTCACCAGCTGGCCGTCAACCTCACACGCTGCCGATCAGCGCCAGCTCCAGCGCGATCCAACCCAGGAACGCCACGACCAGCACCGCGCCTTCGCGCCGGCTGATCGTCAGGTCACCGCGCAGCATCGGGTACAGCACCAGCACGAAGGCGATTGCCGCCGGCAGTTCCAGCTTCACGAACGACGCAGGCAGCGCCAGCGGGCGCAGCGCGGCCATGCCGCCGACCACCACCAGCAGATTGAACAGGCTCGAGCCGATCACGTGGCCCAGCACCATGTCGCCCTGGCCACGGCGTGCCGCAGCGACCGCCGCGGCGACCTCGGGCAGCGCAGTGCCGATCGCCACCGGCAGCAGGCCGACCAGCAGCGGCGACCAGCCCAGCCCGGCGCCGAACACCGGTGCGGCCTGTACGATCCAGCGCGCGCCGAGGTACAGGCAGACCGCCGCGAACAGCAGCCGCAGGATATTGAGGAACAGCCCGGTGCGGGTCATCGCATAGCCGGCGATGGCCTCGCGCACCGGCTCGGATTCCGCGCGCGCGCGGCGCAGCAGGAACACCAGCAGGGCGACGAAGGCGAGCAGCAGCACGGCCCCTTCCCAGCGCGCGATAACGCCGTCCAGGCCGAACAGGATCAGCAGCAGGCTGGCCGCCGCAAGGCACAGCAGCAGCGGCGAGAGCAGGCGCGCGCGGACCAGCAGCGGCGCGGCCAGGGCCGCCAGGCCGAGGGTCAGCCCGACATTGACGATGTTGCTGCCCACCGCGTTGCCGAGCGCGAGTTCTTCCGCCCCCACCACGAAGGCCCGGGCGTTGACCACCAGCTCGGGCAGCGAGGTGCCGAAGGCGACGAGCAGCAACCCCGCCACGAAGGGCGAGGCGCCGAAGCGCTGGGCCAGCCCGGAGGCAGCCTTGACGATGGAATCGCCCCCCAGTGCCAACAGCACCAGGCCCAGCACGAACCAAACAGTGGCAGCGATCATCTGGTGCTCCCCGGTGACAGATGTGAGCCGATTCTAGGGCCAGCCCACGCCGAACGGTGAAGGCCCGCCCCGGCGCCGCGGCCGGGGCGGTGCGGGTGGCTCAGGAGCAGCCTTCCACGTAGTCCACCTGCGGGGTCTTGCCGACCCGCCAGGCGGTGACGTTGCCATCGCCATTGATCTCGAAGTTGACCAGTGCACCGCCCTCGGTCGCCGGGCGCACGCGCAGGTTGTGGCCTTTCTCGTCGTACTTGTGCGGGGTCAGGTCGCCGCGGTCCGGGTACAGCGTCTGCAGCTGGCCGAGCGACATGCCGACCTTGCCGCCGCCCGGGGCGACGATGCGATCGTTGCGCACGTCATAACGCACCAGGCGCCTGCCTTCGATCATGAAGATCACGTCCCCGGCCTGCGCGCCTTCGGGCCGCAGCGCATGGCAGTAGTCGTCGGCGACCTCGCCCTGCAGCGGTTCCTTCCAAGCCGCGCGTACCTCGTCCAGCGTGCTGCCCAGCGCCACGGGACCGTAGCCATCCAGGCGCGCCGGTCCCTGCGTTGCCGTGCCCGGTGCCGCCGTGGCGGGCGCTGCGGGCGCAGTGTCCGCCGCGGGTGCAGGCACGGCCGCCTCGGCATCGCTGGACGGAGTTTCCGGCGCGCGCCCGCACGCGGCCAAGGCCAGCACCATCCCCAGTGCCATCACGCTTCCCAGCTGTTTCATGCCTGCATCCTCCCGTTGATTCGGCGCAGCCTAGCGCGAGGGCCGTGTGGGCGACATGCACGGGCATCGCTGTCATCCGCGTTTCACCTGCCGCGTTCAGGCTCGGCCTGCACCGCATCGACCCCGCCCCCATGCAACCGCAGAAGACCGATCTCGCCCGCACTGCCCTGCAGGCCCACCGTGCGCCCCTGGACATGCGCCAGCGCCGGCTGTTGATCCTGTGCGACGGCCAGCGTGACTTGGTCCAGCTCGGCCAGCTGGTCGGACCGGAAACCCCGGCGATGGTGATCCAGCTGATCCAGAGCGGGTACCTGGTATCGCGTGCGGTCGCGGAGGTCGCCGTTGTCGCGCCCGCCGCGCCCGCGCCCGGCGTGATGCCGACCGTGCTACCGGTGCCGGTGACCGAACGCCGCCGCTCGCTGGTCGCCGCCCGCATCTACCTGCTGGACATCCTGGAACTGCAGCGCCATCCGCAGGCGGCGGCCCTTTTCCATACCCTGCAGCAGTCGCGCAGCGATGACGCGGTCATGGCCGCGCTGCACGCCGCCCTCGGGGCGCTGCCCGGGCTGACCTCCACCGGCTATGCCGAACGGGTGCGGCAGCGGTTGCTGGAGGTGCTGCCGAAGGAGCATGCCGACCGGTTCCAGATCGACGTGGTTTGAGACGGTATTGCGGGAATCCGGTTTCGATGAAGAGGTTGAATTGGACGTAGCGAAGGGCGCCGCGCAACGATGAAGCTCCATCCGCTGGCGAGGTTTAACCCATGTATGATTCCCAAATAACAGTTAATTGGGAGTCGAGCGTGGTCGATACGATCAGACTGGCGACTGCCCGCGAACTCGCTGAATCCGGCAGTCTGCGCGAAACGACGGTGACTGCGGAGCCGGGTGGCTATGTCGTCACCTTCGCCTTGGAGAACAGCGAACGCGCATTGGCCACCAAAGATGGGACGCCCCGCATGTTCTCCGGCGTCCACGCGGCCGCACGTGTGCTGGCCCAGCTGGGGATCACACGCTATCGCGTGGACGCCACGGCGACGGCGGGGGCCGAGCCCCTGCGCCGCTCACGACCGGATCGGGCACGCGCACTGAAACAGCTGCATGAAGACTCGGCCTATCTGGAGCGCATCCGTGAAGCGGTGGCCGAAGCGCGCGCGGATCCACGGCCGCCACTGTCCAGCACAGAAGCACACCTGCACATGGAGGCGCTGAAAACGCGGCTCGGTGACCAGTTGCAAACGGCATTGAAGCGCCACTCGTCCAAAGAATGACAGTGGCGTGGGGCCGGCAGGCCATCGAGGATCGAGCGAGACAACTCGTTTCGGCTTTCGAGCGCGCCGTGACGCTGCCGGATCCGCACCTGTTTGCCGCAGCCCTCGCGCGCGACAATGCGATTGAGAGCGAAGGTGATGCCTTGGATGGCGCGGCCTTGTATCGCCTCGATGCCATCAAAGGCACGTTTCTGTATGCAACGCGCGATGGACGCTATCTGATCGCCTACCAACGCACGGGCAACGACGTTCACATTGACCGCGTGTTGCCGACCCGCCGTGGGTCGGACGGCATCTAAGCGCCCGCTTACCCCGAGAAATTCGCCTTCAACCCCTGCCAGCACTGCTGATACCCGCGCTGGCGGTGCGCCGCCTCCATCGCCTGGGCGGTCGGACGGATCACGCCGCGGGTTTCGAACATGAAGGCCATCGTGTCCTTGATCACGTCCGGCCGGCTCAGGTCGGCCGCGGAGGCCTTCCCGAAGGTCGCCGCGTCCGGGCCGTGGCCGCTCATGCAGTTGTGCAGCGAGGCACCACCGGGCACGAAGCCTTCCGCCTTCGCATCGTAGGCGCCATGGATCAGGCCCATGAACTCGCTGGCGATGTTGCGGTGGAACCACGGCGGGCGGAACGTGTCCTGCGCGACCAGCCAGCGCGGCGGGAAGATCGCGAAGTCCATGTTGCTGGTGCCCGGCGTGTCGCTGGGCGAATGCAGCACGAGGAAGATCGAGGGATCGGGATGGTCGTGGCTGATCGAGCCGATCGTGTTGAAGCGGCGCAGATCGTAGCGATACGGCGCGTAGTTGCCGTGCCAGGCGACCACGTCCAGCGGCGAATGATCGATGTCCGCGCGCCACAGCTGGCCGTCGAACTTGGCGACCAGTTCGAACGCGCCGTCGAGGTTCTCGAACGCCGCATGCGGGGTCTCGAAATCGCGCGGATTGGCCAGGCCGTTGGAGCCGATCGGGCCCAGGTCCGGCAGCTTCAGCAGCGCGCCGAAGTTCTCGCAGACGTAACCGCGCGCGTCGCCATCGGGCAGTTCGACACGGAAGCGCACGCCACGCGGGATCACCGCGATCTGCTGCGGTTCGATCTCGATCACGCCCAGCTCGGTGAGCAGGCGCAGGCGGCCGAGCTGCGGCACGATCAGCAGCTCGCCATCGGCGTTGTAAAAATAGCGGCCCTGCATGTCGCGGTTGGCGGCATACAGGTGGATGCCGACGCCGCCGTGGGCGTCCGGCGAGCCGTTGCCCCCCATGGTGTACAGCCCTTCGATGAAATCGGTGGGCGTGCTGGGCAGCGGCAACGGATCCCAGCGCAGCTGGTTGGGCGAGACCGCGCCCTGCGCGAAGTCGCCGTGCAGATGCGGCTGGATGAAGGGGGTGAATTCACCGTGGGTCACCGCCGGGCGGATGCGGTACACCCAGCTGCGGCGATTGCTGCCGCGCGGCGCGGTGAACGCCGTACCGGACAGCTGTTCGGCATACAGGCCATGGGCGACACGCTGCGGAGAGTTCCGTCCCACCGGCAGTGCGCCGGGCACCGCCTCGGTGGCGAACTCGTTGCCGAAACCGGTCTGGTAACCGCGCGATGACATCGGGTTGTTCATGGTCCTGCTCCGCCGGAGGCGTGGATGGCAAGGGAATACAGCCGGTGGCACCCGCGCGGGCGCGGATGCCACCGTTGGAGCGTAACGCGGGTGGCGGCCGAGTGCCTTACAGCACGCCGCGCTTCATCTGGTCGCGCTCGATGCTCTCGAACAGCGCGGTGAAGTTGCCTTCGCCGAAGCCTTCGTTGCCCTTGCGCTGGATGATCTCGAAGAAGATCGGCCCGATGCAGTTGGTGGTGAAGATCTGCAGCAGCTTGCGCTGGTGGGTCTCCGGGTCGGCGTCGATCAGGATCTTGTTCTTCGCCAGTCGGGCCACGTCTTCACCGTGGTTGGGCACGCGCATGTCGATCACATCGAAATACGTGTCCGGGGTGTCGAGGAACTCCACGCCTTGGGCGCGCATCGCTTCCACGGTCTCGTAGATGTTCTCGGTGAAGCAGGCGATGTGCTGGATGCCCTCGCCCTTGTAGGCGTCGAGGTATTCGTTGATCTGGCTCTTCGGATCGGAGGATTCGTTGAGCGGGATGCGCACGATGCCGTCCGGGGCGGTCATCGCCTTGGACACCAGGCCGGTCTTGAGGCCCTTGATGTCGAAGTAGCGGATCTCGCGGAAGTTGAACAGGCGCTCGTAGTAATCCGACCACTGCTGCATGTTGCCGAAGTACAGGTTGTGGGTCAGGTGGTCGATGAAGGTCAGCCCGAAGCCCTTCGGCCGCGGGTCGACGCCCTCGATCGGCGCGTAGTCGGTATCGAACATGCTGCCGTTGGCGCCGTAGCGGTCGACCAGGTACAGCATGCAGTCGCCGATGCCCTTGATGATCGGGGCGGCGACGGCGCGGGTCTCCGGCTTGAAGTCGATCGCTTCGGCACCGTTGCCCAGCGCCATCTGGTAGACCTCGTCGCCCGGCTTCTTGAAGCGGATCGCGAAACCGCAGGCGCAGGGGCCGTGCTTCTCGGCGAAGTCCGAGGCGAACGAATCCGGCTCTTCATTGACCAGGAAATTCACGTCGCCCTGGCGGTAGACCGTGATCGCGCGCTGCTTGTGGCGCAGCACCGCGGTGAAGCCCATCTTGCGGAAATACGCGTGCAGTTCCGCGCCACGGCCGGCCGGGGCGGCGAACTCGACGAACTCGAAACCATCGATGCCCATCGGGTTTTCGAAGGTGGTGACCTGCATGCCCGGATCGGGTGCGTAGGACGCGGTGCTCGTTTGGCTGGTCATGCTGTGGCTCCAAAGCAGTCCGCATCGGAAAAAACCAGGTGCGGTAGGAAGGCAGACCCGCGAGAATGCGGTGTCCGGAACGTAGGTTATAGTTTCACATGAAACCACCATCAAGGTGCACCGCAGCATGAGCCCGCCCGATCCCAGCAGTCACAGCATCCGCGCCTCGCACGCCCTGCTCGATCTGGAGCAGTTCCTGCCATACCGGCTGAGCGTTCTGTCCAACCGGGTCAGCGGCAATATCGCCAAGCTGTATGGGGACCGCTATGGCCTGGCGATCCCCGAGTGGCGGGTGATCACGGTCCTGGCGCTGTATCCGGGCTCGTCGGCCAGCGAGGTGTCCGATCGCACCGCGATGGACAAGGTCGCGGTCAGCCGCGCCGTGGCCAGACTGCTCGAACGGGGCTTCATCAAGCGTGAAACCCATGGCGACGACCGCCGCCGTTCGGTGCTGGCGCTGTCGGCCGCCGGATTCGAGGTGTACGAGACCATCGCCCCGCTGGTGATCGACATCACCCGCAAGCTGATGTCCGTGCTCAGCGAAGAGGAAGAGCAGATGCTGGAAACGCTGATCCTGCGCCTGGCCGGCGAAGGCCTGCAGCGGATGGACGAGAGCTGATCGCAAGGCGTACCCACCCACGGTGGGTACCTGCGCGATGCCGGTAACGCCTGCGAGATGCCGGTGGGACCTGCGCGATGGCGCTAGGCAACGACCGTTGGTCGTTGCGCCTCCGTTGCGCCTCCGTTGCGCCTCCGTTGCGCCTCAGCTCAGGTGCTTGCGCCGTGCATGCACCCACGGCGCCGCCAGGGCGCCGATCGCGCCGCCGGCAAAGCCCAGCGAGGCGGCCACGGCGGCTGCTTCGATCGCGCCCGGCAGGGCCAGCGCGGCGACCACCAGCAACAGCGACGGCAGGCCGATGAAGGTGGCCATGAAGTAGCGCCAGCGCGGTGCCCAGGTGCCGACCTGGAGGAGGCTGACCGGCATCCAGGCTTCGCCCGACGCGTCCTGGGCGACCTTGGCCGCCACCTTGCCGAGGTCCGCTTCGACCGGCCCCTTGCCGCCCCGTGCGGCGGCCAGCATCGCGGCCACCTCCTCCACCGCCGGGAAGCTGGTCGGCCAGGTCTGCGGGGCATTGACCCCGTAGGCGGTCAGCAGCGGCACGCTGATCCACGGTGCCAGCAGCGGGCGCACCTTGCGCCGGTCCAGCACGCACCAGATCTGGGTTACCCCGTGCGCGGTGACGCTGTACAGCGCCAGCTGCGCTGCCGCCGGATACGGCAGCAGGTGCACGCGCGCGGCCATGCTGTCGTACCCCATCGCGCGCAGGAAGCCCGGGCGGGTGCGCCCTTCGTGCGCCCAGGCCAGGCCGAGCGCGCCGACCAGGTACACCTCGGCAGGATCCTTCGTGCCGGCGCTGGCGCGATCATCGCTGGCCAGGAAGAACGCCAGCGATCTGGGCTCCTCCACGTCGTGCTGGTCCCAGCGCCCGGCATCGCCGAGGACGTGCTTGAGCGGCAGGCGTGCCGGGGCGGTTTCGTCCTTGCTTGCGTTCTGCAGGAACGGCACCACGCTCAGCACGAAGCCCTGCAGGTCCACGCCGCGGATGCCGCTGCCCTGCCACTCGGCCGGGATCAGGCCGGGCAGGTTGCCCTGGCGTGCCAGCGCATCCAGCTGCGCCTTCTGCTCCACCAGCTTCTGCACCGCGGCCTTGAGCAGCACGTTGTCGGGCACGGAGACCATCGGCAGGCGGTAGCGGATCGCGCCCGGGGCCGGCGTCTCGGCTTCGCCATCGAGCGCATCCGGCGCGGTCTGATCGTCCAACAGGACATCGACCGGCGGCAGGCTCACGCCGGCCGGCGCATCAAGGGAAACATCGGTGGTGCTGTCGCTGGTGCCCGGCTGCATGCGTCGAATTCCGTCGGTTGCCCGCCACGAACAGCGCGGCATGAGGTCCTTGGGGGTAGCGGCAGCAGGGCGCGGAAATTGAGGGCAAAAAAAAGGCCGCGGAATCCGCGGCCTCTTCGATCACGACGCCTTCGGGGGCGCCCATTGCTTCATGAAGGCGAAGAAGCGGCCACGGTCGTAGCCCTTCTTCTGCCCCTTGTCGGCCTCCAGCTCGCCGGTGAACTGCGAGTGCAGCAGCCTGCCGTCAGCATCGAGTACGAACAGGTGCGGGTAGCCCTTCACGGCCGGGAACTGCGACAGGAAGGCCGCGTTCTCGTTCTCTTCGCTGTAGTTGACCTTCATCCAGACGTAGTTCGCATCGCGGAAGCTGCGGATCTCCGCATCCCCTTCGATGAAACCGTCCATCAGATGGCACCACGGGCACCACTCACCGCCCACGTCCACGATGATGCGCTTGCCGCCGCGCTGGGCCTCGACCTTGGCCGTGGCCAGGTCGGCGACCGGGTCGCGCGCCGGATCGAACTGGGCGTTGAGCGCCGCGATCGCGGCGATGTCCGCCGCGGCCGGGGTGTTGCCCGAGGCCACCGGTTCGCCGGGATCGGCGACCGGGGGTTTCTGCTCGGAGGTATCCAGCGGCTGCGCAGGTGCAGCGGTGGGCGCCGACGACGGCGAACAGGCGGCCAGCAGGCCGGCCGCGATCATCGACATCCCCACGGCTTTCATGCGCATCGCAGTCCTCACTTGACGCCGTGCATCAGCTTGTTGATCAACGGCGCGACCAGGAACAGCACCACGCCGGAGATGATCAACGCCCAGAAGCCGAAGGTGTAGCCCTTCAGCGCCGATTCCACGGTCATGCCGCCTTCGCCGCTGACCACGCCGGCAAAGATGCCGGACATGTTGTTGCCGATGCCGGTGGACAGGAACCAGCCGCCCATGCCGAAGCCGACCAGGCGCACCGGGGCCAGCTTGGTCACCATCGACAGGCCGATCGGCGACAGGCACAGCTCACCGACGGACTGGATGACGTAGACCATGAACAGCGTCCAGAACGGAATCTTGCCGTCCACGACCATGCTCGACAGCGCCACCATCAGCAGCGCGAACGCCGCACCGTTGAACAGCAGGCCCAGGCCGAACTTGCGCGGGATCGACGGGTTGGCGCGGCCCAGCTTGATCCAGATCCAGGCAATGATCGGCGCCAGGGTGATGATCGCGACCGAGTTGACCGACTGGAACCAGGCGGTCGGGAATTCCCAGCCGCCCAGGTTGCGGTTGACGATGTTGTCGGCCAGGAAGGTGAACGAGCTGCCGGCCTGTTCGAAGAACATCCAGAACATCACGTTGAAGGTGAAGATGATCAGCATCGCGATCACGCGGTCGCGCTGGACCTTGCCTTCGCGGATGCCTTCGACCAGCAGCAGGATCGCCAGCGCGATGAACATCGCGCCCAGGATCCAGGCCAGCGCGGTGGCGCCGGTGGAGAGCAGGAAGAACGCGATCGGGATCGCCACGATCGCACCGATGAACACCATCACGATGCGGCCATAGCCCTCGGCACCGGCCGGCGGGGCGCCGATGCCCTTCAGGCCGGCGCGGCCGACGTAGAACCAGGCCAGGCTGATCAGCATGCCGATGCCCGAGGCGATGAAGACCATCTTGTAGGACGGCATCGCCTGGGTGCCGAACACGCGCTCGGCCAGGTACTGGGTCAGCACCGGGGCGATCATCGCGCCGATGTTGATGCCCATGTAGAAGATGGTGAAGCCCGAGTCGCGGCGCTCATCCTTCAGGCCGTACAGCTTGCCGACCATGGTCGAGATGTTCGGCTTGAACAGGCCGTTGCCGATGATGATCGTGGCCAGGCCCAGCTCGAAGATTTCCTTGTTGGGCATGGCTACCATGAACAGGCCGGCGGCCATGATCACCGCGCCGGTCAGGATCGAGCGTTGGTAGCCCAGTACCCGATCGGCCACGTAGCCACCGAAGATGGCGGCGGCGTAGACCAGCGCCAGATAGGCACCGTAGGTCCGGCTGGCCGCGGCCTGGCCGGCCGAATCACCGTCGAAGAACTGCGCGACGATGTACAGCACCAGGGCCCAACGGATGCCGTAGAACGCAAAGCGTTCCCAGAATTCGGTCATGAACAGCATCCACAACGGGCGCGGATGGCCCAGCGTGGTCTTGAACTCCGGCAGCGCCGGATCGGGAACGGATTTCGCGGCGGCGTCTACGCTCATGCGGGATTCCTGGGTTCGGTGGAAGACATGCACGTCCGATGTGCGAAAGCAGCGCGGGAGAATCCCAGACCAACCACGTTCACGTCAAATACACGCTGATGTGTACCGCTGGCGGCACGGTCGCTGAACTTGCATCTGCAACTGCCGGCCTGGGACCGGCAGCGCAGCAACGACGGGGCCTGCCGCACCGTACGGCGGATGGGGCCGCTAAATATGAATAGGCTTATTGCGGTCGATGCCGGATCAGGCGTCCGGCGGCATCGGATCGTCGTTGCGGATCGTGGTGCGCACCTGGAACAGCTCCGGGAAGAAGGTCAGCTCCAGCGCCTGGCGCAGGAAGCCGACCCCGCTGGAGCCGCCGGTACCGCGCTTGAAGCCGATGATCCGCATCACCGTGCGCATGTGGCGGAAGCGCCAGAGCTGGAAGGCGGTCTCCAGATCGACTAGGTCCTCGCACAGCGAATACTCGCGCCAGAAACGGTCGGTGTTCTGGTAGATCCGCTCGAACACCGGGTGCAGCGCTTCGTCGGCCACGTGCGGCTGCTGCCAGTCGCGGCCCTGGTAGCCGGCCGGGACCGGATGGCCGAAGCGGGCCAGGTAGCGCAGGAACTCCTCGTACAGGCTGGGGGCATCGAGCACCTCCTGCAGCTGGGCCTGGCCGGCCGGGTCATGCGAGAACACCTGCAGCATCTGCGCGTTCTTGTTGCCCAGCAGGAATTCGATGTAGCGGTACTGCAGCGACTGGAAGCCCGAGGACGGACCCAGCACGTCGCGGAAGCCCATGTACTCGGAGGGCGTCAACGTCTCCAGTACCGACCACTGTTCGGTCAGCTGGCGCAGCACCTGCTTGCTGCGCGCCAGCACCTTGCGGCACTGCCACACCTCGTCGCGCTGCAGGAACCCGATCGCCGCGCGCAGTTCGTGCGCCAGCAGCTTCAGCCACAGCTCCGAGGTCTGGTGCTGGATGATGAACAGCATCTCGTCGTGGTGCGCCGGGTTGGACAGCGGCTGCTGGGCCGACAGCAGCTGGTCCAGACGCAGGTAACCGCCGTAGGTCAGCCGCCCCTCCAGATCGGTATGGATACCAGCTTCGAGATCGCGTTGGTTCTTGTCGACGGACATGGCAGGGACCGCTTGAGGGGCAGAAAGGGTAGCGCAGTGGCCGGGTGGCCGGGTGGCCGCGCATCCGCCCGTCAGCGGCTCAGCGGCTCAGCGGCTCAGCGCTCCGCCAGATCGGCCGAGCCCACGATCCTGACGCCGGGCGTCGGCACCAGCACCGCCTCGACCAGCGCGGCGGCAATGGTCTCGGCCGGGTTGATCCGCCACGCGCGCGGCAGCACCGGACCCAGCACGCCCAGCACCACACTGGCCAGATGCTCGCCGGTACGCCGCTCGGCACGCTCGCCTCCGATCAGCCCGGGGCGGACCAGGGTCAGCGACGGATAGCCCAGGTCCCGCAGGTCCTGTTCCAGCCGGCCCTTGACCTGGTTGTAGAAGATCCGCGAGCCCGGGTCGGCGCCCATCGCCGAGTTCAACGCAAAGGCATGCGCGCCGTGGGCACGCGCCCGCCGCGCCACGGCCAGCGGGAAATCATGGTCGACCCGGGCGAACGCTTCCTTGCTGCCGGCCTGCTTGATCGTGGTACCGAGCGCGCAGATCACGGCATCCACCGCCCACCAGTCGGCCTCGGCCGGCAGCTGCGCGAAGTCCACCACGGGATTGAGCAGCGCCGCGTCGGTGACGCCCACCGGCCGCCGGGTCGGGGCCACCACCGCATCGCAGCGGGGGTCGTCCAGCAGTTGCCGCAGCACATGACCGCCGACCAGTCCGGTCGCTCCCACCAGCATCACCTTCATCGCACGCTCCTGCCATTGCCGTGCTTACCATCCTGCCATGCAGGGCCGGTTCAAGCCCGACCCGACTGCGCCGATACTGTTCCCACCTCTCCACCGCTCCGGCCCTTGGCCGTGCCCTGCAAGGATCTGCCGCATGACGGACCCGCACGATGCTCCCCCCAGCCCCGGTACCGCCGTCGGGCGGCTGCTGTCGCGGCGGCAGAGCCCGGGCACGGTGCTGGACACCGCCAGCGAGCCGGCGCCCGGGCCCAAGGGCGGCAGCAGCGCGATGCTGCAGCGCCTGTTCGCCGGCATCGATGCGCCCGAGCCGCTGCTGGCCGCCTTTGCCAACGGCATGTCCACCCTCCCCGGCGAGCTGGGCGACATGGGCCTGCGCCTGCAGTCGGCGCAGCGCAGCGCCGACTGGGTCAGCTACGGCCGCGCGATGCGCCAGCTGATCGACAAGTACATCCGCACCATCGAACAGGAAACGCCGGACGGCCAGCCGGACAGCCTGCGCCTGCGCGAGCTGCTGCGGCACACCGTCGGGGTGACCGTGGCCAGCCTGCTGCAGAACATGCCCGAGCTGCGCGAGGAGCCGGTGCAGCTGGCCGGTGAACTGCGCCACTGGCATCCGGGCCAGCCGCTGCAGCCGATCGAACTGCGGCTGCGCGAGCTGTCGCACCAGATCGGCGTGCGCAGCGATGGCTGGCAGGAACAGCAGGAGCTGCTGCTGAGCCTGTTCGATCTGCTGCTGGACAACATCAGCGAGCTGCTCGATGACAGCAGCTGGCTGCACGGCCAGGTGCACGCGGTGCGCTCGCTGATCGGTGGCCCGCTCGATCGCGACTCGGTGGAACAGGCACGCGCCAACCTGCGCGAAGTGATCTACAAGCAGGGCCTGCTCAAGCAGGGCATTGTCGAATCCAAGGCGGCGATGAAGAACGTCATGGGCGGCTTCATCGAGCGCCTGGACGGCATGGCGGTCAGCACCGGCGAGTACCACGACCGGATCAGCAGTTACGCACTGGCCCTGAAGGAGGCGCGCAGCATCGCCGATCTCAACCAGCTGCTGCAGGACGTCCTGCAGGATACCGGCCGGGTCCAGGACCAGGCCCTGCAGGCGCGCGACCACCTCGGCAACGCGCGCCGCGAAGTGGAGCAGGCCGAACAGCGCATCGCCGAGCTGGAGCACGAGCTGCGCGAGGTGTCCGGGTTGATCCGCAGTGACCCGCTGACCGGTGCGCTCAACCGGCGCGGGCTCGACGAACTGCTCGAGCGCGAACGGGCGCGCGCCGCCCGCCACGGCCATCCGCTGGCGCTGGCCCTGCTCGACCTGGACGATTTCCACCAGACCAACACGCTGCACGGCCATGCCGGCGGCGATGCGGTGCTGCGCCACCTGGTCGAAGTCTGCCAGTTGCACCTGCGCAGCAGCGATGCGATCGCGCGCCTGGGCGGAGATGAGTTCGTCCTGCTGCTGCCGGAAACGCCGGCAGCGGACAGCATGTCCACCCTGCTGCGCCTGCAGCGCTCGCTGGCGCAGCGGCCGCTGCCGCTGGACGGACAGCGGGTGCCGGTGCATTTCAGCGCCGGGCTGGCGCAATGGCTGCCGGGCGAAGCGGCGGACGCGCTGCTGCGGCGCGCCGATGCGGCGCTGTATGCGGCCAAGCGGGTCGGCAAGAACCGCGTGCAGGCGGCCGAACCCCCGGCAGGCTGATCCCGTGGCTGTGATATTCCGCGCACCGGCGCGAATCACCCGGGTATGGACATGACACTGCCCGCACGCGACACCGACCTGCGCCCGCGCTTTGCCGCGCTGCTGGAGCAGCACCGCGGCATCGTGCTGAACGTGGCACGCGGCTACTGCCATCATCCCGAGGATCGGCTCGATCTGGTCCAGGAGATCAGCATGCAGGGGTGGGCGGCGTTCGAAGGGTTCGACCCGGCGCGCGCGCGCTTTTCGACCTGGCTGTACCGGGTGGCACTCAACGTGGCGATCTCGCAATGGCGGCGGCAGCAGCACAGGCAGCAGCGCCACGCGCCCCTGGATGACGATCTGCCCGCGGCCGACGAAGCGCTTCCGCCCGAACAGCGCCACGCCCTGCGTCAGCTGGAGGTCGCCATCCATGCGCTGCCGCCGCTGGACCGTGCGCTGATGCTGCTGCACCTGGACGACCACGACCACCGCCAGATCGCCGAGGTGCTGGGCATCAGCGTCGCCAACGTCTCCACCCGCCTGCACCGCCTGCGCCAGCAACTGCGCACGCGCCTGAATCCCACGGACCGAGGAGCCCGCCATGCAACCGGATGAACTCAAGCAGCTGTGGAACAGCGTCGGGAACCCCACTGACGCGCAGGAGGCCTTCGCGCTGGCGGCGTGGCGCAGCCATCGGCAACGCAGCGTCCAGCGCCAGCTCGGCCTCTTCAGCCTGTGGCAGGGACTGCAGCTGGTGTTCTGGCTGGGGTTGGCGGTGTACTGCGGCAGCCAGTGGTGGCAGCAACCGCCGCTGGCAGTGATGCTCAGCGCGCTGGCGCTGCATGCCTATTGCATCGCGGTGATCATCGCCAGCATCACCCGCCTGCAGCGCCGCCGGCAGCTGCAGCCGACGCAGACAGTGCTGGAGCAATCGCACCAGCTGGCCGCGCTGCGCCGGCACACGGCGGTGACCGAACTGCTGCTCGGCCTGCCGTGGTGCTGGCTGTGGCTGGCGGCGCCGGTGCTGGTGGCCTGGCAGGCGTGGGGGGTGGACCTGGGCGCCTTCGCCGCCCCGTGGCTGCTGGTCTCGCTGGGTGCCGGGACGCTGGCCATGCTGGCCGCGCTGGTCCTGGCCCGGCGTTGGGTCCAGCGCGCGCCGGGGTCGCCGTGGCTGCAACGCGCGATCGACGCGCTGTCCGGCCGCCGGCTGGCCCGTGCCCGCGCCGAGCTGGACGCCCTGCGCGGGTGGGAAACGGCCTGACCCGGCCGCGCCTCAGTGCGCGGGCTTGGCCCCGCGCAGCTTCTGGAACGCGGTGACTGCCCCCAGCACCACCGCACCGATCACCACGCCGACGATCACGTTGCCCAGCGCGTTGATCAGCCAGCCCCAGCTGCCGTCGCCGCCCATCGCCAGGATCGCGTGGTGCAGCGGCGCGATGCTGTGCACCAGGATGCCGCCGCCGACCAGGAACATCGCCGCGGTACCAGCCACCGAGAGGAACTTCATCAGCCACGGTGCGGCCACCAGCAGGCCCCGGCCGATCGCGGCCAGCGCCGCGCCCTTGTTCGACAGGTACAGGCCCAGATCGTCGAGTTTGACGATGCCGGCGACCAGGCCGTAGACGAACACCGTCATCGCCAGTGCGATCACCACCAAGGCGGTGACCTGGTTGAGGAACGGTGCGCTCGAGACCACGCCCAGCGACAGCACGATGATCTCGGCCGAGAGGATGAAGTCGGTGCGGATCGCGCCCTTCACCTTGTCCTTCTCCCACGCGACCATGTCCACCTTCTCATCGGCCAGCGCCTTGACCCGCTCGGCCCTGCGCTGCTCATCCTCATCGCGCGAGTGCAGGAAGCGGTGCGCCAGCTTCTCCACGCCCTCGTAGCAGAGGAACGCGCCACCGATCATCATCAGCGGGGTGATCGCCCACGGCAGCCACGCGCTGATCGCCAGCGCGGCCGGCACCAGGATCGCCTTGTTGACCAGCGAGCCCTTCGCCACCGCCCACACCACCGGCAGCTCCCGGTTGGCGCTGACCCCGGTCACCTGCTGTGCGTTCAGCGCCAGATCGTCGCCGAGCACGCCGGCGGTTTTCTTGGCCGCGACCTTGGTCAGCACCGCCACGTCGTCCAGCAGGGACGCAATATCATCGAGCAACGCGAACAGACTGGCACCGGCCATGGTGGATCCAAAGAGGAAGCAGGAGCGCCGATTCTGACCGATCCGCCCCCTGTCGCGGTAGCAGGCACGGATTCACCGGCCCACCACTGCCGCCCCGCCACACTGCCGGTGATCGTCGCCCCGGAGTCCCGTTTGAATACCACGCCCGTCGTCCCCGGTTCGCCGTCGCTGGTCAAGGGCATGAACCGCCGCAGCCAGATCCTGCGCCTGCTGTTGCGCCACCGTAATTCCGGGGTGTTTTCCGGCATGAACCTGGACTCGCGCGCGGTCCACGACGTGCCGCCGGAGGGCAACCCGGAGCAGTTCGTCACCGATCTGGAATCGCTGGGGCCGACCTTCGTCAAACTGGGCCAGATGCTCTCCACCCGCCCCGACATGGTGCCGGTGGAGTTCGCCACGGCGCTGGAGCGGATGCAGGAGAACGTCGCGCCGATCCCGGTCGAGCGGGTCGCGGCCATCATCGAACAGGAGCTGGGGGCCTCGGTATCCAAGCTGTTCGCCAGTTTCGATCCGGTGCCGCTGGGCTGCGCCTCGATCGCCCAGGTGCACCGCGCCGAGCTGCATGATGGACGCCAGGTGGCCGTCAAAGTGCAGAAGCCGGAGGTCGCCGCGCAGCTGCGCTCGGACCTGGAGGTGCTGCGCAGCTTCGCGCTGGCCGCCGACCACCTCACCCAGGTCGGCCGTCGCGTACGCCTGCGCGACTGGCTCAATGAATTCGCCAAGACCCTGATGCAGGAGTTGGACTATCAGGCTGAAGCCGAGAACCTGCAGCGCTTCGGCCAGCACCTCAAGCCGTTCAAGCCGCTGTGGGTACCGCAGCCGATCTGGGATTACTGCAGCCATCGCGTGCTGACCATGGAACTGGCCCAGGGCGTGCGCGTGGACATGATCCCCGACGTGCGCCGCACCGAGCAGCCGATGGCGCCGCTCGCCGCCGCGCTGATCCGCGGGTATGTCGACCAGATCTTCGTGCATGGCGAGATCCACGCCGATCCGCATCCGGGCAACCTGCGTGTCACACCGGCGGGTCGCCTGGCGATCTTCGACCTGGGCATGGTCGCGCACATGCCGCCGCGACTGCGCGAACGCCTGCTGAAACTGTTGTTCGCTGCGGTGGATGGACGCGGCGAGGAAGTGGCCGATGAGATCATCGGCATCAGCACGCGACTCGAATTCTTCGATGAAGAACGTTACCTGCGCGAGACCGGGCAGATCATCGCGCGCTATGCCGCCAACAGCAGCTTCTCCGAAGGCCGCGTGGTGCTGGACCTGGTGCGCATCGCCACCGCCAGCGGCCTGCGGACGCCGCCGGAGCTGAGCCTGCTCGGCAAGGCGCTGCTGAATCTGGAGACCGTGTGCCGCCTGCTGTCGCCGGACCTGGACACCCGACGCATCGTGGAAAAACAGCTGCAGCACGTGATGCGGGCGCGACTGAAGAAATCCCTGTCCGCTGCCAATCTCGCCAGCGAGGCCATGGAGATGCAGCAGCTGCTGCGCGATGGACCGCGCAAGATGACCGACATCCTCGCGCTGCTTGCCGAGAACCGCCTGCAGATGAAAGTGACCGGGCTGGAAGAATCACGCCTGATGGAGAACCTGCAGAAGATCGCCAACCGCGTCTCTGCCGGCATCGTCACCGCGGCGCTGATTCTTGCCGCCGCGATGATGATGAAGGTCGATACCGGGTGGCATCTGTTCGGCTATCCCGCCATCGCATTCACTCTGATGCTGATCGGCGTCTTCCTTGGGCTGGGCATCATCCTCAGTGCGTTGATCTTCGATCGTCGTGCGCGCTCGAAGGAAGAACGCGGGCACCGTTGACGCGCTTGCCACGTGCGCCGCGCATTCAGACAGAGCATATAAACGCACAGGGAAACGCGCGATGCAGTGCAGCATCGCGCGCACTTCTTCACGCGTGTTTTACGTCGCATATCGCAGTGCGATGCGTGAGGATAAATGTCGTTTTCAACAAACATTTCAGTCAGGTTCGTGCAGGCATGATCGAGTCATCGGCTTGTCATGCATGTGTGGTTGGGACAGCCGGTCGGATGGGAACTGCGTCGTCATGGCGTCCATCACCACCTGTCTCCACTGCCAAAAGTGCTTATGCTCTGGATCCTGTTGCTGTCGCTGTTGCTGCTCACCTGGCTGTTCCTCGCATCTGACAAATGGGTGTGGTGGAAGGCAAGCCTGATGTCATTGCTGCTGCTGACACTCAGTGCATGGTGGTTGATCAACAAGTTGTCCGGTGACGGTCTCAACGCGGCCACGCTGTATCACCTCGGCGCGGACATGGAAGGCGCCGGCGTCGCAGACTTCAAGCACTACATCGCCGGCTTCATCGCACTGGCTCTGGTCTCGCTCACCCCTTTGCTGCTGACGCGCCTGCGTCGTCGGCACCGCCCCGCGCATGGCAACACGGTGTTTGCCGGCTTCATGGCCATGTGGTTCGTCGCCATCGTGGTGAGCCCGCTCTACAGCGATGGCCAGCGCCTGTACCAGCAGATGCGCCCGGTCGACTACAGCATGGTCAAGGCCGAGTACCGCGTACCGACGCAGCCGCTGACCAAGCCGCGCAACATCGTGTGGATCTACGGCGAAAGCCTGGAGCGCACCTATCTCAATGAAGAAACTTTCCCCGACCTGATGCCCAACATCAACCGGCTGGCCGCGCAGTCGCTGGACGTGCGCGGGCTGGTCTCGGCCGAAGGCGGTGGCTGGACCATCGCCGGCCTGGTCTCCTCGATGTGCGGCGTGCCGCTGACCACCGCCAAGGAAGATGAGAACAGCATGGGCCGCATGGGCAGCTTCCTGCCCGAAGCGGTCTGCCTGGGCGATTACCTCAAGCAGCAGGGCTACACCAATCATTACCTGGGCGGCGCCAACGGCCAGTTCGCCGGCAAGGGCCAGTTCCTGGCCACGCACGGCTTCGATACCGTCGATGACCTGGCCTGGTTCAAGAAGCAGAAGGTCACGCGCGCGCATTTCTCGCCGTGGGGCGTGCATGACGATGTGCTGCTGGACAAGGCCTACGACCGCTTCGTGCAGCTCTCGCGCAAGGGCGAGCCGTTCATGCTGACCACGCTGACGATGGACACGCATCACCCCGCCGGCCACCTGCCGGTGGCCTGCAAGGGCACCCGCTACCAGAGCGAGCACGGCAACATCGGCATGCTCAATGCGCTGAAGTGCACCGACGGGCTGATCGCCAAGCTGGTCGACCGCATCCAGGCCAGCCCGTATGGCGAGGACACGCTGATCGTGATCGCCTCCGATCACCTGGCCATGCCGAACGATCTCAGCCACATTCTGGCCAAGCAGGACCGCGAGAACCTGCTGCTGTTCCTGGGCAAGGACATCGCACCGCGCCAGCTGGCCGCGCCGGCCGGCTCGACGCTGGACTCGGGCGCCACCCTGCTGAGCCTGATCGACCCGGCCATCGATTCGATCGGCTTCGGCCGCTCGCTGCTGCACCCGGAACGTTCGGACAGTGCCAGTGCCGCGGTGTTCCGCGACAACGGCAAGGACTACCCGCGTTACCTGGCGTTCTCGCGCTCGCTGTGGCTGGGCGACAAGACCCGCCAGCTGCGCATCGATGACGACAACCAGGTGGTGATCGGCCTGCAGCATGTACAGCCGCCGGTGCTGCTGGAGTACGACAAGCATTGGGACCTGAAGTCGGTCTACCTGGAGAACACCTCCAAACAGTTCGATCTCGCCGATCCGTCCAATACGCTGGCCTACGTCGATCGCTGCACCGCCTTCGAGGATGGCTCGGCCGATGGCGACTGGTGCGCGATGCTGGTCAACCAGGACAAGGGCATCAAGCTGTTCCGCGATGACCAGCTGCGCGGTGGCGTGGCCGTGGATGGCCCGCTGGACCCGTTCAACGGCCCGCGCCCGAGCATCCGCCAGGCCCACATGATCACGCAGAAGGGCCGCCGCACCCGCGCCGGCCAGTACATGGTGCAGCTGGTGACCAAGCAGTCGCCGGACCGTGGCTTCTGGATCGAGGCGGTGTCGTCGCAGCGCAAGGTGGTGGTCGCCCAGCAGTGGGTGCAGCCGGACGCCGAAGGCCGCATCAACCTGAGCTTCGGCCTGGACCACGAGGTCGACGATCTGGAAGTGCGGGCGTGGTTGAACCATGCCGAGAAGCTCGCCGTGGATACCTTCGCGCTGGTGCCGTCGCGCCGCGGCAACCGCGGCTGATCCGGCACCTCCCCGGCCAACATCGGGGGGCTGTCGGCGGTCGATATCGGTAGTGCCGGCCGCTGGCCGGCTCCCGATTCTCTCTGCATCGTGCAGCTGCCGGCCAGCGGCCGGCACTACATGTATCAAGGTGCTGCCGGCCAGCGGCCGGCACTACCTCCATCGCGACGATAACGACCGACACCAGGATCGCGACGATACCGACCAACGGTCGGTACCTACCGGCCTGCTTACGCGTCGGGATCCGGCTTCGCTGCCGGGTCACGCACCAGATGGATGTCCGTCGGCGAGGACAGCGCGATCCCGGCAGCGGCGAACGTCTGCAGCATCGTGAAGTACAGCTCGCTGCGCGCTCCGTATACCGCCCGCGGGCCGGAGACGTAGGCGAAGCTGTTGATCGCGATCTGCCCGTTGGCGATCGAGTCGATGAACACCGACGGCGCCGGATCGCTGAGCACGCCCGGGTGCTCGGTGTACGCATCCAGCAGGATCTGGCGCAACGCGGCCACGTCGGTGTTCAGCGGCACCGAGAACTGGATCTGGATCCGGCCCTGCGCGTTGCCCATCGTCATGTTGCGGATGGTCTTGGTGATCAGCTCGGAGTTCGGCACGATCAACGTGGATTTGTCGCCGACCTGGATCTCGGTCGAGCGCACGCTGATCCGCTTGATGTCGCCTTCCTGATCGCCCAGCTTGACCCAGTCGCCGATCTTGACCGGCCGCTCGGCCAGCAGGATCAGGCCGGACACGAAGTTCTGGGTGATCGCCTGCAGGCCGAAACCGATACCCACCGACAGCGCGCTGACCACCAGCGCCAGCTTCTCGAAGCCGATCCCCAGCGCGGTCAGGCCCCACAGCACCGCGGCGATGATGCCGAGGTAGCGGGTCACCGTGCTGATCGAGTTGCGCGCGCCGGCGTCCAGTTCGGTCTTGGGCAGGTAGGTATCGCTGAGCCAGCGCTGGAACGCCTGCGTCACCGCCCACACCACCAGGAACACCAGCACGGCGTACATCACGGTGCTCGGTGTGACCGTCGCTTCGCCGACCTTGAATCCACCGGTGAGCGAATCCAGCCCGCCGAGGAACGCGTTGAGGTTGCCGAACGGTGCGGCCAGCGCCAGCAGGCCGAGCACGATCACGCCCACGCGCAGCACCGCCGAGAGCAGTACGCCGGCCTGCTCCACCCGCGACTCGCTGAGCCCGGTGGTCAACACGATGGTCTGCCCGGCACGGCTGCTGGGCGCGAGCACCCAGGTGGCCAGGTCGTCGGCGAACTTGAGCAGCAGCGAGACGGCCATCAGCACCACCGCGCCCCAGATCAGCTGCTGGGCGACGAACAGGGCGAAGTTGAGGTAGCCCAGCAGCGTGGCGATCACCGCCGCTGCCACGGCGATATGGCCGGCCAGGCGCGCCAGCACGATCCAGCCGCTGCGGCGCGGCGCGCCCCGCACCTTGCCATCGCCGCCGGCCCGGGGATCGGCCCGCGCTTCGGCTTCGGCGGCTTCGGCGGCCTGGCGGTTGTGCATGCGCGCCAGCGATACGAGGATCGCGATGATCAGCGCCATATAGGTCACCGCCATCAACCCGTCCGCGGCCACCGTGGTCACCGCGCTGGTGCGCGCCGCACGGTCGAGGGCGACCAGCATGATGCTCAGCCAGGTCAGGCCGGCCGCGCCCCAGGCGTATTTGCGCAGGCGCCAGGCCGCGCTGTCGTCGAGCGACAGCAGCCGCCACGAGGGCCGCTTGGGCACCAGCAGGCAGGCGCTGAGCGCGGCGATGAAGGCGGCCACGAAGGTAGCGACTTCGAACGTTTCGGCCACCGACTGCAGGCGCGGCGGGATCGCCCCGATCGCATCCAGCGACTCGACCAGGGCTACCGCGGCGAGGCCGGGCAGCAGCGTGCCGACCAGCAGCAGCCACACCGCCAGGCCGGAACGGCGCAGACGTCCATCGGGCGCCCGCTCGGAGGCGGCGAAGCGCCGCCCCAGCGCGCGCAGCCACAGCCGCAGCGGGAAGAACATCACCAGCGCCACCGCCAGCCCGATCAGCGGCGCGGTCCAGCCATGCTTGGCGATGGCTTTGCGCGCGGCGTCTTCACCCATGCGATACAGGATGGCCAGGCGCTGCACGTCGTCCGGCACGTCCTTGGCGAAGCTGCGCCACAGCGACGGCGACAACGGCGAGGCGACTTTGCGCGTGAGCTGTTCGCTGAACTGGGTGACCCGCATTTTCTCGATGCGCTCGCCGAGCTGCTTGGCATCCACCGAGAGCAGCTTGGCGCGGGCGATCTGCGCGTTGATGTCGGCCTTCTGCTGGTTCAGCGCCTTGCGCTGACGGCTGACTTCCGGCGGCTCGACGGTGCCTTCGGCCACCTCGCCGAGCTGGGACAGGCGCGCATCAACCTGCTTCAGCTGCGGGTCCAGCGCCGTCTGCAGGCCATCCGCATCGCGCTGGACGGACAGGGCGCGGTCGGACAGGGTCTTGAGCGTCTCGGTGGTGGCCGCATCCTCCAGATCATCATTGATGGACCGGAAGGTCTTCTCGGCCTCGGCCAGCTGCTTGGCCGGGTCCGGATCCGCATCACCGGCCTGGGCCAGCGCGATCGGCGCGGCCCCCAGCCAGGCGAACAACAGCAGCCACGACAACGACCGCACCACAAACGAAGAATGACGAAGCGACACGCCAGCACCAACGGTTCGCGCGGACCACCGCGCCTGCCCGCGACTATAAACCGGGCCCCGTTCAGAACAGGTATGTGGCCCTCAGTACTTCAGGCGGAGCTCTTCGACCTGCGGCTGCAGGCGGGCATACCAGTCCTGGAACTCCTCCTCGGTGATCTCCTCGGGCGCGTACACCGCGATCTCGTCCCAGGCGTGATCGGTCGGCAGCGGCTGCCGCGGGCCGGCCCGCAGCGTATAGCTCACGCCTTCATGGTCGATCACATCGTCGGCCGTTTCCCGCTGCTGGCGGGCAACGCCGGTTTCGCTCTTGAGCAGAATCACCTGGTACATCCGCATCTCCATCGCTGTTGAAAGTAGCGCCCACGGCGCTCCGGCCCAGCATAGCGCCGCCATCGGAAGCGGAACATGACGCGACCACAACGGACTGTCTCGACGCCGCACTCGCCCCGGCTTCACCCGGCCGTGGCAGCGGCCCCGGCATCGTGGGATCGCACTCCCACCAGCCGTCCCCCATGACCACACCTCCCGACCTGAAAACCGTTCCCGACCTCAAGCTGCCGCGCTACCTGGGCACCTGGTACGAGATCGCCCGCCTGCCGATGAAGCACGAGCCGGAAGGCTGTACGGATGTCTCCGCGCATTACAGCCTGAAGGACAACGGCCATGTGGCCGTGCTCAACCGCTGCCGCATGGGCAACGAGATCGAAGAAGCCGACGGCGAGGCCTGCCCGGTCGACAACGACCCGGCCCGGCTGGAGGTCAGCTTCCTGCCCAAGGGGCTGCGCTGGCTGCCCTTCACCAAGGGCGACTACTGGGTGATCCAGATCGCACCGGATTACAGCGTCTCGCTGGTCGGTAGCCCGGACCGCAAGTTCCTCTGGCTGCTTTCGCGCACCCCCACGCTCGACCGCACCACGCAGGAACACTATCTGGCCCAGGCGCGCCTGCAGGGCTTCGACCTGAGCGCCCTGATCCAGACCCCGCATACCGGCCACCCCACCGCCTGAGGCTTCAATGGACCTGAAGAGCGGGTACCCGTTCTGGGCCGTGCGCAACGGCCTGATGCATGCGTTTCCACCGCTGGAAAACGATCTGAACTGCGAGGTGCTGGTGGTGGGCGGCGGCATCAGCGGTGCACTGATCGCCGACGAGCTGTGCGCGCACGGCCACGATGTCGCCCTGATCGAACAGCGCGATATCGGCTGGGGCAGCACCGCGGCCAGCACCGCACTGCTGCAGTACGAGATCGACACCCATCTCATCGATCTCGCCCAGCGCTATGGCGAGGACGCCGCCGTGCAGGCCTACCAGGCCTGTGCCGAGGCGATCCCGGCCATCTGCGAGGTCGCCGCACCGTTCCGCGACGTGGATTGCCACCGCATGGCCAGCCTGTACTACGCCAGCAAGCGCGGGCACCAGGCGGTGCTGGCCGAGGAATGCGCGCTGCGGGCCAGGCATGGCTTCGATGTGCGTTGGCTGGACAGCGAGGCGGTCGCGGACGCGTACGGCATCCGCGCACCGGGCGCGATCCTCAGCGCACTCGCTGCACGCATCGACCCCTATCGACTTACCTATCGGCTGCTGATGCGGCTGCACAAGCGCGGCTGCGGCGTCTACGACCGCACCGTGCTGGATACGCTCACCCCGACCCCGCGCGGCGTCACCGCGACCACCCTGGGCGGCGCGCGCATCCGTGCCCGCCACGTGGTGCTGGCCACCGGCTATGCCGGGCAGCGCTGGTTGAAGCCCTCGGTGGCCCGCAACCGCAGCAGCTACGCCTTCATCACCGATCCGATCCACCCGGACCTGCTCGGCCCGCTGCGCGAGACCATGGCCTGGGAGTCGGCGCGGCCGTATCTGTACCTGCGCAGCACCGGCGACCACCGGCTGCTGATCGGTGGTGAAGACGACGCCATCGATCTCCCGGCCCGGCGCGACCGGCGGGTCGAGAGCAAGACCGGCAAGCTGCTCAGGAAGACCGCGAAGCTGTTCCCGCACCTGCCGCTGCAGCCGGCCTTCTCCTGGGGCGGCACCTTCGCCGAGACCCAGGATGGTCTGCCGTTCTTCGGTCCGCACCCGCAGTGGGGCCCGCGGGTGCTGTTCGCGATGGCCTATGGCGGCAACGGCATCACCTATTCGATGATCGGCGCCGGGCTGCTCCGCGCGCGCATCGAACGGCGCCGGCATCCGCTCGCCGAGCTGTTCGGATTCGACCGGTTGCGCTGAGTTCCCCTTGCAACCCACGCCATGACAGGCATCATTCAAACTACGGCTGCTAGCGTCAGCGCTGTCGGCCGTCCCGCCTGTCTGCTCCGGAGCCTCCCATGATCCGCCTGCTTCCCCTGCTGCTGTGCCTGTCCCTGCCCGGCGTGGCGCTGGCCCAGTCAGCCGCAGGCGCCACCGGCCCGCAGTCCTCGACCGGGCTGGACCTGAGCATTCCCGATGCGCCGCTGCAGTACCTGAGCGATCAGTCCCTGCGTGGCGATCCGCCGGGCACCTTCTACGGCGACCGGACCGGCCGGCGTTCCACCGACCGGGCGGCCAACGGGATCGCCCACGTGACCGATGACAAGCTGCGGGTCAACGGCAGCTTCACCACCGGCATCGGCTATTCCGAGAATTACGGCAACAGCCATTACAACGCGGCCGAGCTCAATCTGAGCAAGAACTACACCACGGACGAGGGCAACACCCGCAACGTCAACGTCAACATCCGGGTGAGCGAGGGCAAGGGCCCCGGCTTCTTCGGCCCTTACGGCTACGACGGGTTCGATGGCTACGGCGGCTACGGCCGCGGCCCGGGCTACTGGGATTACCCGGCGCGCTGGTAAGCGCTGCCGCCCTCAGGCACCTGCGCGGACGGCCGGGGAAACCCGGCCGTTCGTACATCCAGCGCGCGGTGGCGCGGCCGGATCAGTCCCACCAGCCATCGCGCTTGCTGGCCAGCACGCGGCCGTCGTGACCGCTCATGCGCACTTCCACGCGCTGGTTGCGGGCATTGCGCGCATCCAGGGTCCAGGTGGCGCCATCGCGCTCGAGCGAGTCGATCTGCTTCAACCCGGCCTTGCCGGCCAGCGCCAGGATCTGCCCGGCATCCAGCAGCGCGCGGCCGTCGCGCGGGTCGAAGATCTCGCCCTTGGTGTCATCGATGAGCACTTCATCGACGCTGCCGTCCTTGCGGGTCACATCCGCTTCCCACACGCCATCGTCGTGCTCCAGCTCGTGCACCTGGGCATAGCCGGCGGCGCTGAGCTTGGCCTGGACCTGGGCGGCCGAGAGGTTGGCCGCGAAGGCCGGGGTGGCGAACAGGGCGGCGGCCAGGGCGGTTGCGGCAATCATCGTCTTCATGGGAATCCTTGAGGGGGCGCCGGTCCATTCCGGCACCGCCAGTCTGGCCACCGCACCTAACCGGACCATGAGGGCGGCTGTTAGATACTGTTTAGACATCCCCGGTATACCGGTGGCCTGCCCCTGCCCTGCGTGCCCGCATGTCCGCCCTGTCCCTGATGCTGCCCCTGCTGTTGACCCTCGCCCCGCAGGACCCGATGCGGGTGCTCGACGGTGGCAGCCGCCAGCAGGACAGCGTGCGCCAGGCGGTGCGTCAGGGCCGGTTCGTGCCGCTGGAACAGGTGGTCGCCGATGCGCTGCGGCGCTACCCCGGCAAGCTGATCGAAGTGGAGCTGGATGACGCCAAGTATGAAATCGAGATCCTCGGCCCCGATGGCGTGGTGATGGAGCTGGATTACGATGCCGCCACCGGCCGCCTGCTGAAAATGGAAAAAGACTGATGCGCGTGCTGCTCGCCGAAGATGACACCCTGCTCGCCAGCCGCCTGCAGACGCTGCTGGAGGAAGCCGGATACGTGGTCATCCATAGCGCCGAGGGCCGGGATGCCGAGTACCAGGGCCAGATCGAGGACATCGCCGCGGCGGTGGTCGACCTCGGCCTGCCGGGCCTGGACGGACTGAGCGTGATCGAGCGCTGGCGCCAGGCCGGGCGCGACTTCCCGGTGCTGGTGCTGACCGCCCGCGCCCGCTGGCACGACAAGCTGGCCGGCTTCGATGCCGGTGCCGATGACTACCTGACCAAGCCGTTCCAGCCCGAAGAACTGCTGCTGCGCCTGCGCGCCCTGATCCGCCGCAGTGCCGGCCACGCGCATCCGCGGCTGCAGTGCGGTCCACTGGTGCTGGACGTCAACGCCGGCCGCTTCGAGCTGGACGGCGCGCCGCTGGCGCTCAGCGCGCAGGAGCACCGCATCCTCAGCTACTTCATGCACCACCCCGATACCGTGCTGAGCCGCGCGCGGCTGGGCGAGAACGTCTATGAAGATGGCTTCGATCCGGATTCCAACACGCTCGACGTGCTGATCGGGCGCATCCGCCGCAAGCTCGGCAGCGAGCTGATCCATACCCACCGCGGCCAGGGCTTCCGCCTGTCGGCGACGCCATGACCACCGGCTCGCTGCGCACGCGCCTGCTGGTCGCCGGTGGCCTGGGCCTGGTGCTGGTCTCGGCCCTGGCGACCTGGTGGCTGGGCGCGATGTTCGAGCGCTCCGCACGTACCGCGATGGACGAGCGCCTGGGCAACGATCTGATCGCGGTCCTGGCACTGGCCGAGAGCGATGCCGACGGCCGGCTGCAGTGGCGCCAGACCCTGGCCGACGAGCGCTACCGGCGTGTGTTCTCCGGCGACTACTGGCAGGTGCTGGACCCGCAGGGCCAGCCGCTCGGGCAGTCGCGCTCGCTGTGGGACGAATCGCTCGCCGCCCCGGTGGGGCTGCAGCCCGGCCCGGCGCAGCCGCTCGATCTCACCGGGCCGCTGCAGCAACCGCTGCGGGCGTTGGCCCAGCAGGTCACCCTGCCCCGCGCCGCCGCGCCGGTGATCGTGATGGTCGCCACCGACCGCAGCCAGCTGGACGCCCAGGTCGCCAGCTTCCGGCAGCGCACCGCGCTTGCCCTGGCCGTGCTGATCGCGCTGTGGTTCGGCGTGCTGGTCACCCAGGTGCATTACGGCCTGCGGCCGCTGGCCGAACTGGGTCGCATCGCCGCGCAGGTGCGCAATGGCGAGAACGTGCGCTTCCCGCAGCAGGGCCTGGTGAAGGAAGTCGCGCCACTGGCCGGCCAGCTCAACGCGCTGCTCGATCATCACCAGCGCATGATGGTGCGCGCCCGCCGCAGCGCCGAAGACCTCGCGCACGCGCTGAAAACCCCGCTGACCGTGCTCACCACTGAAGCCGAGGGCGACGGCAGCGACTGGCGGCAGACCCTGCGCAGCGAGACCGCGCGCATGCAGGCGAGCATTGATCGCTATCTGGCCGCAGGCCTGGGCGCGGACAGCCAGCAGCGCACGCCGGTCGCACCGGTGACGAGCGCGCTGTGCGGACTGATGCAGCGCGTACATGCGGCGCGTGGGCTGCGTTTCGAATGCGACGGCGACGCGGCGGGTGTTTTCGCAGGCGCGCGCGAGGATCTGGAAGAGATGCTGGGCAACCTGCTCGACAATGCGGGCAAGTGGGCCGCGCAGGCGGTGCGCGTGGACGTGGCACGGGAGGGTACGCAGCTGCGCATCACCGTGGCCGATGATGGTCCAGGACTCCCGCCAGAGCAGCTGGAGCGCGTGCTGGAACGCGGCGTGCGGCTGGATGAGCGTGCGGCAGGCAGCGGGCTGGGATTGTCGATCGTGGCGGACATCGCCGAGAGTTACGGCGGCACGCTGGTGCTGGCCAATGCCACGCCGGGATTGAGCGCGACGTTGACGTTGCCGGCGGGGTAAACGCGCCATCGCCTTCGCCGTCGGTAGTGCCGGCCGCTGGCCGGCTCCCGACGCTGCGTGGAGCCGGCCAGCTGCCGGCACTACCGGTCAGGTGCAGCGGATCTGATGCGGTGCGTCATCCACGCATGGCGTGCATTTACCTGCCGGCGTGCATCCACCAGCAGTCGATCGCATCCAGCACGATGTGGATGATCAGGCCGATGCCGAACAATCGCGTCTTCTTCGGGAGGCACAACCCCGCATACACCGCGATCGCCGGCGCCGTGTGCAATGGATGGAAACCGATGCTGCAGCGGTTCGGGGCGTAGATCGGGTCGGCCAGCAGGTGGTCCAGATCGATGATCCAGCCCAGCAGCATCAGCACCCAGGCGGACATGAAACGCTTGCGCCAGAACATCCACGCCAGCAACGCCGGCACGGCCGCATGCAGGAACAGATGAAAGATCGCGCGCGCGCTCATGCGGGTTCCGGGTGCCTTGGAGGAACCGCCGGGCAGTGCCCGGCGCTACGGACGGCCGGGTGAGGCCCGAAGGCCATCACCCGTCGCCACCGGCTCAGGCCAGCGGCTCGTCGGACAGGTAGGTGTAGCCGGTCAGGCCGGCTTCCAGGGCCTCGGACAGTTCCTGCGCCCGCGCCGGCGAGAGGTCCGCCGCCGCCACGCGCGCGGCGTAGCTCGCGCGCAGGTCGGCCAGGCTGTAGCCCACGTAGTCCAGCATCACATCGGTGGTGTCACCGCGGCGCTGCTGGGTGATCGCGTAGCCATCGGCGTCGGCCAGCACTTCCACTGCGTCGGTATCGCCGAACAGGTTGTGGATGTCGCCCAGGATTTCCTGGTACGCACCGACCATGAAGAACGCGATGCGGTAGCTCTCGCCGGACTTCAGCGCATGCAGCGGCAGCGACGTGTCCAGGCTCTCGTTCTCGACGTAGGTTTTCACCATGCCGTCCGAATCGCAGGTCATGTCGGCGATGATGCCGCGGCGCTGCGGCTGCTCGTTCAAGCGCTCGATCGGCACGATCGGGAACACCTGGTCGATCGCCCAGGCATCCGGGATCGATTCGAACACGCTGAAGTTGACGAAGTACTTGTCGACCAGGCGCTCGTTCAACTCGTCCAGCGCCGGGCGATGGCTCTTCTCGTCATAGCTCAGGCGAGCACGCACGGCATGGGCGATGGCGTAGAACAGGTCGTCGATGCGGGCGCGCTGCGGCAGGTCGATCTGGCCCAGCGCATAGCTGGACAGGCCTTCGGCATGGAAGTGCTGCGCTTCCTGGAACAGCTCCACCGCCGGGCGCTCATCGAGCTCGGCGTGGATCTCGCGCAGGTGGCGGATCGCCGCCGGCTCGTCGTCGTGCTGGTCCGGCACGCGGCCTTCCTGCGCCTCTTCCACTTCGGAGACGTTGGCGATCAGCACCGCGTGGTGCGCGGTCATCGCGCGGCCGCACTCGGTGACGATCCGCGGCGGGGTCAGGCCATGCTCTTCGCAGGCATTGGCCAGCGGCTGCACGATGTTGCTGGCGTAAGAGTTCAGGCCGTAGTTGATCGAGCAGAAGCTGCGCGAGCGGGTGCCTTCGTAATCCACGCCCAGGCCACCGCCGACGTCCACGTGGGTGATCTTCGCGCCCAGGCGCGAGAGCTCCACGAAGTAGCGGGTGGCTTCGCGCATGCCGTTGGCGATGTCGCGCACGTTGGAAATCTGCGAGCCCATGTGGAAATGCAGCAGGCTCAGGCAGTCCGCGTACTCGGTATCGCGCAGCGACTTCCACAGGTCCAGCAGCTGGCGCGGCGAGAGACCGAACTTGGCCTTGTCGCCACCGCTGTTCTGCCACTTACCCGCGCCCAGCGAGGCCAAGCGCATGCGCACGCCCAGGCCCGGCTTGACGTCCAGCGCCTTGGATTCCTCCAGCACCAGCTTCAGCTCGGACGGCTTCTCGATCACGATGAAGGTCTGCAGGCCCAGCTTGCGGCCGATCAGGGCCAGGCGGATGTACTCGCGGTCCTTGTAGCCGTTGCAGACGATCAGCCCGCCCGGGCGCGACAGCGCCAGCACGGCCATCAGCTCGGGCTTGCTGCCCGCTTCCAGGCCGAAGCCCTCGCCGTGGTGACTGGCGAGCGTGCCGGCCACGCCGCGGTGCTGGTTGACCTTGATCGGGTACACGGCGGTGTAGCCGCCCGGGTAGTCCCAGTCGGCCTGCGCCTGCGCGAAGGCGGCCTGCAGCTTGCCCAGGCGCTGGCCCAGGATGTCCGGGAAGCGCACCAGCAGCGGCAGCTTGGCGCCGGCCTCGCGGGCGGCGTCCACGATCTTCGGCAGCGATACCACCGGGCCGTCCTGGCCAGTCGGTCTCACCACCATGTGTCCTGCCTGATCCACGTCGAAGTAACCATCCGCCCAATGCGGAATCGAGTAGGTCTTGCGGGCTTGGTCGAGGGACCAATCGGTCATTTCAGTGGGCCTGGTTGGTAAAAAAGGGGGTGCATGATAACGCCTATGTGGCGACAGCTCCGTTATCATGCGCGCCCGCGCCCGTGCTCAGGCTTGAAACCTGAACGGGCCAACCCGTCCGGACGTGGCTTGCGCCACGCGGCACCGCCGCCAGCCCGGCTCCAACACCCTTCCGAACAGGACTGCTATTCCATGACTGACAACAACAACTGGTACATCGAACACTTCGAGCGCACCGGCTCGGCCATCGGCTACCGCCTGACCGGCAAGCTGGATGAAGTGCAGTCGCCGTTCCAGAAGATCGAGATCTTCGCGACCACCGATTGGGGCAACCTGATGACCATCGATGGCGCCATCATGTTGACCAGCAAGGACAACTTCTTCTACCACGAGATGATCAGCCACCCGGTGCTGTTCACCCACGCCGCGCCCAAGCGCGTGGTGATCATCGGCGGTGGCGACTGCGGCACCCTGCGCGAAGTGCTCAAGCACCAAGGCGTGGAGAGCGTGACCCAGTGCGACATCGACGAGCAGGTCACCGTGATGGCCCGCAAGCATTTCCCGGAACTGTGCGATTCCAACGACGACCCGCGCGCCGAGCTGATGTTCGACGACGGCGTGGCCTACATGGCCAACTGCCCGGCCGGCAGCGTGGACGTGGTGATCGTGGACTCGACCGATCCGGTCGGCCCGGGCGAAGGCCTGTTCAACAAGGCGTTCTATGAGAGCTGCTTCAAGGCCCTGAAGGACGACGGCATCCTGGTGCAGCAGTCCGAGTCGCCGCTGATGCAGCTGGACCTGATCAACGAAATGCGCGCCGAGATGGGCAAGGCCGGTTTCGGTTCGTTCAAGACCCTGCCGTTCCCGCAGCCGTGCTACCCGACCGGCTGGTGGAGCGTGACCCTGGCCCGCAAGGGCGAGAGCAGCTTCGATTTCCGCCAGGCCGATTCGGCCGCCAAGTCGTTCGAGACGCTGTACTACACCGCCGCGCTGCACACCGGCGTGCTGGTGACGCCGCCGTTCGTGGCTTCAGCCCTGAAGGGCTGATCGAAGGCGTGCCGACCAACGGTCGGCACCTACCGGTGCGTGCGGCTGCCAATTGACGGTCGGCACCTGCCGGTGCGTGCGGCTGCCAATCAACGGTCGGCACCTGCCGGTCGACGTCGGCTTCGGCGTTGACCGGAAAACCCGGCCATGGCGGTAGGCACCGACCGTTGGTCGGTGCGGACCACATCGATGCAGGCAACAAAAAACCCGCGCTGGCAACAGCGCGGGTTTTTCATGCCCGGTAGTGCCGGCCGCTGGCCGGCAACCTCACGCACCCCGGCTCAGATCGCCCAGATGCCGGCGATCACCGCCACCACCAGGCCCCACTTGATCACCTGGTAGGCCACCACGCTGCGCTCGCGCAGCGCCTTGGCCTTCAGGCGCACCTTGTAGACGCTGCCGAAGGCCTTGTTGACGCCACCGGTCGGGTCGCCCGGCAGGTTCGGCGAAGCACCACCGGCCAGCAGCGTGGAGGCCACGGCGCGGTTGAACAGGCCCGGCAGGCCGAAGCGCAGCGGGCGGGCGATATCGCAGAACAGGATCACGCGGTCATCCGGCGTCTCGTTGTGCGCGTGGTGGATGTAGGTCTCGTCGAACATCATCCACTCGCCGTCGCGCCAGCTCTTCCGGATGCCGTCCACTTCGATGTAGCAGGCGTCATCGTTCGGGGTGGCCAGGCCCAGGTGCAGGCGCAGCGAGCCGGCGAAGGGATCGCGGTGCGGGCGCAGTTCGCTGCCCGAGGGCAGCTGGGCGAACATCGCCGCGCGCACGTCCGGCAGCGATTCCAGCAGCGCGGTGGTCTTCGGGCACAGCGCCTTGGCCGACGGGTGTGACGGGCCATACCACTTCAGGTAGAAGCGCTTCCAGCCGCGGCGGAAGAACGAGTTGAAGCCGGCATCGTTGAAGGTGCTGGAGGCGGCGATCTTGTCGGCATCGCGCAGGGCCAGCGCTTCGTCGCGGATCATCTGCCAGTTCTGGCGCAGCGGCTCCAGCTGCGGGAATTCCTTGCCCGGATCCAGGAAGGGCGTGGTCGGTACCTTCGAGAACGCGTACATGATCACGTTGATCGGGGCCATGAAGCTGGAGTGGTCCAGCAGCTGGCGCGACCAGCGCGCGCGCACCTTGCCGCGGTAATGGATGTACAGCACGCAGGCGATGAACAGCCCTGCCAGCACGATCTTGATCATCAGTCTTCCTCCGGCATGGCCGGACCCGAAATGGTGGGGGCGATGCACGGCAGTGACCGGCATCGATAGGGCGGCAGGAGGCGGGGACGTGCCGGGGAGGGGCGGCCGCCGATGTCGCGAGCAACAGCATATGGTCGGCAGCGCCTGCGTCGCGGTCAAGCAACTTTCCAAACGATACAAGATTGTCCGCTTCAGCGTGACGAACTGTTCCACGCCGGGCTACGACATTTCTCCGACATCATCTGGATTCGTGTACTGCCGAGTACTAAAATTAACGAAATCTTTAGTTCCCCACGTTAAGCAGCACCGGTACGCCTGACGCATTGCGCCGACCGCCGGGTCGCACAGACCCCTATGAATACAATCGTTGCCCCGTGTGTCGATGACACCGCCCCCGCCGAGCTGCTCAAGCGCGGCGAACGCCTCCTGGAACCCGACGTCTACCGGACCTGCCTCAATGGCCAGCCGGCCGTGGTCAAGGATTACACCCGTTACCGCGGCACCCCGCTGTCGCCGATCGCGCGCCTGCTGGTCCGCCGCGAGGCGCGCATCCTGCAGCGTCTGAGCGGCTGGAAGCACGCCCCTGCCCTGCTCGGCACCATCGGTGGGCTCGCGCTGGGCATGGAGTTCATTCCCGGCCAGACCCTGAGCGCGGCCCAGTCGGTCGGCATCGAGGTCTTCGAGCAGCTGCAGTACGCCCTGACGCGCCTGCATGCCGCCGGCATCACCCACAACGATCTGCACGGCACCAACGTGATGGTCAGCGGGGGCGTGCCAGTGCTGGTCGATTTCACTTCGGCCTGGCGCAGCCCGCGCTGGCTGCCGGTGCACCCGGTCTCGCGCCAGCTGCGCCGCAGCGACATGAAGAACCTGCTGAAGATGCGCCAGCGCCTGACCGGCGAGCGGCCCAGTCCCGCCGAGGCGGCCCAGGTGGCCGATCCGCGCTGGGTGGCCGGCGTGCGCGTGGCCTGGAAGCGTTTCTACCGCTGGTTCAAGGGCCACGCCTGATCGCGGGTGCCCTCCGGAAAGCCGGCGCGCGTTACAGCGCGTCGGCGTCCAGCTCACCGGTACGGATGCGCACCACGGTGCCCAGGTCGTACACGAAGACCTTGCCGTCGCCGATCTTGCCGGTGCCGGCGGCTTTGACGATGGCTTCCACCACCTCCTCGACCTGGTTGTCGACGACCGCCACCTCGATCTTCACCTTGGGCAGGAAGTCGACCACGTACTCCGCCCCGCGGTAGAGCTCGGTATGGCCCTTCTGCCGCCCGAAGCCCTTGACCTCGGTGACCGTGATCCCGGTGACGCCGCGCTCGGCCAGCGCTTCGCGCACGTCGTCGAGCTTGAACGGCTTGACCACCGCCATGACCATCTTCATCCGTCTGCACTCCTGTCTCTCAGGCTGCGAGGATAACGCCTGTCCGCCGGTGAACGCGATGCGCGCGGTCCGTGCCGCCGGCAGCGTGGCGGCTTATCCTTGGCGCATACCCCGCGGAGCCGCAGCATGATCGACCTCAACCACCTGGATGACCTCGCCCGCCGCCTGAGCGACATGGTCCCCCCGGGCCTGCGCCAGTCGCGCGAAGAACTGCAGGCCACCTTCAAGACCGCGCTGCAGGCCGGGCTGGGCAAGCTGGACCTGGTGACCCGCGAGGAATTCGACGTGCAGCGTGCGGTGCTGCTGCGCACCCGCGAGAAGCTGGAGGCGCTGGAGAAGACGGTGGCCGCGCTGGAAGCGCGTGACGGGTCGGCTGCGCCTCGGGAGTAAGTCGGGCTCGGACTGCGCTTTTCTTACGCGTCCTGCAGCACGAACCGCTCGATCGCCAACGCCACGCCGTCCTCGGCGTTGGTCGCGGTCTCGAAGCGCGCGGTCTGCTTCACCGCCGCAATCGCGTTGCCCATGGCGACGCTGGTGCCGGCGAACTGCAGCATGGTCAGGTCGTTCTCCTGATCGCCCACCGCCATCACGTTGGCACGGTCCACGCCGAGGTGCGCGGCCAGCTTCTCCAGGCTCGGCCCCTTCCCCGCGCGGTGATCGAAGACCTCCAGGAAGAACGGCGCGCTCTTGAGCACCGCGAAGCGGTCGGTCAGTTCCGAGGGCAGGCGCTGGATGGCGGCATCCAGCACCTCCGGCTCGTCGATCATCATCAGTTTGATGAACTGCATGGCCGGGTCCATGTCTTCGACCCGACGATACGACAGCGGCACGTTCGACAGGTGCGAATCGGCCACCGTGTAGATACTGATGTCCTGGTTGGGCGTGTACATGCGGCGGCCATCGAGCGCCTGGAAATGGATGCCCAGCTCGCGCGAAATCCGCTCGCAGAACACGAAGTCCTCGAAACTCAGCGGAAACTCGATGACGCGCTGGCCGCTGCCGATGTTCTGCACCACCGCGCCATTGCAGGCGATGCAGTAGTCCTGCTCACCCTCGATACCCAACTGCTGCAGGAACGGCGCCATCCCCGACACCGGGCGGCCACTGGCCAGCACCACCTGGACGCCCTGCGCGCGGGCGCGGGCGATGGCCTGCATGACCCGGGGCGTGAGCGTGTGTGCGGGATCGAGCAGGGTCCCGTCCATGTCGATGGCGACCAGTTCGATCGGGCCGGAGCGGTGGTGCATATCCATGGTGTTCGACGGCGTGGTGCGTGGGGGCATCCAGTCTAGCGGGAGTGCCTGGACACTGCGGCACCGTTTGCCTACCCCACGGCGCGGCAAGCGCTGATGGATTGCGGTCTCCGTGCCCTGCCATTGTTCCTGGCATGCCGCAGACTCCGGAAACAACCGCATGAGCCTCGCGCTGGTGCACAGCCGTGCCCGTGCCGGCGTGAAAGCCCCCGCTGTACGGATCGAAGTATTCCTGTCGGGCGGGTTGCCACATACCCAGATCGTCGGGCTGCCGGCCGCGGCCGTGCGGGAGTCCCGCGACCGTGTGCGTGCCGCGCTGATCTGCGCACGCTTCGAGTTTCCGCAGCGGCGGATCACCATCAACCTGGCGCCGGCTGATCTGCCCAAGGAAGGCGGCCGCTTCGATCTGGCCATCGCGCTCGGCATCCTCGCCGCCAGCGGCCAGATCGATGCGCAGTCGCTGGACAGGTTCGAGTTCCTGGGCGAGCTGGCCCTCACCGGTGAACTGCGCGGGGTCGACGGCGTCCTGCCTGCTGCGATCGCCGCCGCCCGGGACGGCCGCAGCCTGATCGTGGCCGCCGCCAACAGCGAGGAAGCCGCGCTGGCCCAGCACGCCGACGTACGCGTGGCCCGCACCCTGCTGGAAGTCTGCAGCGCCCTTGAGAGCGGTACGCTGCCGCCTGCCGTGGCGGCTGACCCACTGCCGGTCAGCATTCCCGACCTGCGCGACGTGCGCGGCCAGCTGCAGGCGCGCCGGGCGCTGGAGGTCGCGGCCGCCGGCGGGCATCACCTGTTACTGCTCGGCACCCCCGGCTGCGGCAAGACGCTGCTGGCCTCACGCCTGCCCGGCATCCTGCCCGCCGCCAGCGAGCTGGAGGCCCTGGAAGCGGCGACGATTGCCTCGTGCAGTGGCCAGGGCATTGATGCCGGGCGATGGCGGCAACGGCCGTATAGAGCGCCGCACCACACCGCCAGCGCGGTGGCGCTGATCGGCGGCGGCTCGCATCCCCGGCCTGGGGAGATTTCGCTGGCGCACAACGGGGTGCTGTTTCTGGATGAGCTGCCCGAGTGGAGTCGGCATGCACTGGAAGTCATGCGCGAGCCGATCGAATCCGGGGTTGCGGTGGTCAGCCGCGCGGCCCGCACCGAGCGCTTTCCCGCCCGGTTCCAGCTCGTTGCGGCCATGAATCCGTGCCCGTGTGGCTGGGCGGGAGATCGCAGTGGACGCTGTCTCTGCGCCGAGGAGGTGATCCGTCGTTACCGGGGGCGCGTTTCCGGGCCGCTGATGGACCGCATCGACCTGCATGTCGAAGTGCCGCGGCTGGACCCGCGCGAGCTGCGCGATGACGCGCCGCTGGGCGAGGACAGTGCGAGTGTTCGTGCCCGTGTGGTGGCCGCGCGGGAGGTGCAGCTGGTGCGCAGTGGGAAAGCCAATGCACAGCTGCTGCCGTTCGAGCTGAGCGAGCATTGCCGGTTGTCGCGGGAGGATCAGCAGCTCCTGGAGGATGCCGTGGAGCAGTTGCAGCTGTCAGCGCGCTCGATGCATCGCATTCTGCGGGTGGCACGGACGGTGGCGGATCTGGGGCATGCGCAGGACATTGCGACCGCGCATGTGGCGGAGGCGATCGGGTATCGGCAGCTGGATCGGGGAGGTAGCGGGTGAGGCCAGACGCCGTGATGCCCGGAATGCTGGCTCAGTATGCGCACTCCGGCCCCACCGGCACGATCCCCGACGGATTGAGATGCCGGTGACTCCCGTAATAGTGGTGCTTGATGTGCTCGAAGTTCACCGTATCCGCCACCTCGGGAATCGCCATCATCCGCGCCACGAACGCATGCAGGCCAGCGAAGTCCGCAATGCGCCGCACGTTGCACTTGAAGTGCACGTAGTACACCGAATCGAAGCGGATCAATGTCGTGAACAGACGGATATCAGCTTCGGTCATGGCATCGCCCACCAGCCACTCGCGTTGCTGGAGCCGCTGATCCAACCACGTGAGTGAATCGAACAACGGACCAACAGCCTCTTCATAGGCCTTCTGCGTTGACGCAAAGCCCGCCTGGTACACACCGTTGTTAACGGTCGCATAAACCCGTTCGTTGATCGCATCGATCCCGGCACGCAGCGCCACCGGATAGAAATCACCGGCTTTGGCACCCAGCCCGTCATACGCGGTGTTGAACATGCGAATGATGTCCGCCGATTCATTGCTGACGATCCTGCCGCGCTCGCGATCCCACAGCACTGGCACGGTCACCTTGCCGGTCATTCCCGGCTTGGCGGCCGCGTACAGTTCATGTAGATAGCGCGCACCGCGTTCGGGCTCCGGCGTCACCTGCGGGCCGGGCTCAAACGTCCAGCCCTGATCACCCATGTGCCAGTTGACCACCGACACGGGCATCATATCTTCCAGGCCTTTCAGCGCGCGCACGATCAGGGTGCGATGGGCCCACGGACAGGCGAGACTCACATACAGGCGGAACCGCCCAGGCGCCGCTGTGACACCATGCTCGCCATTCGGGCCAGCCCTGCCGTCGGCGCTCAACCAATCGCGGAAGGTGGATTCCTCGCGCTTGAAATGGCCGTCCTCATCGGCGGCACCCGCGGTGCCTTCCTGCCATGTTCCATCGACCAGCATGCCCATCGCGGGAGTACTCCTCTGATAGTGGTGTGTGATGCGCCGGTGGTGCGTCCCGGCTTCTACAGCGTGTTGTAGCAAACGCATCGGCAATGCCCGGTGATGGGTCTTCGCAGCCGGTGCATGTTTCATGGCGTTCATCGCTGAAGCACACGCATCTGCGGCAGAATGTCGATGTATCTACGTGAGACATCCACCATCATGCGTATCCATCAGATCGATCTTCCCGTCTCCGATGTCGCCGCTACCGTGGCTTACTTCCGCGATGAACTTCAGCTGCCGGTCGACGGCTCGGCCGTGCGTATCGGCTGGAGCACCCTGCAGCTGCACCCCGCAGGATCGAATCCGGTCGGCGGTGTGCACCTGGCGTTCAACGTCCCGGCCAATCGATTCGAAGCGGCCACCGACTGGCTGAAAGCACGCGCCACCCTGCAGCGCGATCTGAAGGGCCATGACCACTTCACCTTCGATGGCCGCTGGGATTCGGAGTCGATCTATTTCACCGGGCCGGACGGCCTGATCCTGGAGTTGATCGCACGCCGGCGCTTGTCTGCCGGCGAGCGCCAGGGCGAATTCCATGGCAGCGAGATGACCTGCATCAGCGAGGTTGGCCTGCCCGCTGAAGACGTGGGCGAGGTGCAGGCAAACGCACAAAATGCCTTCGGGCTGGCGCCGTTGTCACAGCCGACGCCGCACTTCGCACCGCTCGGCGATGATGAAGGCCTGTTGATCGTGGTCCATGCCACGCGCCGCTGGTTCCCCGAGCAGAAAGTGCTGCCGAATGCGCGCGGCATCCGCGTCGTGCTGCGTGACGTGGTGCCGGGCGCGGTTGTCGAAGACGCAGCACTGGGCTGGCACCTGCGCTCGGCTTGAGCAGGCCCGGACGAACGAAGCCCCGCCGGAGCGGGGCTTCAGTTCACACAACAGCCGGCTGGACTCACTCTTCCTCGTCCTGCTGGCCGCCCTGCTGCTGGTTCTGGTTGCGCTGCTGCTGTTCCTGCTGCTGTTGCTGCTGCTGGTCGCGACCGCGTTCCTGCTGCTCACCGCGCTGATTCGGGTTCTGCTGGTTCTGCTGAGCCATCTCGATTCTCCGGTTGCCGCAAACGGAATGTCGCGGTCGGGGCCATCCTCTGCAGCGGCAGGTTAACGACGTGTGCGGGTTTGCATACGGAAACGTCAACGCGTCCGTTCCGACATTTCCTGCCGTGCGGGAGCCCATGTCGCAGTAGGCGTTGGCCTGCATATGAACGGTTCTAATTCCCTTATGCCGCTACGCGCAAACAGGCTTGGCGTGCGACTGAACAGGCCATCCCGGCACCGCCCGGTGCGGATGACGCGCAGATGACGATCACGGCATCACCGGCGGCACGTAGGTCAGCGTCATGCCGAGCAGCCACAGCAGGCCGAGCACAAGCGGGATGTGCACCAGCAACTGGATGAAGGTGAAGCCGACGATGTCGCGCGCCTTCAGCCCGAGCACGCCCAGCAACGGCAGCATCCAGAACGGGTTGATCAGGTTCGGCAGCGCCTCGGCGGCGTTGTAGACCTGCACCGCCCAGCCCAGGTGGGCCTGCAGTTCGTTGGCCGCCTGCATCACGTACGGCGCTTCGATGATCCACTTGCCGCCGCCGGAGGGCACGAAGAAACCGAGGACGGCCGAGTAGACGCCCATCACCAGCGCGAAGGTGTCGGTGGTAGCGATATGCACGAACAGCGTGGAAAGGCGATGGGCGAGGGTCTCATCGCCACTGCCGGTGGCGTGGGTGAGGATCATCGCGATGCCGCCATACAGCGGGAACTGGATCAGCACGCCGGTGGTGCTCGGTACCGCCTTGGCCACGGCGTTGAGGAAGCTGCGCGGGCGCCAGTGCAGCAGCAGGCCGAGCGAGATGAACAGGAAGTTGTAGGTGTTGAGGTTGGCGATGGCGGTGACCACCGGCTTGCTCGCGAACTCGCCGAACAGCCAGCCGAACGCGAGCAGCGAGAGCAGCACGGTCAGCAGCGGGCTGTACTCCAGCCACTCGCCAGGGCGGGTGCGCGGCTGCAGCGGCTCGGCCTCGGCGCGGGCGGCGCCTTCGAAGTCCTTGGCGGTGCGCGCGGTGGCGGCACCGGGCGCGGTCAGCCAGGCGATCAGCAGCGAGACCAGGATCAGCGCGGACGTCAGCGCGATCGACTGCCACAGGAAGATGGTTTCGGTGAAGGGCAGCACGCCGGTGATTTCGATCAGGCCGGGCGGCATGCTCGCCGGGTTGGCCTGCAGCTGGGCGGCCGAGGAGCTCAGGCCCATCGCCCAGACCGCGCCAAGGCCGAGATACGCCGAGGCGCCGGCGGCGCGGTAGTCCATGTTGAGTGATTCACGGCGGGCCAGCGCGCGCACCAGCAGCCCACCGAACACCAGCGAGAAGCCCCAGCTGAGCAGCGACGCGAGCATGCTGATCAGGCCGACATAGACCACCGCGCCACGGCCGGTCTTGGGGACGCGGGCCAGCAGATTGATGAAGCGCGCGACGATCGGCGCGGTGGCGACCGCATAGCCACCGATGACCACGAAGGCCATCTGCATGGTGAAGGGGATCAGGCTCCAGAAGCCCTCGCCGAAGGCGGTGGCGGTGGCCTGCGGGGTCGCGCCGAAGCCCATCGCGGCGGCGGCGACGATGACCACGCCCAGCACCGCGAACACGTAGGCGTCGGGGAACCACTTCTCCGCCCAGGCCGCCGAGCGCAGTGCCGCGCGCGCCATCCAGCCGTCCCGCACCACCGTCGACGTGTTCATCGTCCCGCCCTCCCCGATCATTCAATGGGAGGGATTCTGGGCGTTGGGACCGGCGCTGTCAGTCGCCTAATGGTCGTAGTGCGCGTTACCGGTAGCACCCGACCGTTGGTCGGGTGGCCCCCTCAGCGCAGCGCCAACGCCACCGCGATGCCGGCGAACAGCGCCGCACCGACCCAGTTGTTGTGCAGGAAGGCCTTGAAGCACGGGTCGCGCTCGCGCTTGCGGGCGATCCAGAACTCGTAGGCGATCAACCCTGCGGCAACGCCGACGCCGATGCCGTAGTAGAACCCCAGCCCGGCGCGCAGGCCGACCAGCGCCATCGTGCCCAGGAACAGCGCATAGAGAATGCCCTGGATCACCAGGTCCAGATCCCCGAACAGGATCGCGGTGGAATGCGAGCCCATCTTCAGGTCGTCATCGCGGTCGACCATGGCGTACCAGGTGTCATACGCGGTCGACCACAGGATGTTGGCGCCGTACAGCAGCCAGCCGATCACCGGCACCTCGCCCTGCACCGCGGCGAACGCCATCGGGATGCCCCAGCCGAAGGCCATGCCCAGGTAGACCTGCGGCAGGTGGGTGTAGCGCTTGAGGTAGGGGTAGCTGGCGGCCAGGAACACGCCGATGAAGCTCATGCCGATGGTGAGCCAGTTCAGGGTCAACACCAGGCCAAAGGCGACGATCATCAGCCCGGCGAACAGGGCCAGCGCCTCGCGGCCGGAGACGGCGCCACTGGCCAGCGGGCGGTCCTTGGTGCGCTTGACGTGCGGGTCCAGCCAGCGGTCGGCGTAATCGTTGATCACGCAGCCGGCCGAGCGGGTCAGCCACACGCCCGCGGTGAACACGAACAGCGTCCACAGCGGCGGCAGCCCGCCGGAGGCCAGCCACAGCGCCCACCAGGTGGGCCAGAGCAGCAGCAGGGTGCCGATCGGACGGTCGGCGCGCATCAACTTCCAGTAGTGCCGCCAGCGCGACGGGGGCGCCGCCTCGGGCGCCTCAAAACGTTCGTAAGCCATCGGTAAAGGATACCGCCTGGGCTGGCCGGGCGCGCCGTCGCCCGGCGCATCGGTGCGGGGGGCAGACCTGCGCGGCGTTTACGGATAGAATGCTCCTCCCGCGCCGCTTTGGCGGTCCGTGGCCCCATCAGGCGGCTCGGCGGGACGCAGGACACAACGCGCTCGTAGCTCAGCCGGATAGAGTAGTGGCTTCCGAAGCCATTGGTCGGGGGTTCGAATCCCTCCGGGCGCACCATCCTCGCCATCTTTCCTTGCAGGTATTTCCGCTGCGGCGCGCCTTTGTGCGCTCGGACGGCGTGCCGTGCCGGCTGCCGCGCGCGAACGCACCGGATCGGGTGCCGAACAGGTGACGCCACTCGAAGGGCTGGTCTTCCCACCGGCCTGGAGTGACGGCACCTGCACGGCGCCCCGGTAGAACAGGTCAGCCTGTGGCGAGGTCGGCGAAGCGACCCAGCGAAGCCAGGTGGAAATACACCGGCGCCAGCCAGCCCTGGCGATGCCAGTGCACGAGGGTGGCATCCGGCAGCGCGTCCAGTCGCGCGGGATCGACGACATGGAAGCCCTGCAGGCTGTGGCGGCGGCCATCGGCGAGGACCACGTCAGCCTGGCGCTCGATCAGCACGCCGGCCTCGGCCAGGGCGGCACTGAAGGCGCGGGTGGCGATGTCTTCGCGGGTGAAGGCTTCGCAGAACTGCAGGGCATGACGCGTCATCGCCGAAGGCTGGTCGCCCTCGAACAGCGGCTGCCCTTCCTCGCCCTCCTGCACGATCATGTCCGCATCGGCATCGATGGCCAGCACGTAGCCGTCCGGATCGGTGGTGCGCGCGAACACGAACGGGTAGCGCCGCACGTAGGCGGGAATGTAGGCGCCGGCCTGCCACTGGTCGGCGTTGACGAACCGGTTCTGCTCCGCCTCCAGGCCGAGCACGGCGATCGGCAGATGCTCGGGACCGGCGAAGACGAGCGGATACGCGCGCGAGGCCGCGGCGAATTCCCCGATCATCACTGGAATCGAGTGACTGCCGGCGGCGAACGCGGCGCCGGTCTGGCGCACGCGCCAATGGGCATGAAGCTGCGACGACAGCACGACCGGACGGCGGTAGAGCATGGGCCAGCTGGCCGGCGGCGTGATGCTGTCGGCCGCTGCCGAGACGGCATCGACGTCGTCGCCGGCATCCGGCGCGAGGGAAGTGTCGGTGTTCATGGTGAAAATCCAATGTGGGGCAGCAAGGGAGGCGGCACGCCGCCTCCCGGAGACAGGCGTTGCGTCGGTCAGAAGCCTGCGTTGACTTCCAGCTGGAAGACGTCGATCGACAACGGGGCGCCAGTGACCTCCTTGGCGGCCATCCAGCGCCCGGTCAGCCACACGTTCCGGTCGAACATGTAGGAGCCACTCAGGTAGTAGCCCTTGGCATTGGTGCCACCGAGGTGGAAGTTGGAATCGTTGTAGGCATCGGGCAGCGCGTCGCCTTCCAGGCGCTTGTAGCCGAGCGCCAGGTTCCAGTCGCCGGTCTGCTTCATCGCCAGCTGCCCGAAGGTCGCCTGCGCCATGTATGCCATGTCACCGCTCTGGATGTCCTGCGGCCCGGCCACGCCGTTGGCGGCAGTGCCCAGGTTGGTGACGATGCCGCCCTGCGCGCGTTCCCACATCCGGTTGGGATCGTAGGCCAGGTTCTTGATCGCGTGCCCTTCCAGGCGCAGGGCATTGCCCGCGAACAGCGGCGTTTCCCAGGCCAGGTTGAGGTCGAGCAGTTCGAACTCCGAGGCCAGGCCGACGTACTGCGGCATCGGGGTGTTGGCCGGGTCGAGCGGATTGAGCGCGATGTTCCGCAGCAGCATCAGCGTGTTGCCCTTCTGCATGAACGCAGGGCGCGACCAGTCGCTGCTGCAGAAGTCCGCGCCGGCATACAGCGCGCACGGCTGCGAGTACTCGCCGGCGGTGTTGCGGAAATCGTAGTAGCCGACCGCCGCGCGCAGTTTCTGCGCATCGCCGAACTGCCACTCGGCGCCGACCTGCACGCCGTTGAGCCACTTGTTCTCGCTCTTCATCTTGTCCTGGCGGGTGTTCGGGAAGCTGTCGGAGGAGTACTCCAACGGCGTCAGGCCCAGCGTGGCGAACAAGGACAGGCCGTCATCGCCGATCGGCTGCGCGTACTTGAACGCCAGGCCGTCGAAGTTGAGGTCGTTGGAGAACAGCGTGTCGGTGGACCAGTACGGGTTGCCGAAGCGGCCACCGAGGATGTCCAGGCCCGCCACCGGCGTCCACGACAGCCATGCCTGGTCGAGCCAGGCGTCTTTCTTGACCAGGCCACCGCCCAGCGTCTGGGTGGAGGACACCGGGCCGTTGTCGTTGCCGGTCGCCAGGCGCACGCCGGCACGGGTGTGCTCGCCCAGCTCGGCGATCACGCCCAGGCGTGCGCGGATCCGCCAGGAATTGTTGCGGTCCTGGCGGGTGTTGCGCAGCGGCGGCAGATCCAGGTTGGTGTTGCCGTTGACGTCGTATCCGTTGCCGGCGTTGATCCGCGCCCAGTCCACTTCGATGTCGCTGTTGCGCTCGGAATACAGACGGCTCTCGTTGCGCACGCGCACGTCACCCTGCACGCGCAGGCGCTGGGTCCACTCGGGCACCTGGTCAGGCGCCGCCCAACGCTCGGCCTTGGCCTCGGCCATGACGCTGGCCTTGACCTCTTCGCGGATCTCATCGCGCACGGTCTGCGGGATGTAGGGCACGCGCACGTCGCCGGGCTGCGCGGCGATCGCGGTGGACGCCGGCGCTGCGGGGGCTGCGGCCGATTCGCGCTGCGCCTCCAGCAACAGCGCCTGGCCGGCCTCGGGCTTGAGCGCGCCGCTGTCCATCAGGCCGCGGATCAGCTTGATCATGGTGCTCTCGCCGCCCGCTGCCTGGGCGTGGGCGCCGCCACTGGCCAGGACCAGGGCGACACCGGTGGCGATGGCGGTGCTGCGCAGTCCCAGCAGCGCGGAGTGGAGGGTTGAACGGGTCATCGGCTTGCTCGCAGAAAGGAAAGATCAGGGAAGAAGAAAGACAGCGCAGCTCATCCGGCCGGGCGACGGCCCTGCACCAGCACGCGCGCGGGGAAGCTCAACGACGCCGGTGGCCGCTCGTCGATGCGGCCGATCGTGCGGATCGCCTGCAGCACCGCTTCATCGGCTTCGGTGTTGCCGCTGCCGCGCGCGAGCTCGACGCGGGTCACCTGCCCGGCCTCGTCCAGCCAGACGTTGACGGTCAGCTGGAAGGCCAGGCGCTGCACCTTGGCGTCGCGCGCCACGGCCTGTTGCAGCACGTAGCCCAGGTAACGGCCGTAGCTCGCATTGCCGGCGCCACCGGCACCGGTACCGCTGCGCCCGCCCCCCGAGCCGGACTGGATGCCGAAGCTGTCGCCGCCGGCCTGCGCGTCGGCATCCATCGTCACCGGGTCGGCGGTGTCGGGCGTCGGCGCTTCTTCGGTGGGCTTGGGCACCTCGTCCAGCGGCTCGGGCTCGGGCATGACCTCTTCAGGGGTCACCTCCGGCTCGGGCTCGGGCTCCGGTGGGGGCGGCGGCGGCGGTGGCGGCAACATCACCATCGGGATCTCGGCCACGGGCCGGCGCGTACTGGCGGTGTCCTTGAACAGCAGGTACCAGAGCAGCAACGCCACGGCCGCCAGGCCGACGATCAACGCCGCCACGGGCCACCAGCGGCGCCACGCGGGCATGCTGTCACCGCTGCGGGAGTGGAGGGAAGTCACGCCCTCACCCCTGCACTTTGCCGGTGACCAGGCCGACCTGGGTCAGCTCGATCTTCCGCAGCAGGTCGAGCACTTCAACCACGCGCGCGTACTGCACCTGCGCATCACCGCGCACGATCACCGGGATATCCGGATTCAGTGCCTTCTCCGTGCGCAGGCGATCCTCCAGCTCGGCCAGGCTGACCGGGTAGGCGTCCAGGAAGATCTGGCCGGCGTTGTCGACCGTGATCGCCTTGGTCTTGGGCTTCTCCAGCGCCATGCTGGAACTGGCCTTCGGCAGGTTGACCTCGATCCCCGGAATGGTGGCGTTGCTGGTGAGGATGAAGATCACCAGCACCACCAGCAGCACGTCCACGAACGGGGTGACGTTGATGCCTTTCTCGCGTTTCTTGATGCCGAACCGCTTTGCCCTGGCCATGGTGGTCTCCTCAGGCCAGCGCCGGGCGCGCTGCGGCGGCCGGTGCGGTGCGGTCGAACTCTTCGGCCAGGCGCGCGGTGAACTCGTCGACGAACACCGACATGTCCGCCGCGATTGCTTCAGCGCGCGAGGCCAGCCAGTTGTAGCCAAACAGCGCCGGGATCGCGACGCCCAGACCGGCCGCCGTACACAGCAGCGCCGCCGCCATGCCCGGGGCCACCGAGTTGATGTCCACCGCGCCGGCCATCGCCGCCACCGCGAACACCAGCATGATGCCGATCACGGTGCCGAACAGGCCGATGTACGGCGCGCCTTCGATCGTGGTGGACAGCCAGTTCATGCGCTTGGACATGCGCTCGGTCTCGCGCGTGACTTCGGCATCCATCGAGGCGCGGATCGAGGTGATCGCCGCCGCGGTAAGGCCATGGTGGTGCGAGCCGCGGCCGTCCATTTCTTCCATGGCGATGCGGTACAGCCGCCACAGCGTGGAGTTGTCGCGGATCTGCGGGGCCAGGCTGCCGGTGCGTTCAAGCGCCTGCAGCGAAGCGACCGGTGCACCGGTGACTTTCTTGTACTGGACGGTGAAGGCCTCGTTGGCCTTGGCCACGGTGCCGAAGTAGCGGCTCTTGGCGATCATGATCGCCCAGGACAGCAGCAGCATCAGGCCCAGCACGATCACCACCACCCAGGCATCGACCGGCATCGCCTTGAGGATGAAACCGAAGTGGCTCACGCCGGCAGACTGCTCGTCTTCGCCGAAGGCGATCAGGCGCGATTCGGCCCCCTGCGCGGTGGCATCCGCCAGCAGCGCGGTGGCCGGGCGTGCCACCTTGGACACGCGCACTTCATCGATCACACCCAGGAACGGTTGCGCGGCCGGAAGGGCGGCCGCCTCGCCCGCCGCACCCGTGGCGAGGGCGTCGCCACCGAGCAGGGCCTCACCGGTGAACGCCGGCAGGCCGGTGGCCAGACGCACCGCTTCGCGGCCGGCGACGTACAGCATCACCGCATTCTCGCTGCTGGTCACCGCCACGTGTGCCCACTGTCCGGCCACCAGTGCCGGGATCGGCTGGCTGCGCTGGTCGTTGACGCGCACGTAGGGCACGCCGTTGTCGAGGCCGACGAGGAAGACGTTGCCGCCTTCGCGGCGCGCATAGATCGCCTGGTCCGGGCCGAGCTGGTCCGGTTTGATCCAGGCCGAGACGGTCATCGCGCCGTTGGCCGCCACCGCCAGCGACGGCGCACCCGGCAGGTGCAGCGGCGCGCCGGCCAGCTGTGCGCCGCGGCCGATGATCGCGCCGTCGGCCGGCTTGAACTCACCGGTGAGCGTGTTGACATACGCCGTGGTGTCGCGTGCCTCGGTGCCGCTGTCGGCGAAGTGGTAGACCGCGCTGTAGTCCGGATCGAACACGCGCTGGCCGTTGGCGGCCGCCGGCGCGCCGGCGTTGCCGTAGTACATCCAGATCGTCTGCGCCGTGGTGCCGCTGAGCGTGGGCACGTCGACCCAGATCAGGGCCATGCCCAGCGCCGCGTCGTACTGCTCGACCTGGTGGTTGAGCACGGTGTGGCCATCGGCCCCGACGAAGCGCAGGTCGTTGCCGCCTTCGGCGACGCCGTCGAAGGCGAAGTTGCCCGTGTGCAGGCGGATCAGCACGGGCGTACGGCCGAGATTGCCGCCCAGCGCGGCCCCGTTGGGGCTGGCATCGAGCGTGATCGGCTTGCGGTACTTCCAGTCGGCCTGCCACCACGCGGTCTCGGCGTGGGCGACGCTGAGCGTGGACATGCTCAGGCAGAACAACAACAGGGCAAGAAGGCGTTGCATGGACGGTATCTCCGGAAAATGCTTGGGAAAGTCAGGCTCAGTAGCTGGCGCCGACGCTCAGGTGCAGGCGGTTGGCATCTTTGGTCGTGGTCGGGCCGTCGTGCAGCGTCCGGCCGTAGTCGAAGCGGAGGTTGTAGTGCTCGCCGATGCGCAGGCTGCTGCCCACGCCGACCGCGCTCATCGCGGCGCTGTCGGCCTGCTCGGGCAGCGGCCGGCGCAGGCCCAGCCACGCACCGTCGAGGAAGCCGTAGAAGCGCCACTCCTGCAGGCCCCACAGCCCGAGCGGTCGCGTGCGCCATTCCAGCGTGGCCAGCGCGCCGTAATCGCCGATGCCTTCGGCGGAGCGATAGCCACGGGTGGTGAACATGCCGCCGGCGGCGAACTGCTCGCCGGAGACCAGCGGCTGGTCGGTCATCTGCGCCGACAGCCGCGCGAACCACTGCGCACCACTCTCCAGCGTGTAGGTGTCGCTCAGTTCCAGCTTGAGCGCGAAGAAGCTGGGATCGGCGTAGGCGCGCTTCCAGTCGAACTCATCATCGGTACTGCCGTAGCCGAACAGGCTGCGCGCACCGAACACCGCCTGCACGCCGACGTTGAGCTGGTGCCTGGTGCCCTGGCGGAAGCCGCTGTAGGCCACGGTCACCGGCGCGTACTTGAGCGGGGCGAAATCCGAGGCCTGGCCGACCATCGCGACCGATTCGTCCAGGTCCTTGAAGTCGACACCGGCCGAGAGCTGGTGCCACCACGCGCCCGTCATCGGGAAGGTGTGGCTGAGCTTGACGCCGACCGCGTGGCCCTTGCCGGTGACATTGGTCTGGCCGGTGGACACCACGTTGCTGTCGGAGCGGTAGCCGGAGAAATCCAGCATCCAGTCCGGACTGCCCAGCGGCAGACCGTAGGCACCGGACCACACGTTGGCCTGGTCCAGGTCCTGCGGCGCGGCGAAGAACGTCAGCGAGGCGGTGTGCTCGCGCTGCCAGAGGTTGTCGTGGCCGACCGTGAGGATGCTGCGCAGTGGCTCGGTGTCCACGCTGTGGTCGTTGTTGAGCGTGGCGCTGTAGCGCCAGGGGGATTTGTCATCGACCTTGAGCTCCACATCCATCGTGCCCTCGGCGGCGCCGGGCTTGACCAGCGGCACCACCTGGCGCTTGCCGCCACGGTTGAGTTCGGTCAGCTGCGCCTGCGCGCGTTCGAAGTCCGGCACGGCGCCCGCCTGCAGCGCCGGCACGCGCTGGGCCAGGCGTGCGGGATCGTTGTGCTCGGCGCCGACCACCTTGACCTGGCCGATGCGGGTCTCGGTGACCTGCAGGATCACCACGCCACCGCTGACCTGCTGCTCGGGCAGATCCACATACACAGACTGGTAGCCCTTGCCCTGGTAGGCCGACTGCAGCGCCACGCGCGCCGCTTCGACATCCTGCAGGGTGCGGTCCGGGCCGAGATGCGGGGAGACCGCCTGCTCGATGTCGCGCGCGCCGAGCACGGTGTTGCCGCGCACCAGGTACTCGTTGATGGTGACGCGGGCAGCCGGGGCCGCCGCGGCCGCCATCGGGGCAGCGACGGCGTCGGCAGGCGCGGTCTGCGCGTTGGCCAGCGAGATCGCGCAGAGCAGGCCCAGTGGCAGGGATGCCCGTGCCAGCGCCGGGGAGATTGAAGACATCAGTGGCTTCTCAATGCGGAAAGGGATTCAGATGCGCAGGAGGTGAGCGTGCGCAACGGCGGTAACAGCGCCGTTGCACCGGCAAGGCAGTTGCGTGCGCGCGCATGGCGTTGGCCATGCGCGCTGGCCAAGGGCAGGAAAGACGTCGTCATCACTGTCGCTTCGTCGTCGCAGCGTCGAGGCGGGCGCGCTGCTCGGTGCTCAGCTCGCCCATGCCGACCACCTGCACCACGCTGTCCGGGTCGTAGCGATCCTCGTGCTTCGGCGGTGCCACGCTGCTGGTTTCGCTGCCGAAGCCCAGCACCTGCACGCTGATGGTGGAGGGGCGGGTCTGCTGCGTCTGGCGCTTGACCATCTCCTGCGCCGCCTGCACTGCGGTGTTCGCCGCCGCGCTGGCCGAGGTCAACGCACTGACGTTGACCGCCGCAACCACCGGAATGCCCACTGCCTTGCCCTGCACCTGGATGTTGTCGGCGTTGAGCACCTGCAGCGCGGCCAGGTTGACGTTGCCGGAGACACGGATGCCGGCCTCGCCTGCATCGATGGTGCCCAGCGGCGCGATCAGGTCGATGTCGCCGGGCGGAATCTCCGCGATCGGGTTGAGGGTGGCGATGCCCGCACCGGTGCTGGGTGCATTCGGTGACAGAGTCACGTTGCCCACGGTGTCGTAGGCGCGGCGCTGCGGGGTATACACCACGGTGGTCTTGCTGCCGCGGCCGGCGTTGATGTCACCCTGCGCCGACCACCCCAGGATGTTGCCGCCGAAGGTGGTGAAGATGCGGCTCTGGCCCATCAGGATGCTGTCGCGGGCGTAGATGGCGATGTCGCCCTCGCCCTGCGTCATGACACCCGAGCCCGGTCCCGGCACGAAACCACCGTCGATGCCCACCAAGGTGCGGCCACCGGGCGTCATGATCTGGATGTCACCGCCGAACTGGGTGTGGATGCCGGCATCCAGCACTTCGTAGTACGCCACCCCGTAGCTCGGGCTGCCCATGGCCAGCCACTCTTCCTTGCTGATATACGTCTTGCCCGGCGTCGGGCGATCCTTGCCGATGCCATTCGTGCTGACGTACTCATCGATGTACTGCGCACTGCTGAACAGCGTGAGATCACCTTGGTAGCGCCCTGCGGTGTCTGCCCCCTCCGAACCCGGCAGGAGCGTGGCGATCGCCTCGCGGCCACGGATATAGCTGCCGAAGCGCCCGCCATCGGCGTCGTTGTACTCGCGGCCGGCTGCCTTGAGTTCGGCGTAGTAGACGTTGCGCAGGAAGGCGCGCTGCTGCTCGGCCGGCAACCCATCGAAGAAGGCGCGCGCATCCATCGTGGCGGGATCGAACGTCACGCCCAACCGGTTGACGCCGCCGAAGCGATCACTCAACCAATTGACCAGGTGCAGTTGACTTTCCAGTCGATACTCACGGGCAAGCGAACGATTGGTCGCGCTGCCACCGTCGGCGAGCGCGGCCTGCCTGGCCTGGTCCAGTTCGCGCTGCTTGGTCGTCAGGTAAGCGACCGCGCCCGCCTCATCGCCGCTGTAGCCGAACTCCTCGCGCAACCAGCCGGCAAGCGACACCGACCCATTGTAGAGGGTCACCGCCTTGCCGGCCTGGTCGGCCAGCGGACGATCAGGGTCGGCGAGATTGGTGGCATCCAGATAGCGATCCGCGAATCCGTTCCAGTCCGCCCCGGCGCCCATGCCAGCGGCGACCACAATGCTGGCACCGTTGCTGCGGTCGCCCGGCTTCACGTCTACCACTGCACCGATGGATTTGATCTCGCCCTTGTCGGCCAGATACACGTTGCGACCGGCGGTGACTTCCAACAGGCCCGGGCCGGCGACGTAGAAGCTGCTGGCACGGATATCACGGCCGGCCTCCACCACCGAAATGTCATCGACATGGCCGTGGACGATCAGGTTGCCATGGCCCTCGCCTACCGTGTCCTTCTGGCCAAGGCGGGTGCCGCTGTCGGTGATGTCGCGGCCAGCGCGCACGGCTACGGGAATCGAGCCGTCGTAGCGATCTCCATCGCGCCCCTGGAAGCCGAGCGCGGCCACCTGGCCCATGCGCAGGCCGACGATATCGCCTTCCACCGCGTAGTAGCGGGCGGGCTCCTGGCCGACCCCCGCATGGCTGGACGTGGCCTGGCTGCCGAAGTTCAGCAGGGAGGCGTTGCTCATGCGGCCGTTGCCATCGCGGATCCAGTCATTGAAACCGACATTGACGGGGGCCGCGTTGTATACCTGCACCGGATCGCTGCCGTACTGGCCGCCACCGGTCTGCGCGGTGATGCCCAGGAACGCCGGACGGAACGGACTGCTCAACCCCGCCGGATCCGCAGTGGACGCGGTGATGGCGTAGCCACCGGCATAGATCGACCCGGCGGCAAGGAGGCTCAGCTCACCAGTACCGGTGACGTTGGTGAACTGGCTACCCTGCGGCGAGGGCGCCAACGTGAGGCCACGCAGGATGCGCAGTGGCGTGGTGCCGAAGTTGTTGCGCAACGTGGCGGTACCCACGCCGTAGTACATGCTGCCGTTGGCGGCCGCGGCCCGCAGGATGGACGGATAGAAGCTGCCATCATAGGTGCCCGATGCGTTTCCACCACGGCGGCCGATCGCCACATCTTCGCTCGGCCCGCCTTCGGCCCAGTCCGTGGTCGGCGTCAGGTTGCCACCGGCACTGAAGAGCTCGACGCTGGTGGCCGGTGTCCACAGCGAGAAGGCACTCCAGCCTTCGCCGGCGTGGTATTGCCCGCCGTAGGTGAACGGGGTGGAATTGAGCAGCTTGGTACGGCCAGGATCGGCGACACCGCCCAGTACCAGATCACCGCGTGTATCCAGCCGTGCCGCCGCGTCGCCAAGGACGAGCACCGGCCCACCGCCGGCATAGGCACGGCCGGCACTGAACGGATCGCCGCCGCGCGAGTCGAGGTGGTCGGCCACGCCGTAACGCAGCTCAAGCCCGCCGAGTGCGCCGGCCTCCACCCGCAGCGCGCCGCGCAGGTTGACCAAGGTGCTGTTGAGATCGTGATCGTTCTGGCGGAGGCCGGCGTTGGGGTTGAGGCTGCCGCCCAGCCGCAGATCGAGATCGCCACCACCGGTCAACATCAGTTCGCCAGCGGCGTTCATGCGCCCGGTGCTTGCCACGGCCAGGTTCAGGCCTTGGCTGCGGGGCGCGAAGTTCGGCTGGCCGATCGCCCCGCTGGCGTTTTCCGTGGCATCGCCGCGTGCCGCCATGATGCCGGCATTGCCACGCGCCTCGACCACCAGGTTGCCACCGCCCAACGTACCCACACCCGTGAAGCCGACCAGATACGGGTCGTTGACGAACAGATCGCGCTCATACGGGTAGTAGGTGCCATCAACCCTTCCGGCCACGTAGGTGCCGAAGTTGATCCACCACGCCGCAGGCGTACCGTCCGCGCCGGGGGTGACGCTGCCGGTGCCCTGCCGCCACAGCCAGTTGGCCACTGACACCGTGCCGATCTGCGAACGCACCATGCCCAGCGGAAGGTCAGGCCGGATGTCGCCGCCGGACCCCACCAGATCCCCCTGGATGTCGCCACCGGCGCGTAGCAGCACGTTGCCACCCTGGTCCGGATACCAGGCGCTGTAGAGGCTCTGCGCGCCGCCATCGACCAGATGCTGGTACGGCATGCCCTCCTTCTTCCACAGAAGACTGCCATCGGTGAGCAGGCCACGCGGCAGGTTGTAGGGATCACGGCCATCGCGGGTCATCGTGGCCGCCGATGCGGTGCCGGCGGTGTAGACGCCGTAAAGCGAGCGCATCTGCAGATCGCCGCCGGACACCAGGTCAAGATCCCCGGTACCGGTGCGCAATACACTGAACAGCTGCTCGCGTGCGGGGCGGGCAAGATTTTCGTAATCCGGCGCCGTACCCTCGCTTTCCTGCGCGATGGTATCGCCCAGTCCCCAGTCATTGAGCTCCAGCGGAGTCTCGCCGATGAACCCCCATTGGAACAGGATATCCAGGTCCTCCTGCGCGATGATCGCGCCGGGCACCAGCGCGAATGGCATGCCCATCAGTTCCCAGTTCGCCACGTCCAGATTCTCTGACCAGCGGTAGATCGCCGGCGAGCCTGTGCCGGGGATCGGGCTGAGCTCACTGCCCATGCCGTAATGGCTGTCACCCAGACGCAGCGTGCCGGTCCCGTTGGCAGCAACGGCACGATTGTCGGCAGCGTCCAGATCGGCGCCGGCCACCAGACGGAGGTCGAACGAGCGCGAGCCGGCGGGCAGCATCGGGGCCAATGCCCAGGTGCGGCCCTGGTTGCCATCCGCATCGGCCGGGCGCAGATTCACCATCTCCGCTCCACCGGGCAGCTTGACCTGGGTTTCGGAGGGAAGGATCGCGCCCTTGGCCAGCAGCAGCGGCTGCGCAAGTTGCATGCCCACCGGCAACGTCGCGCCCGCCGGCCAGATGCCTGCGGCGACGCGCGCATCCGCCGGCAGCTGGAATCCGGCCTCCAGACGGGTGCCCGCCGGCAGGGTCACTGCCGCGGCTACAACACTGCCGGCCGCATGCAGTACCGCGCCATCGGCGTCGCGGATGGCTGCGCCGAGCACCACGCCCGGGGCGAGCAACAGCGGTCCGTCCAGCACCATGGTCGACGGCAGCACCACCCCTGCGGGCAAGGTCATCGCAGCGGCGGGCACGTCAAAGTTCAGTACACGGCCAAGCTGGAAGCTGGTGCCGGTATCCAGCGTCACCACGCCGCCGTGCGGAATGACCACTTCGCCGCCGAAAGGCAGGCGCCCCTGCGGCAGGACCCAGCCGCGATCATCCGGCGTGGTCCCCAGGGTCAGGCGCGAGCCGTCGAATCCATCGCTGATGCTGCCAAACACCTCCAGGTCACCCGCGGCACGCAGCACCAGTGCGCCGGCTTCGCCGGAGCCGTACACCGCGCTCTTCTGCGTGGCCGGATTCAGGCTGGCGTAGCGATGCCCGGACAGATCGATGTCGCCATCGATGTGCAGATCACCGTCGGCATTGCGCGAGGGATCACCGCTGGTGGCGATCTCCACGCCGGGGCGCAGGTGGAACTGGTCCCCGTACGCGCGAAGCCCGGCCAGCTTGCCATCGATCAAGCCCGGGTTGGCCAGGGCGTTGTCGATGAACGCAACGCTGTCGGCATGTTTTCCGTCCAGGTAGGCCTGGTCGATCACCTGGTAGGTGCGCCCGTCGCTGGTCGTGTCGGTGCCGATGGCTGCATCGTCATAGCGCTGGAAGGCGTTGACGGTGACCGACCGGGCGCCATCGACACGGATCGGCGCGCCTGCATCGATGGCGATGTCGTTGCCGCGTGCACCGCCCAGACGCGGCGCGTTCAATGCGACGCTGCCGAAGTTCCGGTCCGCGCCGGTGACGCCCAGGTCCAGCCGTGCGCCGCCAGCGATCGACAGCACGCCTTGGCCCGAGTCGATCTCGATCACCGCACGGTTGGGCGCATCGATGGCCTGACCGTAACTATCCCTGCGCAACACGCTGGCATGCGCATCGAGCATGGCGCTGCCGGCGAGCGTGACGCCCTGCGAGGCCGCCAGGCGGATGCTGCCGACCTGCTCGCCACTGGCATCGATACGCCCATTGACGCGCAGGTGTCCGTTATCCACGGAGACGTTGATCTCACGCGCCTTGAGCTCATCGCCGATGACCAGATCACCCTGCTTGAGCTGGATACTGCGGCCGCCGAAGAACTGCCCCTGGTTGAGGCGCGTGTTGAGCCCTGCGAAGTCGCCGATATGCTGTGCGCGCAGGTCCAGATAGCTGCTGGCATAAGGCACCCCGGTGCCACCGGCATCGTAGCGGCCGCTGCTGCCACCGCTGAGATGGCCGTCCAGCGTGACGGTGCCAGCGGCGGCATGAAGGGCGAACGCACTGAGCCGGCCGGCGCGGTTGTTGACCGCGGAGACATCGATGCGGGAATCCGCTGCCTGGAGAATGTTGCCGTCTTGGCTCTCGAGATGGACATCACCACCCCAGCTGTAGCGGCTGACGTCGAAGAAGTCGATCCTGCGTCCGGCAAGATCCAGCTGCGCACCGGCCGCGAGAATGACGTCGCGCTGCGCGGTGAGCGACAGCTTTCCGCTGGGCAGCAGCACCGCCGTGTCCAGCGTCACCCCTGCACCGGCATCAAGCGAAAGTTCCGCGCCCAGCGCATCGGTCAGCGCGGCATTGTCGACAGGCGTGCGGGTGCTGCCCTGCGGTGCGCTGACGGAAATGTTGCCGCCCGCGCTGATGTGGTTCACCGAACCTGCCTTGCCGGTAAGCAGCGGCGTACTGATCCGAAGATCACCGCCGCTGTAGCCGAACGCTTGGTGCTGAGCGTCCCAGTCACCCTGCGCCTGGTGCACCGCCAGGCTGCCTTGGTGATTGGCGGTGATCCGCTCGCTGGCATTGAGCGCCACCGTGGCGAAGCCCAAGGTACGGCGGTCGTGCGAGGCAACCGTATTGGGCTGGCTCTGCTCGGCATAGCCGAACACGATCTGGCGCGCATCGACCTGCAGTTGGCCGCTGCCCGTGCCGGCCCCCCCCGCCACCACGGCACCTGCAGGCGCAGCGCTGCCATTCCAGACCAGCGAGTCGGTCTGGATGCGTGCAACGTCATCGGCGCTGCCGAAGCCATGGATCGCCGGGGTCGTGAGCACCAGTTCGTCCAGCGTGGACTTACCGGTGCTGTCGAGCGTGGAGAGCTGCACCGATTCGTAGAAGTTGACCGAATCCGCCGCCGTCAGCACCAGGCGCTCCAAGGCCGGTGCACCCGTGCTCGTATCACCCCGCAACAGACGATCCAGCACCTGTTGGTTCAGGGTCAGTCCCGGTGGCAACAGGCCATCGGTCGCCAGCCTTGCCAGCGCGTCGGTGCTGCCGACGTTGATGCTGCCCACCGCCAGCACCAGATTGCGCGCGCCATAACGCGCGGATTCGGCCAGCTCGAACCGAGCCGTCGTTGCGGCGGTGAGTGTGCCACCGGCGTACAGCGCGGCGCTGCCGGTGCATGTGGCCTCCGTGACGCACACGCCGATACGTATGTCGCCCTGGCCCGACCGGGGATCATTGCTGAGCGTCGGCGCCAGCAGGTCCAACCAGCCATTGGAGACGGCCAGGACCGAGGCCTGGCCCGGGTCGAACATGTAACCGGCACGGGAATCCCAGGCCGCGTCGCCGCGACCCAGGGTGGTGATGGTCGCGCCCTGCTCCAGCGTGATGCCGCCATCCTTCTTGCCGGTCACCAGGAATACCTGTGCGGCGCTCAGTTCCGCGCCTTCGCGCATCACGATGCTGTGGGCGGCGTTGTACAGATTGCCGAAGCCCACCTTGTAGGCGTTCTGGGTGATACGGTTGAACTGGAACAGCGATGTCGGCGTGCCGCCGATGGTGACGGTGTTGGCGCCGACCGCGTTGATCGAATCGGCATGCAGCGACAGGCCATCAAAGTCGATCGTCGGGGATTGGCCCGGACCCAGCAGTTCGATTGCCCGCGCGTTGCTCAGTACGACCAGCTCGCTGCCGAAGCCGCCCGTGGCAGCCGCCTGGACGACGGTACCAGGCGCGATCGTCACACCTGGGGCGTCGATCGGCCGCATGCCCAGGTCCAACGTCAGTCGGCCGGCGTCGCGTTCCAGGCGCGGCCGCGGTGCGCCATCACGCAGCGCCCAGTCCAGGCCGAACTGCGCGTAGCTGGTTTCGTTGTACTGCGAGTACTGCCGCAGTGTATCCGCCGAGGTCACGATGACCTGCGCGTTTAGCGAATCCTGGATCTGCGTACTGGCTGTGCTGAAGCGCGCCGAGGTGGTCCAGGAACCATTGCGCATGGCCGTGCTGGCGCCAAACCGTGCTTGACTCTCGGCCAGGCCGTTGACCTCCACACGGAAAGCACCCGGCATCAGGGCATACGTGGACGGCAGCAACGTATAGGTGCCGGCGGGCAACCCGGGAACGCCCTCGCCGATCTGGACCTGGCGACCGATGGCAGGATCGCCGGCCCCCTTTTCGGCGGCGACCGGCGCCGCCCCTGGCTGAGTACCAGGCATGATCGCGTAGACCGGATTGGTGGACAGCCCGGGCAGCACGAAGCCCTCGCCATGGGGCGCGATCTGTACCAGCGGGTGCAGGCGTGCGTCGGTAGAGCCGCCGCGACCGCTCAAGAACGCCGCGCCGCTCAGCTCACCGCCGCCGGACAGATCGATCACCGCGCCCGCATCCACCACGATCTGCTCGCCGCGCAGGGTGACACCACCGAGTTCGGCACCGTCGCCGCCAATGCCTTTGTAGACGGCGTCGATGCCGTCGTAGACATAGGTGAGGCCGTCCTTGGTGCCGCCGTAAGGCAGCCTCAGCCCAGCACCGCTGGTGGAGCTGATGCTGCCCGGCTGCAGGTGGACCCGGGTGCCAGTGGCGATGGCGCTGTACTCGGACTGGCCGAGAATGAGGCTGCCCAGCGGTGCGCGCAGCACGCCGCCCTGTTCGATGTTTGCCGACATCAACTGCAGGCTGCCGAAGGCGCTCAGTGGCATCGCCGGCTCAGCGCCCGCTATCCGCTCTATACGCAGGTGGCGGTCCGGGTCATATGCAACCTTGAATTGTCCGTCCGTGTCGACACGGCCCACCTTGCCCGCGCGAATCTCCGTGATCGCGTTGGTTGCCGGGTAGATCTGGCTGGCGGCCAGGACCAGATTGCCGACCGTATCCAGCGAGGTGCGATCGCGGACTTTCGACTTGAGCAGGCGCAGATCGCCTTCACTGCGCAGCTCCACCGTATCGAAGCCACTACGCTGCACTTCGATCTTGCCGGTGACCTGGGACAGCTGGCCCGAGGTTCCGAAGGCCACACTCTCCAGGATGTCGATTGTGTTGGCGTCCACGCGCAGGTGGGTGTCATCAAGCACCAGCGGCAGACGCGTGATATCGGGCAGCGGCAGCGTGTGGTGATCCTTGCCGGTACGGGTGCTGCCGGCCAACCGGACATAGGGCGCAGCCAACCTGACCTGTGCACCGGACACACTGTCTTCGGCCAGGCTGAGCGAGTTGCTGGTCAGACGCAGACTCTGGCCCAGCGTCAGGTCGACGTTGTCCTGGAAACTGAGCACGCCGCTGACCAGTACACCCAGGGTGCCGAAACCACCGGCCTGCACCTGGTCGACCCCGAGCGCGCCCTGGCCGTACTGCATGACCGGATCCGCCTGGCCTGGCCTCAGGTCGGTCGCCAATCCGGAACCGGGGTGCGCCTGCGCCATGACCATTTCGCGAAGCGAGCGCACGCGGGCATCGGGAACGTCCGTGTTCAGGTAGTTCGGCGTTTCCAGCGTCACCGACAGCGTGCCGCCCGCAGCCCCCTGGTCACCTGCCGCTGCGCGCATCGATCCATCCAGGAACAGGCCGTTGAAGCTAGCCAGATGGACGACGCCGCCATTGCTGGCCAACGGGGTAGCGCCCAGCTGCGGCAGGTCCACGGTAGTGGCAGCACCGGACGCTTCCAGGCGGGCCCCCGGACGCACCACGACGAAGGCGTCCACGCCATCCGCCGCCGTGGCATCGGGATCGTATCGGCCACCGATCTGGATGCGTCCGCCGTCGGTTACCTCGCCAAAGCGCTGCCCGGCCGCATCAATTCCCGAATGGGCCGCACCGGACACATCGAGCAGGGCGTGTTCACCGATCCAGAACGAGCGATCGTGACCCTTCGCCGAGGCGCCCTCCTGGCCGAATCCATGGTCCAGCAGGTTGATCTGACCCGCATTGGCCTGCAGCGTGCCCTCGACCGTCATCTGCCCGCCCGTGGTGAGGCCGATGCTGCGGCCGCTGTCCACCTGCAGATGCGCGCCACGCCCGATCGACAACGAGGCGATGGAGCCGATGCCATACCCCGCCGTCAACTGGAGGTCCGCGCCACGGCGCTGGGACAACGTGCCCTTGGCAGCGTCGGCCGTGAACTCCGGCGCCAACCAGGTCTGCAGTGCCTCCTCTGGCTCACTGCCCGTGGACAGGCTGCGGGCCAGCAGCGGATCCACCCGCAGCACCGGCATGGTCACGCGGAGATCGGCATCCGGGGCCACCGCCAGACTCTGGTGGCCGGTCACCTCGTAGCGCGAGAAGCCACGGTCGAACACCCCCACATCCAGCTGGAAGGGACGGGCCACGGCGACATCCTGCGCCAACACGTTACCGGCACCGATACGGGTGCCCGCAGGCAAAAGCAGGTCGGTGGCCGCGATCGTGCCAGCGCGGATCATGGCCGCGCTTGGCTGTACACCGATGCCGCGTGGGAATGCGTCGCCGGGCACCACGTAATTGACCGGGAATCCCCCCAGGTTGGTGGTGATCTGATTGATCACCGTACCTGCGGGCAGCACGACCGGCGCGGACCAGAAGCTCACCGAGTAGGCCAAGCCGGTGCTGGTACGCACCACGTAGCTGTCATTGCTGCCCAGCGGCTTGGGCAGCGTCCAGGGTGCCTGCAGCGTCAGATGGGTGGCCGGATTGGCCGGATTCACCACCGGCTGGGCGCCGATGGATTCCCCTGCGCTGGCTTGCACACGGGTGTAGTGATAGTCCACCGGCAGTACGCTGCCGGCGGTGATCTGGAGGCCCTCCACCGCGATCAGATCGACCGGGGACGCCTCACCCGCGCGCAGCACCCCATCGCTGCCCGCGACCTGGCCGCCGATGACGACGGAGTTGCCCGTTTGCAGCCGCAGCGTGCCGCCGCCCTTGACGCCATGCCCACGCAGTTCGCCCTCCAGCGTCAGCTGGCCAGCCGGCGCAGCATCCGTGCCGACGGCAAAGCGACCGTTGGCAATGACCGACACGTCGCCGCCCCGGCCACCCTCCAGCGCATCGTTGGCCTTGAGCGTGGCGCCCGAGGAAACATCCAGGCGCGCGCCACGCGATACCACGACATCATCGCTGCCGTGCAGCGTGATGGTGCCGCCGTCGATGAAGGGCAATCCAGCAATCCCCTCCGGGGTGGCCTGCAGGTTGTTCCAGATACCCCGCGCGTCAAGCAGCACGTCCTCGCCAAGGACGGTGCGCGCGCGGGTGCCGCTGCGCGGTGCAGCGATCGGGCTGTCCAACCAACCATTGGAGGTCGTCCACTGGGACACCTGGTCACCCAGGGCGATCGATCCGCCCCGTGCCACCAGATCCGCATCGACCTGCACATCGACGGCGTGCAGCCCGATCTCGCCGCCGGCAGCGACCTGTATCGCGTCCTCCACGTTGACGCTGTCGCGGGCGAGTACCTGCAGGCTGCCCAATGCAAGTTCATTGAGCCAGGCCGCATCCAGGTGCACCCCTGGCGATACAGGGGTCGTCTCGCTGGCGTCCCCATCCGGAGCAGCACCACCGATGGTCACCTGCGAGGTGATGGCCGAGGGCGAGTACTTCAGACCCCGGGTGCCCTTGTCATTGATCGCAGTGAGCTGGCCGATCACCAGCTGGCCATTGCGCGCCACCGCCGTCTGCGCCTGCAGATAGCCATCCAGGTCCTTTTCACGCGCGCGGATCTGGCGGTCGCCCTGGAAGGTCGTGGTTTCCACGTCACCGGCGAGTGCTGCCGATTGCGTGGCGATCACCAGCCGACCTGCATCCCGGCCGACCACATAGCCGTTCTCCAGCCGCTGCTGGCGCCCGATCAACGGGTTGTAGTGGTAGTCGGTGGTGCCCCATCGCGCATGCGTGTCTTCAAAGCCGCGATAGAGGCCGCTATAGAGCAGGTCACCGGGCGCCGTGGACGCGTTGTAGAGCTTGCCGTCGGCACCCTTGAGATGGGTCTGCTGGATATAGCCGGTCTGGACGTCCAGTGTGCCGCCGGACAGATTGATGCTGGAACCGCGCTGCGTTGTCAGGTTGCCGCCAGAGAACTGCACGGTACCGCCTTGGGCCGACCACTCGCCGATGCCATGTCCGGTAACGCCCAGATAGCCGCCGACTTCCAGCAGGCCACCGGCGGTGTACCAGCGGTCGGTTTCATAGCCGTTGGTACCAGCCGGGACGAGGACCAGGTCGCGCCGGTCCAACCAGATGTTCCTGCTGTTGAGGGACTTGTCGTCGCGGTTGACCGATGCGTCGCGTTGTTCGTTGCCCTGTACGTTGATCTGGACGTTGTTGGCTTCCATCGCGATCTTGACGCCGACATGACCGGATACGTCAATGCGTGCGCTGTCGGCCACATCGCTGCTGCCCACCGCATCGACCATCACCTGGCCGCCAGTGGCCAGGGTCAGGCTCCCACCCTCGATATCGACATCTCCGCCACTGATGATCTGCACCAGTGACTGGTCGCGCCGATGCTGGATACCATCGCCGGCGTTGACCGCGTCCAGCATCAGCGTCTCGCGCTGCACATCCAGTGCGGTGGTCGCCGTGTCGTCGAGGGCGATCACGGTCAGACTGCCCGTGCCGAGCGTGACCTTGCCTTCCGCGTCCTTGCGCTCGGTCTGCAGGTGGACGGTACCGCGGGTGTTCACCGAGGTGGTCGAGACCAGCGTGCCCTGCTGGCGCACATCATGGCCGGCCAGCGTGATGTCACCGGTGCTGGCCTGGATCAGGCCGCTGTTGCTGACCACGCCACTGGCGGTGGCCACGACGGCATCGGCTGCCACCGGCTTGCGCAGCGTGGTGACGACGTTGCCACGGGTGGTGGAGGTCTGGTTCTGGTCGGTGCCCATGCCCTTGCGGATCACGAACGCATCGCCGGCGGCCAGCGTGGTCTGGCCATTGGCGGTGGTGATCTGGCCGTGGTTGTGCACCTGGCGGCCGAGCAGCAGCACGTAGCCGCCGCCTTCGGTGACCGAGGTGGGCACCGCCGTGGTGATCTGCGCACCGCGCTCCACCACCACGTCACCGGTGGCCGCACCATGGGCGAAGCCGTTGGTGGTGGTGGTCAGTTCGTTGCCGAAGGTCGGGATGAAGGCATTGCCCTGCGCGTCGCTGTACAGACCCCTGCGGAACTGCGCGTCGCTGATGTTGACCGCCGAGGCGGCCAGGTTCTTGACGTTGACCTGGCTGCTGCCGTCGAACACCGCGCCATTGCGGTTGACCAGCATCACCGTGCCCTGGCCCTGGATGCGGCCGAGGATCTGCGACGGGAGCGCGTTGGGATCATTGACCCGGTTGAGCAGCGACCAGCTCGCCTGCTGGTCGAAATCGACCACGGTGTTGCGGCCGACGTTGAAGGTCTCCCAGTTGAGGATGGCCTTGTCGCCGGTCTGGGCGATGCTGACGGTGGTGGTGCCGTCTTTGCTGCTCTGGGTCGGAGCGCTGGCGTTGAACCAGCCGCGCGTCAGGGTGTCGTCATCGATCTTCAGCCCGCCCTCGCCCAGGCCATCGGGCACCTGGCCGGCGTGCAGCCGCGCGGCATCGCGCGCGGTCTGCTGCATGCGCTGCTGCATGGCGATCGCCTGCGCGGCCGTGTTGAGGTTCTCCAGCGAGGTCTTCAGCGTGTCGCGGGCCTGCTGCGCCTGCTGGTCGGTACGCACCAGGTTGGACGGCATGCCGTTCGGCAGGCGGCCGGTCTGCGCGGCGGTCTGCTGCTGCACGCCCTTGTTGGCGAACCATGCCGGGCTGAAGGCCTGCTGCGCGTTGACGCCTGCCGCGACGCCACCGGCCATCAGCAACACCGCGATGGCCTGCGACAGCGCGCGCACCTGCGGCACCTGCGGGGTCGTGCATCCGATCGAACCGCTCTGCTGCTTCACCATCGCTGTCACCCGTCGCAATATCGTTCGCTGATAAGGGCAAGCGCGTGCTTCCGTCCTGCAGCGCGATCCCGTCCATGGCAGGAGCGAGCGTGGCAGTGCAATGCGATGCGCTTGTTACGAGGGATAAGACGGGGGCCGGTGACAACGACTGAACCGTTGCAACAAAAAATTCATCTGCGCACGCGCCGCTCAGCTCAACAGCACGACACCGCCGGGCATGCTCACCACCTTTGCGCCATAGGCGTCGCGCACCAGATCGATGAAGGTATCGATGCGCGCCAGTGGAATGCGCGCTTGTACGCGCCGTGCCGGCAGTGCGTTGCCGGTCAGCACGATCCGGCCGGTGCGGTAGCGGTTGATTTCGTCCACCACGTCCTGCAGCGGCTGATCATCGAAGACCAGCCAGCCGCGCCGCCACGCGTCGATGCCATCGGTCGGCACCGGTGCCACGGAGGCGATCCGGTCCGCTGTCAGGCGTGCCTGCCACGAGGGCTGCAGCACCACGGTGCGTGGGCCACGCACCAGTTCGGCCCGCCCGGCCAGGCAGGTGATGCGGGTATCGCCGCCGACGCAGCGCACATTCACCCGCGCGCCCGGCGCCGGCATCAACCGGGCACCGTCGACACCGATCACGAAGCCGGTGGCCGCCGAGGCCGGCAACGCGAACTGGGCTTCGCCCTCGGTCACCACGATCCCGGCCGAACCGTCGGCGGGACGGCGCATCGTGGTGCGCGCGGCCATGGCCACGGCGACGCTGCCGATGCTGATATCGCGGCGCTCGCCGGTGGCGGTGCGGTAGTCGGCACCCAGCGCGTCCAGCGCCGGCCACAGGCCCAGCGGCGACTGCACTGCCACCCAGCCGACCGCGGCGGCGGCGGCAGCGCCGCCCAGGAACGCGCGGCGGCCGGGATTGAAACGGCGGGGGCGTTGCCGCACCGGGAGGACGGCTGCGGATGCGCTCAGCGGCACGCCAGCGTTCGCCGCCGGTGCCTCCGCGGGCGCGGCACTGGCCTGCAGCGCCGGCGCCAGCGCTGCCCACAGCCGGCGTGCCTGGGCGAAGGCCAGCGCATGGCCGGGGTCCTGCGCGCGCCAACGTCGGAATGCCTCGGCGTCGGCGGCCGTCACCGGGCCGGTCTGCAGGCGCAGCAGCCAGTCGTGCGCCTGCGCCTGCAGGTCAGCGGAAAGGGGGGCGGGCGTGGTCTTCATATCTGTCATGACGGTTTTCCCGCCCCGGGACCGAAACGCTGCACGAGCGGCCGGTCCAGCCGACCTGCGCAATGCTGCAGCGCCTTCTTGAGATCCTTGCCGATCATCCGCGAGGAGACCCCGTGCTGGTCGGCGATGGTGTCGATCGGCTGCTGGTCGATGCGCGCGGCGATCAGGATGGCGCGCTGGCGCTCGGGCAACTCGCGCAGGGCGTCGGCCAGCGCCGCGATCTCGGCCTGGCCATGCGCCACGTCGGAGGGGTCCAGGGAATCCGGCGTTTCCTCCATCAGCGCCTCCACCTCGGCACCGGTCAGCACCCGGCCGTGGGCGATGCGCTGATCGGTGGCGGCATTGAGCGCCATGCGGAACAGATACGCCACCGGATTGCGCTGCGGCTGCGTGCTGCCCATGCGTTCCACGCGCAACCAGGTCTCCTGCAGCGCATCCATGGCCAGATCGTCCGAGCCCAGCCGGCGCCGCAGGCGTTTGCGGAAGGCCTCGTAGTGATCCAGGAACAGGCTGCGCAGGCCCGCCATCACCGGCTCCGGCACGGCGGGGTCGCGCCGGTCGCTTCCGGCAGCAACAGCAGCGTGATCGGTTGAGGCAGGTCGGCCGGCAGGCCCGGCAACGGCAGGTCGCGCACCCGCCGGACGATCGCCGCGTCGCGCACCGGGTCGCCGGTGGACGCCAGCAGTTCCGGCGCGCGGATGCGTCGATCCGGTTCGGTCAACCAGAAGCGCAGGCTGGCCCGATAGCTGCCCGGCCGGGTCAGTGCCGTAGCGCACAGCGCCTGCTCCAGCGAGTGCTGGATCACCTGGGCGCCGCGCTGGCGGGTCCGCTCGGGCAGCGACGGTGCAGGCATGGGTGTGGCATCGGGCAGCACCTCGTCGGCGTCCACGGATCCCACCGGCACCAGGGTGAACGCACCGTTCTCCACGAAATGCGGAGCCAGCCCGGTACCGCCCAGCATCCGCTGCAACGCGTCGCGCCGGGCGTACCGCCCCGACAGCGCGGTCGAACGCAGGCCACCCAACAAGCGGGCATCGATCAGTACCGCCACCCCGGTGATCTCCCCATACGACTGCAAGGCCTCCGGCAGCGGCTGCGCCGGAACATCGAACGTGTACTGCGTGTGCGCGGCATCAACGGTGTCCTGGGCCAGCGCCATCGCCGGCGGCCAGGTCATCGCGAGCAGGAGAAACAGCCAGCCACACGGGCGCAGTGAGTTCCTGCGCCGGCCGACGATGCGCTTGCCTGCCCGCCCCTGTTGGTCATGCGCCCCGGTGTCATCAAACTGCATGCAAGACGCGCCAGCATCACAACGCCAAGCCGGTCACGTTAGGTCGGTTTCATTGCAGAGCGGTGACAGCCATGCCGGACCTTCGATCACCCACCGCAGCGGGCCTGTGCATCGCCCTGCTGGCCGTGCCCTGGGTCGCCCGCGCGCAGGCAGACCCAGCGCCGGCCTGCATCGAGGTGGAGGTCAACGGCGAGCGCATCCGCGATTACGCGTGTTTCAGCCGGCTGCTCGCGCCTGCGCCGGCGTCGGTGGCACCCGCACAGGCATCCGGCTCGCTGCTGATCGTCCGCCAGCCACCCTCGGCGCTGGGGTTGGCCCATCGCGCCGCTACCCAGCAGCGCATGGGCACTGCGTTCGGGATGTCGACGCAGCCGCAGCGCCCGCCGCCCCCGCCGCCGACGGTCCGGCCGGGGCGATGACGCTCAGGGGAGGGGCGCGTCGACCACCGCGGGGGATGCCAGGGACAGCCCGAGATTCAACGGCTGCCGCATGTCCGGCGGGGGCGCGGGCAAGGGCGTGTCGCGCAGCAGCGCACGCAGATCGGCATCCGCCACGGCGTCACCCAGCGAGGCGAAACGGCTATCGGTGATGGTGCCGCTGGCATCGATCCACAGCGATACCGTCAACGCAGCAGCCGGATCGCTGCGCTCGGCCAGCCGGGCCTGCAAGCGCTCGACGCGCGGATCCGCCGGGTCGCCCAGGCGCTGCGACACTACCTCACCGGCCTGCGCGGCGTAGGCCATCCAGTGCGCCGGTGCGGCATCGGCTGCCGTGGCCCCGCTGGCCACGACCAGCCCACCCAGCACGCCCCAGCGACGGGCCTGCCGCCACCACTGCTGCAGCCGCTGCCGCCACGCATGCGTGTGTACTGCCACCACCGTCATGTTGCCCACCCCGAAAAAGAAACCGGGCCGCGCAGGGGCGGCCCGGTGGGCGATTACCGTGCCATGCGTCCGTGACAGAACGATGGCGGGGGGTGCGGCTCAGTAAGTACCGTCGAACGCGAAGATCGGCTTGCGCTGCTTCCACAGCCCGGCGGTGAAGTCCGGGAACTCCAGCGTCTGGAAGCTGTTGGCGATGGACTGCTCGGACAGCGGCGTGATCGCGCTCCAAGTGATCGCATCGTAGATGTCGATCGGCATCGGTGCCTTGGCCTTGAGGGCTTCCACGAAGGCATGGATGACGAACCAGTCCATGCCACCGTGGCCGGCGCTGGCGGCGGTATCGGCGTGCTGCTTCCACAGCGGGTGCTCGAACTGGTCCTGGTAGGCCTGGAACGGCTCCCACTTGTGCGGCGGGCTGCGGCCTTCGATGTGGATGGACTGGTTCACGTCCATCCACAGGCCCTTGGTGCCCTGCACGCGGAAGCCCATCGAGTACGGGCGCGGCAGCGAGGTGTCGTGCTGGAGCAGGATCGTCTCGCCGTTCTCGCAGGCCAGCGTGGTGGTGACGATGTCGCCGAGCTTGAAGGTGACCTTGGTGCTCGGATGCGTGGTACCGCCACTCTTGGCCACGGTGTAGTCGTGCAGGCCGCGTGCCTTGCTGGCGAACGCATTGATGTGGGTGAAGCGGTTGCCACGGTTGATGCCGGTGTACATGGCGCACGGACCAATGCCGTGGCTGGGGTACAGCTCGCCGTTGCGCTTCACCGAGTGCTCGGTGCGCCAGCGCGCCTCGGACCAGCCCTTGGCCCCGAACTCCACGCCACTGTCATAGGGCTGGCTGGGATCGCCGGAGTTGAACTTCACGCCCCGCAGGTCGTGCTGGTAGCCACCCTGCAGATGCACGAGCTCGCCGAACAGGCCTTGCCGCACCATCTGCAGCGCCGCCATCACGTCGCGGCGGTAGCAGACGTTCTCCAGCAGCATGTAGGGGGTGCCGGTGGACAGCTGGGTCTTGAGGACATCCCAGTGGTCCTGCAGGGTGATGCCGGCGACGACTTCGCAGCCGACCGCGACCTTGGCCTGCATGGCCGCGATCGCCATCGGCGCGTGGTATTCCCAGGGTGTGGCGATGATCACGCCGTCCAGCCCGCGCTGTTCGATCAGCCGCTTCCACGCGTTGACGTCGCCGTCCTGGCCGTAGGCCTTGGGCGCCGGCTTGCCGGCCTTGGCGACCATGTCCATGCCGCGCTTGAGCATGATCGGCTCGATGTCGCACAGTGCGACCACCTCCACGTCGTCGCGGCGGACCAGTTCCTTCAGCAATACCTGGCCGCGCATGCCGGTGCCGATCAGCCCCAGCCGCACCTTGCGTCCGCGCGCCCAGGCGGGCGTGTTGGGCAGCAGGCTGGTGGCGGCGACGGCCGCGCTGGCGGCGATGAATTCTCTGCGTTTCATGGACAGTACCTCGTGTGAAGATCGCGCCGGCCGGAACCGGCGCGAGGGGAGCATCAGAACTTGTAGCCGACGGTCAGACTGTAGCCGCGACCGAAGATGGTGGCGTAATCGCTGGAATCGCCGAGGAAGCTGTTCGGATCGTAGAACGGCAGGCGGTCGAACAGGTTCTTGATGGTGAAACCGACGTTCCAGTGCTCGTCCGGGCGCCAGGCCACGCTCAGGTTGGCCGTCCACCACGACGGTGCGCCGTCGCACTTGCTCTGCTCCACCGGCAGGTAGCCGGCGGTGCAGGTCTGCGGGTTGTTGTCTTCTTCATCGATCTGCTGCAGCGCCCACTTGGTGCCGCCGACGTAGTTGACGAAGACGCTGGTGGTGACCTGCTTGTAGCTCCAGTCCGCGTTCAACGTGGCGCGCAGGCGCGGGTTGTTGTAATAGCCGACCAGGTCGCCGTAGTACCAGCCGCTTTCATCGTCCAGGTAGGAACGGTTGCGGTTGGCGATGGTGGCGGCCACGCCGATGTTCAGGTTGCCCCACTCGCCCAGCGAGAAGCGGCTGCGGGCGTCGATGTCGAAACCGTCGATCAGGGTCTTGCCGCGGTTCTTGTACTGGCCCACCACGCTGGCCACGTTGCCCACGCTGTAGCCGGGCAGCGTGCCGGGACAGGCAACGCCGCTGGCCGGGTCGGCGCACATCGCCGCCAGGGCAGCCAGGTTGGCGCGGTCGCTTTCGGTGATCGGCGAACGGGTGGAGGAAATGATGTCCTCGTCGCGGGTGAAGTCCGGGGCGACGATTTCGTTGCTGCGATAGATGAACCAGTAGTCGGCCGACACCGACAGCCACTGCGTGGGTTCGTAGACGAAGCCCAGCGTGGTGATCTTGGCCTTCTCCGGCTTCAGGTCCGGGTTGGGCTGGGTCATGCGCGCCACGGTGCGGCTGCAGTCGGTGTTGAGCAGGGTCTTGCCCAGGTCGACATCTCCCCCGCGCTGCGATCGCAACAGCAGGTTCGCGATCGCGTTGGTCTCGTTGCAGCGCACCTCGTCGCGGTAGCCGCCCAGCTGGGCGAACACGCCGCCGTTGCCGGATTCGGCCAGGCTGGGCGCACGGAAGCCGGTGGAGTACGTGCCGCGCAGCATCAGCTGGTCGAACATCTGGTACTTCAGGCCGATCTTTGGCGCCAGGTTGGCGCTGAAGTCCGGGTATTTGTCCACGCGCAACGCGGCGTCCAGTTCCAGCTTCTCGGTGAGCGGCGCCACCGTCTCGGCGAACAACGCGTAGGTGTTGCGCTTGCCGTCGAACCACGAGCCACCCTGCTGGGTGATCAGGCCATTGGCCGCATCCGGGTTGCCCGGGGTGTAGAAGGTCTCACGGCTGGCGTTGAAGCCGAACGCCGCACGCACTTCGCCGGCCGGCATCTGGAACAACGGGCCTTCGATCTTGCCGTCCAGGGTATGCAGGCGGGTCCAGGACTGGATGTCGAAGGTCGGGAACGCTTCGCGGATCAGCGCGGCGTTGGCGTCGCTGATCTCGCCGAACTTGTACGCCGGGTGATCGGAGATGATCACGCGGCCGGTGCCCGGATCGACCGAGTACGGGCCGAACGCCTTCTCGAAGCCGGCCAGGTTCACGTTGGTGGTCTGGTAGGTGACCGAGTGGCTGCCGGCGGTGGCGAAGGCGGTTTCCCAGTTCCAGTCGCCGATGTCACCACGCAGCCCCGCCACCACGCGGTAGCTCTGGTCGGTGTTGCGCTGGCCGAAGTGGTTGGCGCCCACGTCCTGCAGCAGGTACTGCAGGCCGACCACGCCGCCCATCAGTGCCTTCAGCTCGGGCGAGGCGTTGTTGTATTCGTTGTTCGGGCCCAGGTACGGATACAGGAACTGGTTGACCGTGGTGCCGGTGTTGCGCGAGAACCAGCTGGTCGGGTTGCCGGTGGTGGTGCCGTAGGCGCGCGGCGTGCCGCCGTTGGCGGTCAGGTCGATGTCGGTGTAGGTCGCCTCGGCGAAGGCTTCGGTGCTGTCGCCGATCAGGAAATGCGCGTTGACGTAGGCGGTGTTGCGCTCCGACTTGGCGCCGGCGTCGATCTCGTTGTTCATCCACGTCTCCCAGATGCAGCGCGGGCCGGCCGCTTCGCTGGTGAGCACGTTGTTGCACCCCGGGGCGGCTTCCTGCACGCGGCGGCCGGTGACCGGGTCGAACGCGAAGTAGCTGCCCGGGTTGAACTCACCCGGCTTGCTGCCGGTACCCAGGCGCAGGTTGGGCAGGTAGTTGGGGTTGTTGACGTAGTACTGGTCGGGCCGCTTGTCGTAGAAATCGCTCAGCGGGATCGCATCGCGCCGGTACAGATTGACCGAGGCGTACACGTTGTAGCGGTCTTCATCGAGGTCGCCGAAACCGGCGGTGATGCTGCCCTGGTGCTCGCCGTAGGAGCTGATCCGCGAGGACTTGTCCGTGGTGAGATTGATCTCCGCACCCTGGTAGGAGCGCTTGGTGATCACGTTGATCACGCCGGCCACGGCGTCGGTGCCGTACACCGCAGAGGCACCGTCGGTCAGCACTTCCATGCGCTCGATCGCCGCGGCGGGGATCGCATCGATGTTGACGAACTGGGTCTGGAAGCCGGCCGGCGCGCCGTAGTAGGACAGGCGGCGGCCATTCAACAGCACCAGCGTGCCCTGCGCGCCGAGGCCGCGCAGGTTCGCCTGCGAGGCGCCGTCCGAGCCGGTGAACAGCGAGCGCGCATCCTGCTGGCCCGGGCGTGCCGCCGGCAGGTTGTCGAGCACCTGCAACAGCGTGCGTGCGCCCATGTTCTCGATGTCCTGCTTGCTGATCACCTGCACCGGCGAGGCGGTTTCCACATCGCTGCGGCGGATGTTGGAGCCGGTCACTTCGATGCGCGACAGCTCGGTGGCTTTGGTATCGGGCGCTGCGTCCTGGGCGCTGGCACTGCCGACCACCGCAACGGCCAGGCCGAGTGCGATGGACAAGGGGGTGGCGGTGATGCGGCGATGGCGATGGCGTTCGGTCAACATCTTGGGCTCCTTGTTCGATCCGCAGCGTGGGGCTGGCGGTGGATGGGTGTGTTCGGGCAAACGTCCCCCGTGCCGCGGCCAAAGGGCCGCAGACGGGAAACGGGAGAGAGCGGTGTTCCGGAAGGCGGTTCGGTTACGGCGACACGATGCTGGCGGTATCGCCCTCCTGTCCGATCAGGGCGGCGTTGGCCCAGTTGCCACAGACCTGCGCGGGGTGATCACCCTGCGCTCCGAGCGTGCGCAGGCTCAGCCGCTGCAGGCCGCGCACGTCCAGCTCCGGTTTGACCACGCCGGGTGCTTTGACCAGGCCGCTGTCGTACAGCAGCCGACCATCGCCCCAGACCTGGAACTGCATGCCGCCGGCGGTGCGGCACTGATCATCGATACCCAGGTCGGCGCGCAGCAGGCGCCAGCCGCCGCCCAGCTGCAGGTCGATCCGGCTGCTGGCGTTGACGCCCAGGCCGCGGCGGAAATGTAGGCCGTTCATGCGCATCTCCGCCTGCCCACCGAAGGCATGGTCGGCAGCGACGCTGGCCTTCAACGGGGCCGGTAGCGGCAACGCGGACAGGTACAGCTGCTGCGCCGGGCCCTCCGGCTGCGGGTGCTCCAGCACGTGGAACGTGGACAGCACGATCGGACCGACATCTCGCGGCTGCAGCGCATCGACCGCCCGCGCCACGCTGCCCTGCGCCGCGGTCACCATCGGATCGGCACCGCTGGCGCCATCGCCTTCCGGGTTCTGCGTGCTCAGCACGCGGAAGCGCAGCAGGCGGCCGGCGTGGGCGGGGAAGTCGATCTGCTGCATGCCCTGCTGCAGGGTCAGGCGGCCACGCTTGACCGGTTCACCCCACTCGCCGTTGCTGTCGGCCATGTAGATCTCGTAATCGCGGATCTGGCCGTTCTTCCAGTGCTGGTCGTTGCGCGGCGCCAGTTCGATGCCGTCGATCAGCCTGCGTTCGCCGAAGCCGAGCACCCACTCGTGCGCGCCGGTCTTGACCGCCTGGTTGCGCACGGTGCGGAACCACGTGGCCGGATCCTCGTCGAAGGCCTTCTCCATTTCGTAGCCCTGCTCCTCGGCCGGGCGGTTGACCACCAGCAGGCTGTCGGAGGGCAGCGCGCGGCCCAGTTCGGGGGCGGGCGGGAAGGCATCGTCGGCCGGCGCGGCGGCGATCGGCAGATCCAGCTGCAGCGCGAGCGCTTGGCGGATGTCGGTCGGCGCGGTGCGCACGTGCAGGGTGCCGCGGCGCTCGGCCGCATCGAAGTACCAGCCCTCGCCCGCACCCTGCCACGCTGCCTGGTCGGCCAGCATCGGCAGCGCGCGTCCGTCCAGCGTCACCGTGGCCGGGCGCTGGCGGCTGAGCACGCGCAGCGCATAGCGGCGCTGCTGCAGCTGGCCGGCGTACTGGCCCTGCACCGGATCGATGCGCACCTGCACCGGGCCAGTACCCTGCGCCGGTGCCTGCACGGTGATCGCCTGCGTGCTCGATTCGCCCTTCTCATAGCGGCGGGTGGCGCCATCGTCTTCGTACAGCGTGTACTGCGAGGTGCCCTGCGGATACAGATCGAAGGTCACTTCGTCGAGCGGCTTTTCACCGTCATAGAGCATCGCCGGGTACATCGGGATGATCGCCCCGGCACGCACGAACACCGGGATCGTGGCCAGGTCGACCGGACGATCCAGCGCGCGGCCCTCGGCACCGGCCTGCAGCTGGCGGCCGTCCCAGTAATCGATCCAGCGGCCCTGCGGCAGGTGGATGTCGCGGCGCCAGCCACGGCTCGCGGCCTGGCTGCGGTACACCGGCGCGATCAGCAGCTCGCGACCGAGCAGGAACTGGTACTTGTACGCTTCGGTATACGCCTGCGGATCCTGCGGGTAATCCCACATCAGCGCGCGCAGCAGCGGGGCACCGGTGGTCGCCGCGTCATGCGCCAGCCCGTACATGTACGGGGTCATGCGCATTTTCAGCTTGAGGTAGTCGCGGTTGACGCTGCGGTAGGGCTCATCGAACCACCACGGGTGCTTGCGCGCATTGCCGGACCAGCCGGACATGCCCATCAGCACGGGCGTGAAGCTCTTCCACTGCAGATCGCGGGTGAACGTCTCGGCGCTGCCACCGAAGATCGCATCGACGTCACCACTGGCATAGGCCATGCCGGACAGGCCGGAGCCGATCAGGGTCGGGATGTGCCAGCGGATGTAGTCCCAGCTGCTGCTCTGGTCGCCGGTCCAGGCCACCGCGTAGCGCTGGATGCCGCCCCAGCCCATCACCGTCCACAGGAACGGGCGCGAGTCGGCGTTGTGCAGGATGCCGTTGAACGCGGACTGGTTGGCATCCATCGCGAACTGGTAGCCCTTGCCGGTCCAGGCCACGTCCAGCTTCTGCACGCGGCTGCCGGCGGTGCCCACTTCCCAGGCGATCTTGTCGACGCCGTTCTCGGTCCACAGGCCGGTCTTGAAGCCGTACTTCGCCAGGCCCTGCACGGTCTCGGGCAGCTTCTTGTAGCCGCAACCGTAGCCGTCGTTGGGCAGAATCCAGCCGCCGGGCATGTCATGCGAGCGGTACTGCTTGGCGACGCTGTCGACCACGTCCGGCGTGGTGCCGGTCGGGCCGTCGCTCCAGCCGTCGGGCACGCTGCCGGGCTTCTTGATGTTGTCGCCATCGTTGTAGCAGTCGGCGTCGCCATAGGAGAACGCCCAGCGCGGCAGCAGGCCGGCGCGGCCGGTCAGCGTGGTGTAGCGGTCCAGCAGGGTATGCAGGCTCGGCCCGACGAAATAGTAGGCATCGAAACGGTCTTCGCGATGCAGCAGCGTGGCCTGGTCGGCCTGGCGCAGATCGTAGGTGCCATCGCTCCAGGTGTTGCGCAGCATGCCCCAGCCGCGCGAGCTCAGCAGCATCGGCGCGGGGTTGGGCCGATCGCCCTCTTCCCAGCCGCCGGAGTACGACACCTCCAGCTCGCGGCCCTTGAATTCGAAGCGGCCGTTCTGCTGGCCACCGCCGTAGAAGTGTTCACCGGCCTCGCTGGAAAGCACCTGCACGCTCTGGTCCTTGTCCAGGTCCAGCGGCTGCAGTTCGCGCCACAGGGCGACATCACGTTCGCCCTCGCGGCGATCCAGCGACAGGCGCAGCGGCTGGCGCTGGATATGCAGGACCAGCGCATCGGTGCGGATGCGCACCTCGTTGGCGTCTTCTTCCCGTTGGAAGGCGACCTTCGTCGCCGGCTGCGGCAGGACGATGGGTGCGGCCTTGTCGCCGGCAGCGGTCAGCGTGCCGTTGCGGCCGGCCTGCACGCGCAGGACGTCCTCGCGCAGCAGCTCCACGCGCAGGGTGGCGCCGGTATCGCTGCTGAGCGTCCAGCCGGCGGTGCCGTCTTTGCCCGGGGTCGCGCTGATCGCACGCAGGTTGCCCACCGGCGCGGCGCTGGCAGTGCCGGCCAGGGCCACTGCAGCGAGCAGTGCGATCGTCAGACCAGTGCGTCGTAACCGGAAGTCCACCTTGCCCCCAAGCCCGCGGTCAGCGGGAAACTGAAACCAGTGCGGCCGACTCTAGGGCAGGGTCTCGAAAGATGTCAACAAATTGCAAAGAAAAAGGAAGGATATTTTCGTACAAACGAAAGATGCGGCACAGCAACACTTTCCAAACGCCACCTGAATGCGCACTTTGATGTCGCCTGAAACCTTGCTGCGACGCGGCATTCAACAGCGCGGATGAGGATGGTCCATCAGGCAATCGGTAAAAAGTGTGATCGAACTACCTTTTCTTTATCTTTCGATATTTGACATTTCGAAAGAAAACGCAGAAGGTGCGTTCGCCCAACAGGAATTGCGAATGGACGCTTCTCTGCTCCCTAATTTGCCCGCGTGGCAGCGCCTCGGTGGCGCCTATACCGCCGAAGAAATCGCCCAGCAGCCCCGGCTGTGGACGGCGCTGGCCGACCTTCTGGACGACGCGCAGGCGCGCATCGATGCCTTCCTCGGTGACGCCCTGCGCGATCCCGGCCAGCTTGTGATCTTCACCGGCGCCGGCAGCTCGGGCTTCATCGCCGAGATGGTGGCCGACCAGATCAATGCGCAGTGGCCCGCCGAGGTCCGCGCCGTGCATACCACCAGCCTGCTGACCCATCCGGCGATGTACCTGCGCCGCGATCGACCGACCCTGCTGGTGTCGTTCGGGCGCAGCGGCTCCAGCCCGGAGAGCGTGGCAGCGGTGGACCTGGTCCGCGACCAGGTCGACCAGGCGCGCTTCCTGGACATCACCTGCAACGCCGCGGGTGAACTGGCCACGCGTGGCCACGGCCGCAGTGACACCTTGTCGCTGCTGATGCCGCCGGCCAGCTGTGACCGCGCCTTCGCCATGACCAGCAGCCTGAGCTGCATGCTGCTGGCCGCGCTGAGCACGTTCGACCGCGCCCCGTGGGCGCAGCGCCTGGAACGCCTGCATGCGCTGGGCACCCACGGCGCGCGTGCGCTGGACGCCTGGGACGCCGCAGTCGCTGCCCTGGCCCAGGCGCCGTACGCGCGCGTCATCTATCTCGGCAGCGGTCCGCTGGAAGCCGTTGCGCGCGAGGCCGCGCTGAAGGTGCTCGAACTCACCGCCGGCCGCGTGCTGGCGCTGGCCAACACCCCGCTGGGGTTCCGCCATGGGCCGAAGTCCACCCTCAACGGCGAGACCCTGGTGGTGATGCTGCGCAGCGCACAGCCGCTGGCCCGCCGCTACGAACAGGACCTGTTGAACGAACTGCGCCGCGACGGCATCGCCGGCCGGGTGCTGTCGATCGGGCCCGACGATGCGGACCGCGCCGACGGCGATTTCGTGCTCGATGCGCCCGCGCTGCCCGATCCGTGGCTGGCCCCGCTGTGGCTGCTGGTGCCGCAGTGCTATGCGCTGCAGCGTTCGGCCGCGCTCGGCATGACCCCGGACAATCCCTTCCCCGACGGCACGGTCAACCGTGTGGTGCAGGGCGTGACCATCCATCCGCACGGCTGAGCACGCATGCAGACCTGGTACGGCATCGACATCGGCGGCACCAAGATCGAACTGGTCGCGTGCGACGCGGCGCTGGTGGTGCATCACCGCCAGCGCGTGGCGACACCCACCCGCGACTACGCCGCGTTCCTGCAGGCCATCGTCGATCTGGTCGATGCCGCCGACCGCGCGCTCGGCGAGCGCGGCGTGGCCGTCGGCATCGGCCTGCCCGGCGTGCGTGATCGTGCCAGTGGCCGCCAGCTCAGCGCCAACGTGCCCAGCCTGACCGGCCAGACGGTCGGTGCGGACCTGCAGGCACGCCTGCAGCGCCCGCTGGAACTGGGCAATGACCTGCAGTGTTTCGCCTTGTCCGAAGCGCATGACGGCGCTGCCGCCGGCTACCCGAGCATGTTCGGGGTGATCCTCGGCACCGGCGCGGGCGGTGGCTTCTGCGTGGGCGGCCGGCTGATCGCCGGGCACAACGGCATCGCCGGCGAATGGGGGCACTGGAGCCTCCCCGCCACCCTGCAGCAGCGCCACGATCTGCCGGTGCTGGACTGCGGCTGCGGCCTGCGGGGCTGCCTGGAGCGCTACGTCTCCGGCAGCGGGCTGGCGATGATCCACGAACGCCGCGGTGGCGCGGCCCTGGATGCCGCCGCGGTGGTCGCCCGGGCGCAGGCCGGCGATGCGGTCGCGCAGCAGGCCCTGGCCATCCACCGCGACCTGCTCGGCTACAGCTTTGCCAGCCTGATCCTCGCGCTGGACCCGCACGTGATCGTGCTCGGCGGCGGCCTGTCCAAGCTGGAGCAGCTCTACCGCGACCTGCCGGCCGCGATCGCGCCCTACCTGTTCACCGGCGTGCGCGTCCCCCCGATCCTGCCGCCCACCTTCGGCGATGCCGGCGGTGCGCGTGGCGCCGCCCTGCTCGCACGCCAGCATTTTTCCTCCCCCTGAACACCGTTGTTACTGGAGTTGCCATGTCCGCCGTCCAATCGTTGATCGCCGCCCATCGCCAGGGCCAACCCGTCGGGCTGTACAGCGTCTGCTGCAGCAACGCGCAGGTGCTGCTGGCGGCGATGCAGGTCGCGCAGCGCTACGACACCCTGCTGCTGATCGAGGCGACCTCCAACCAGGTCGATCAGTTCGGCGGTTACACCGGCATGACCCCGCCGCAATATCGCGACTACGTGCTGCAGCTGGCGCGCGATGCCGGCTTCCCGGCCGAGCGGCTGGTGCTCGGCGGCGACCATCTTGGTCCCAACGCCTGGCAGAAGGGTCCGGCGGAAACAGCGATGGCGAACGCGCGCGACCTGATCGCCGCCTACGTCGCCGCCGGTTTCCACAAGATCCACCTGGACTGCAGCATGTCCTGCGCCGATGACCCGACCCCGCTGCCGGACGCCATCGTCGCCGCGCGCTCGGCCGAACTGGCGCGGATCGCCGAACGTACCGCCGCCGAACACGGCTTGCCGCCGCCGGTCTACGTGATCGGCACCGAAGTGCCGATCCCCGGCGGTGAGGCTTCGCTGGCCGGTGGCCTGCAGGTCACCACGCCGGCCGCGGCCGCGACCACGCTGGACATCCACCGCGAAGCGTTCTCCGCCCCGGACCTGCTGCCGGCGTGGGAGCGCGTGATCGCGATGGTGGTGCAGCCCGGCGTGGATTTCGACCACAGCAGCGTGCACTACTACGACCCTGCCGCCGCCGCGGACCTCTCGGCCTTCGTCGAACGGCAGCCGCGCATCGTGTTCGAAGCACACTCCACCGACTACCAGACCGAGGCCGGCCTGCACGCGCTGGTCAGCGATCACTTCGCGATCCTGAAAGTGGGCCCGGCGGCCACCTACGCCTTCCGCGAAGCCGTGTTCGCATTGGCGATGATCGAGCGCGAACTGCTGCCGGCAGCGTCGCAGCGCTCGAACCTGATCGAGGTGCTGGACCGCTGCATGGTCGATAAGCCGGGCAGCTGGCGCAGCTACTACCAGGGCGACGAACACGCGCTGCGCCTGCTGCGCGCCTATTCGCTCAGTGACCGCAGCCGCTACTACTGGGGCGAGCCGGCGGTGCAGGCCGCGCTGGACACGCTGGTCGCCAACCTCACCGCGCAGGTGCCGCCGCAGATGCTGCTCAGCCAGTTCATGCCCGAACAGCTCAAGGCGATCGAAGCCGGTGAACTGCAGCCCGCACCGCTGGCGCTGATCCAGCACAAGGTCGCGTTGCGCCTGGCCGAATACGCACGGGCCTGCAATCGCAACCTCTCGGGCACGCATAACGAAACCCGGCAGGCCAAGGAGCTTTCGGAACGGTAAGCTTCGGCTTTCCCTTTCGAACGGAATCGCCCCCATGCGGAACACCCGGCAGCGTCGCCAGCAGATCCTCCAGACCCTGGTCGAGCACGGCAACGTGCAGGTCAGCGAGCTGGTGACGCGTTTTTCGGTCTCGGCGGTCACGATCCGTGCCGACCTCACCCACATTGAATCGCAGGGGCTGGCCACCCGTACCCACGGGGGCGCCACGCTGGTACGCACGCCGCCGCAGGAACAGGACATCCACGAGAAGGATGCGCTGAACCTGCCGATGAAGGACCGGATCGGTATCGAGGCGGCCAAGCTGGTCAAGGCCGGCGACAACATCATCATCGACTCGGGCTCGACCACGATGACGCTGGCGCGGCACCTGCGCGGGCATCGCGACGTCACGGTGATGACCAATGGCCTGAACATCGCCTGGGAGCTGGCCAATGCGCCCGGCGTGGAACTGCTGCTCACCGGCGGGCTGCTGCGCAAGCAGTCGCTGTCGCTGCACGGCAGCCAGGCCGAGGCAAGCCTCAACACCTACAGCTTCGACACCCTGTTCCTGGGCGTCGATGGCCTGGACCTGCAGTTCGGCCTCACTACCCACCACGAGGCCGAAGCCAGCCTCAACCACCGCATGGTCGAGCGCGCACGCCGCATCGTGGTGCTCACCGACGCGTCCAAGTTCGGCCGGGTCAGCCTGCACCGCATCGCGCGGCTGGACCAGGTCCACACCATCATCACCGACGCCAGCATCGAGGCCGAGTACCTGGAAGGGCTGCAGCGGCTGGGCGTCGAAGTGATCATCGCCGAGTCCCCGCCTTGACCGAGTCCCGCTCCCTGCACGGCCGCCTGCTCACCGACACCGGTTGGGTCCGCGGCGACATCCACTTCGACCATCGCATCACCGCCATCGATACCGCACACGCCGATCCGCGCGGCGACGATGAGGTCCCGCTGATCCTGCCCGGCTTCATCGACCTGCATGTGCATGGCGGCGCCGGGGTGGACATCATGCAGGGCGGCACGACCGCGCAGACCGTGGCGCGCGCGCATGCCCGGCACGGCACCACCGCGCTGCTGGGCACCACCATGACCGCGCAGGAGGACGACATCAGCCGCGCGCTTGAAGGCCTGTCCGCTGCGATCGCCACGCGCGAACCCGGCATGGCGCGCGTGCTCGGCGTACACCTGGAAGGCCCCTTCATCAGTGCCGAGCGTCTGGGCGCACAGCCCCCGCTGGTGGTCGAGGCCACCTTGGCCGACGTGCAGCGCCTGCATGCGATCGCACCGATCAAGGTGCTGACCCTCGCCCCGGAGATCGGCCAGCACCTGGCGCTGATTCCCGCGCTGAGCGCCCTCGGCATCCGCGTGCAGCTCGGCCACAGCGCCGGCAGCTACGAAGACGGCGTTGCTGCACTGAAGGCAGGCGCGGCCGGCTTCACCCATCTGTTCAACGGCATGACCGGCGTGGACCACTACCACCCGGGCATCGCGACCGCCGCGCTCGCGCATGCCGAGTACGCCGAGCTCATCCCCGATCTGCAGCACGTGCATCCCGGCGCGATCCGCACCGCCCTGCGCGCGATCCCGCGCCTGTACTGCGTCACCGATGCGACCGCCGCTACCGGCATGCCCGATGGCGAGTACGCGCTGGGCGTGCAGCGCGTGCACAAATGCCTGGGCTGCGTGCGGCTGTCGAGCGGCTCGCTGGCCGGCAGTGCGCTGACCATGGACCAGGCGCTGCGCAACCTGGTCTCGCTCGGCCTGGACATCGCCGACGCCTCGCACCGGCTCTCGCGCTATCCGGCCGACTACCTCGGGATCGACGACCGCGGCCGCCTCGCGACCGGTGCCTGGGCGGACCTGGTGGTGCTCGACCACGACCTGCGCGTGCGCGGCGTGGTGGTGGAAGGCGACGACATCGCGCTCGACTGAGCGTTGACTCCCGCGCCGCCACGGCGCACGCAGTTGCAGACAGGACCGGCATGATGAACGACGTTTCCGCAGCCCTTCCCGTGCACGCCGGCGCCTCCGCGCCGCGCTGGCCGGTACGCTATCTGTTGTTCATCGGCGGCATGGGTGGGCTGCTCTACGGCATCGACATCGGCATCATCGCCGGTGCCCTGCCCTACCTGGAGGCCACCGCGACCGCGAGCTGGCACCTGACCAGCCAGCAGCTGGGCTTCGTGGTCGCCGCCGTGCTGCTCGGCAGCGTGTTGTCCTCGCTGTTCGCCGGCATGGTCGCCGACCTGATCGGGCGTCGCGGCGCGATGCTGCTGGCTGGCGTGCTGTTCACTGCCAGCATCCCGGTGATGGCGCTGTCCGATGGCTATGGCGCGCTGTTGATGGGGCGGCTGCTGCAGGGCATCAGCGGCGGCCTGATCGGCGTGGTGGTGCCGCTGTACCTCGCCGAAGTCCTCAGCCCGGAACGGCGCGGTCGCGGCGCCGCGATGTTCCAGTTGCTGCTCACCATCGGCCTGGTACTGGCCGCCGTGATCGGGCTGTACCACGCCCATGCGGTGGATGCGGCGACCGCCGCGGTGCGCCATCTGCCCGGTGCCGAACAGCAGCGCCTGCTGTTCGACGTCAAGGACCATGCCTGGCGCACGATCTTCTGGAGCTGCCTGCTGCCCGGCCTGGTGTTCACCGGGGGCGTGCTGCTGATCAGTGAATCACCGCGCTGGCTGGTGCGCCGTGGCCGCATCGACAAGGCGCGCAGCGCGCTGCAGCGCACGGTCGCCGCGGCCGACGTCGAGCCGACCCTGCAGCGCATGCAGGCGCCGGAAGAACGCCAGATCGGCCGCAACGGCAAACGCGATCCACTGCTCAGCCGCCGCTACGTGTGGCCCTTCGTGCTGGCCTGCCTGGTGCTGGCGTTCACCCAGGCCACCGGCATCAACTCGGTGCTGGCCTACGCGGTCAACATCCTCAACCAGGCCGGCCTGCCCGGCTCGGTGGCCAATGGTGCGGATGTGGCGATCAAGCTGCTCAACGCGGTGATGACCGTGGTGGCGCTGGTGCTGGTGGACCGCAAGGGCCGCAAGTTCCTGCTGATGCTGGGCAGTGGCGGCATCACGCTGTCGCTGCTGGCGGCCGCCCTGCTGTTCGTGCAGAGCGAACGCGGGCGGCTGGATGTGCAGGCCACGCTGCAGCAGCAGGTGAGCGGCACCACCCTGTCGCTGCCGCTGGATGCCGCGCAATGGCAGCGGCTGGACGGCACTGCCGGCACCGCGCCGCAACAGCTGACCGTGTCCTATGCCTACGGCGGCTTCAGCAATGTGCGCTCGCTGCGCAGCGACAACCCGATCGATGCCACCCTGCAGATCCGCCGCGAGGACGCGGTCTCGGCCGACAGCGTGATCGGCCGCTTCTTCCGTACCCTGCACCTCAACCCGTTCCCGGATCCCGCGCAGGCCGCCAGCGCACCGCTGGTGATCGAACGCGCGGTGATCGGCCCGGTGCCCTCGCCCACGCACGGCTGGCTGGTCGCCGGCTGCATCCTGCTGTTCGTCGCGTTCTTCGCGGTCGGCCCCGGCGTGTGCGTGTGGCTGGCGCTGTCCGAGCTGATGCCGACCCGCATCCGCTCCAACGGCATGAGCATCGCGCTGCTGATCAACCAGTTCGTCTCCACGGCGATCGCGGCGATCTTCCTGCCCACGGTCGGTCACTACGGCTACGCCAGCATGTTCTTCTTCTGGGCCGGCTGCACGCTGCTGTACTTCCTGATCGCCGCGTTCTGGCTGCCGGAGACCAAGGGCAAGTCGCTGGAGCAGATCGAGGCGAACTTCCGCTGAGCGGCAGCTGCCCTGCCCGACGGGATCAGGGCGCCTTGCCGGTGATCTCGGTGAACAGCCGGTGCGCTTCGTCGCTGCCATCCAGTCCGGTCACCTGCATGGACTGCGCGAAGGGACCGGCGATGACGGCGACATTGAGGACCTGGTCGCCGATGGTGAACGCCACCCGCTTGCCCACGCGTGCTTCGGTCGCGGCAAGAATGCGCGGTGCGGCTGCATCGGTGAAGCGCAGGACAAGGGTGTCCTGTCCGTTGTGTCCATCGGTGCCGACGGCAACCGAGGCGATGTCGGCCGTCGTGACGAAGGCGGGCTCGATCAACGAGAGCGTGTTGCCGTCGCGGTCCTTGAGCGTCGTGGCGCCGGGGCGTTTGGCATCCTCGGCCACCTCACGCATCTGGATGCGTGCCTGCGCCAGCGGTGAGACGCCCGCCGGCGCGTCTGCCGCCGCCGGAGGCGGGGATGTCTGCGTGCAGGCGCTCAGGCCGGACCCCAGCAACATCGTCATGATCAACAGGGAACTTCGCATGCGTGTCTCTCCATGAGGGGATGACAGCAGTATCGCTGCTGCGTGGGCGCAGCGGGTGGCGAAGACGCCGTACAACTGCGCTCACGGCACGCGCGCACAGACCCAGACCTGCATCGGCCCGGCGCCGGCGTACTGCAACGCACGCAGCGCGGCATCGGTGGTTGCCCCGGTGGTCATCACATCGTCGACCACGGTCAGCCCGGCGGGCGGATGCCCCCGTACCGCGAACGCATCGCGCAGGTTGCAGCGGCGGGCATCGGCATCCAGATTCGACTGCGCGGCCGTTTCGCGGGTCCGTTGCAGCCCCTGCCAGAGCGGGCAGCACAGCCCGCGCGCCAGCGGCCGGGTCAATTCCAGCGCCTGGTTGTAGCCGCGCTGGCGCAGCCGCCGGCGATGCAGCGGCATCGGCTGCAGCGGCCCGGCCAGGAACGGCGGCACGCGCTGCAGCATCAGCTGCGACAGCAATCGGCCGGCGGCCAGGTCCTGGTGGAACTTGAAGCGGATCAGCAGGTGGTCGATCGGCGCCGCATACAGGAACGCCGCGCTGGCGGCGGCCTGGCGGGGATGCTCGTCGATGCAACGCCCGCAGTGGTCGTCTGTTTCATCGGCGCGGTCGGCCGCCGCCAAGGGCAGCGCGCAGCGGCGGCAGGCATGGTCGTTCCAGGGCAACGTTCGATGGCAGGCGCGGCACAGGTCCATTCCATCCTCGCCCGGGCACTCGCAGACCAGGCAGCGCAGCGGCAGGATCTGCCAGCGCAGCCACCCGAAGGCTCCGTAAACTTTTGAAATTATCATATGGTTGACAGATGGCGACCTCCTCACCAGACTGCCGCCCTTTCGTTCCCCTATCTGTCAGGACATCCCCATGGCTTCTGTCATCCGACACGACTGGCACCACGAGGAGCTGCTGGCGCTGTTCGCACTGCCGTTCCCGGCGCTGCTGCACCGCGCGGCCAGCGTGCACCGCGAGCAGTTTGATCCGGCGGAAGTGCAGGTCTCGACCCTGCTCTCGGTCAAGACCGGCGGCTGTCCGGAAGACTGCGCCTACTGCCCGCAGGCACAGCGCTACAGCACCGGCGTGGACGCGCAGAAGCTGATGGCCACCGACGATGTGGTCGCCAGGGCGCGCCAGGCCAAGGCCGCCGGCGCCTCGCGGTTCTGCATGGGCGCGGCCTGGCGCTCGCCGAAAGACCGCGACATCCCCAAGGTGGCGGCGATGATCCGCGAGGTGAAGGCGCTCGGCCTGGAAACCTGCGCCACGCTGGGCATGCTCAGCGGCGCGCAGGCCACCGCCCTGCGCGAGGCCGGGCTGGACTACTACAACCACAACCTGGACACCGCACCGGACTACTACGACTCGATCATCCACACGCGCCAGTACCAGGACCGACTGGACACGCTGGCGCACGTGCGCGATGCCGGGCTGAAGACCTGCTGCGGGGGCATCGTCGGCATGGGGGAGACGCGCGAACACCGCGCCGGCCTGCTGCTGGCGCTGGCCACCCTGCCCGCCCACCCGGACTCGGTGCCGATCAACCGCCTGGTGCAGGTCGCCGGCACCCCCCTGCACGGCACCGCCGCGCTGGACCCGTTCGAGTTCGTGCGGATGATCGCGGTGGCCCGCATCGTGATGCCGCGTTCGATGGTGCGGCTTTCGGCCGGGCGCGAGGCGATGAGCGACGAGCTTCAGGCGCTGTGCTTCCTGGCCGGGGCCAACTCCATCTTCCATGGCGAAAAGCTGCTGACCACCGGCAACCCGGACACCGAGCGCGACCTGGCCCTGTTCGAACGGCTGGGGCTGCGCCCGATGGCGATCAGCGTGGACGCGGTGGGGCACGATCACCCGGCCACGGTCCACGCCGACATCACCGCTGGCGGCGGCTGTGGGCGGGCGGCCTGAGCCCCGAGCAGCGGGCCCGGCAACCGGGTACGCTAGCGGCCCACCCGGACCCCCTGACGACCATGGCCCGTCCTGACCTGCACGACCGCATCCAGGCCCAGCGCAAGCTCCGCGACGCGCAGGGGCGCCTGCGTGTCCGCCGCGTGGTGAGCCGGCGCGATGGCGTGCAGCTGGAAGTGGACGGCCAATGGCTGACCAACTTCTGCAGCAATGACTACCTGGGTCTGTCGCAGCAGTTCGGGGTGGTCAGCGCACTGCAGGATGCCGCCGCGCGCGAAGGCGCCGGCGCGACCGCCTCGCACCTGATCTGCGGCCACCATGCGCTGCATGAAGCGCTCGAACAGGAAATGGCCGACTGGCTCGGCTATCCGCGCGCACTGCTGTTCGGCAGCGGCTTTGCCGCCAACCTGGCCGTGCAGCAGGCGCTGCTCGGCGAAGAAGACGATGTCTGCGTGCAGGACCGGCTCAACCACGCCAGCCTGCTCGATGCCTCGCGCCTGGCCGGTTGCCGACTGCGGCGCTATCCGCACCTGGATACCGAAGGCGCGCTGCGCCAACTCAAGCACGCGCCCAACGGCGCGGCGATGCTGGCCACCGACGGTGTCTTCAGCATGGATGGCGACATCGCCCCGCTGCGCTCGCTGTCGCTGGTGGCGCGCATGCAGGAAGCGCTGCTGTACGTCGATGACGCGCACGGTATCGGCGTGGTCGGCGAACACGGCCGCGGCTGCGTGGCCGATGCAGGTTTGGGCGTCGACGATGTGCCGCTGCAGCTGGCCACGCTCGGCAAGGCACTCGGCGGCAGTGGCGCGGTCGTGCTCGGCGACGAGGCGATGATCCAGCACTTGGCCGAAACCGCGCGGCCCTACATCTACACCACCGCCGTGCCGCCGGCCCAGGCCGCCGCTGCACTGGCCGCCGTGAAGCTGGCGCGCCGCGACGACTGGCGCCGCGAGAAGCTCACCGAGTTGATCGGCCTCTTCCGCGCCGGTGCCCGCCAGCACGGCCTGGAACTGATGCCGTCCGATACGCCGATCCAACCGCTGCTGTGCGGCGCCGAGTCGACGGTGATGGCGATGTCGGCCACGCTGGAGGCGGCGGGTTTCCTGGTCAGCGCGATCCGTCCGCCGACCGTGCCCGAGGGCAAGGCGCGCCTGCGCGTCACGCTGTCCGCACTGCATGCGCCGGCGCAGGTGCGCGCGCTGGTCGATGCGATCGCGCACGCCCGCGATACCGTGGGCCAGCAGCACGCGTTGAATGCCCTGACCGCGTGACGCCACAGAGTTGAGCATGCATATCGATGTCATCGGCCGGGGCCCGGCGCTGGTCCTGATCCATGGCTGGGCCCTGCATGGCGGCGTGTTCGCGCCGCTGGTGGAGCGGCTGTCGCCGCATCTCCAGCTGCACCTGGTCGATCTGCCCGGCCATGGTGCCAGCCGCGACGACACCACCCCGTTGCGCCTGCCGCATGTGGTCAACGCCATCGCCGCGGCCACGCCGCCGGCAGTCTGGTGCGGCTGGTCGCTCGGCGGCCTGTTCGCCCTGCATGCCGCCGCGACACTGCCGCAGGTGCGCGCCCTGGCGATGATCGCCGCCACCCCGCGATTCGTGCGCGGCGACGATTGGCCGCATGCGGTCGAGCCGGCGGTGTTCGGCCAGTTCGGCCAGGACCTCGCGCGGGACTATCGCGGCACGCTGGAGCGCTTCCTCGCGTTGGACGCGATGGGGTCCGAACACGCCCGCCAGGAACTGCGCACGCTGCGCGAGATGCTGGTCGCGCGCGGAGAACCGGCCCCCCGTGCGCTGCAGGAAGGCCTGCGACTGCTGGAGAACACCGATCTCCGCGGCGCCCTGGCCCCGCTGGGCAAACCCAGCCTGTGGCTGGCCGGCCAGCGCGACCGGCTGGTCTCGGCGCGGGCCATGCAGGCGGCCGGCGCGCTGGCCCCCGCCGCGCAGGTCCATGTGGTCGCCCACGGCGGGCATGCCCCGTTCCTCGGCCATGCCGACGAGGTCGCCGCGCGGCTGCAACACTTTGTTGCCGCACAGTCTTGACCTCTCCCGGCCACGCATCGCCGATCATGTACGCCTGCCTCTCGCCACAGGACTGACCCATGGATCTTGGAATCGCCGGCCGCTGGGCCCTGGTCTGCGCCGCCAGCAAAGGCCTCGGGCTGGGCTGTGCGCGTGCGCTGGCCCGCGAAGGCGTCAACGTGGTGATTGCCGCGCGCGGTGAAGCGGCGCTGGATCGCGCCGTGCTCGAGCTGCAGGCCCTGCCGGGCGCCCGCAGGGTGATCGGCGTGGTCGCCGACATCACCACGCCGGAGGGCCGCGCCGCGGCGCTGGCCGCCTGCCCGCAGGTCGACATCCTGGTCAACAACGCGGGGGGACCACCGGCGGGCGATTTCCGCCAGTTCAGCCGCGACGACTGGATCGCCGCACTGGATGCCAACATGCTGGCCCCGATCGAGCTGATCCGCGCCACCGTGGACGGCATGATCGAGCGCGGCTTCGGCCGCGTGGTCAACATCACCTCGTCCTCGGTGAAGGCGCCGATCGACATCCTCGGGCTGTCCAACGGCGCACGCTCCGGGCTGACCGGCTTCGTGGCCGGGCTGGCACGCAGGACCGTTGCCCACAACGTCACCCTCAACAATCTGCTGCCGGGCCAGTTCGATACCGACCGCCTGCGCGGCAACTTCGCCTATCTGGCGCAGCAGCAGGGCATCGATGCCGGCCAGCTCGCCGAACGCAAGCGCACCCACATCCCGGCCGGCCGCTTCGGCACCGCCGATGAGTTCGGCGCCGCCTGCGCGTTCCTGTGCAGTGCGCAGGCCGGCTACATCACCGGGCAGAACCTGCTGATCGATGGCGGCGCCTACCCGGGCACCTTCTGATTCCACCCGCACCATCGTTTTGAGCCGTGAGTACCCCATGACGTCCAGCTTCGATCCCCATCACGTCCGCCGCGCCTTCTCGCGTGCCGCCAGCAGTTACGACGCCGCCGCGGCGCTGCAGCGCGAGGTGGAAAAGCGCCTCCTCGAATCGCTGGACTACCTGGAAAACCGCCAGCCGCAGGTGGTGCTCGATGTCGGCAGCGGCACCGGCCACGCCAGCGCCGTGATGAAGAAGCGCTGGCCGAAGGCGCAGGTGATCGCGCTCGACCTGGCCCAGCCGATGCTGCGCGAGGCGAAGAAGCAGGCCGGCTGGTGGAAGCCGTTCTCGCGCGTATGCGGCGATGCGCAGGCGTTGCCGGTGCTGGACCAGAGCGTGGATGTGATCTTCAGCAACCTGTGCCTGCAGTGGGTGGAGGATCTGCCGGCGGTGTTCGCCGGGTTCCGCCGCGCGCTCAAGCCCGGGGGCCTGCTGCTGGTCTCCACGTTCGGGCCGGAAACCCTGATCGAACTGCGCGATGCGTTTGCCGCCGCCGACGACGTGCCGCATGTCAGCCGCTTCGCCCCGATCGCGCAGTTCGGCGATGCGCTGATGATGTCCGGCTTCCGCGATCCGGTGCTGGACCGCGACCTGTTCACCCTGACCTACGACGACCTGACCGCGCTGATGCGCGAGCTGCAGGCGATCGGCGCCACCAACGCGCGCCAGGACCGCCGCCACACCCTGACCGGGCGCGGGCGCTTCGATGCCGCGCGGGCAGCGTACGAGCCGCTGCGCCGCGAGGATGGCAAGCTGCCCAGCAGCTGGGAAGTGATCTACGCCCATGCCTGGGCACCGGAGGGCGGCGCGCCGATCCGCGAGCGCGGCCACGATGTCGCCACCGTGCCGATCTCGGCGATTCCGATCCGTCGGCGGACGACGTGATGCGCCGGCGTCTGCCCGGCGTTACGGCGCAGCACCGCGGCGAAGCGCTGCGCTAGGACGCCGGAAACAGGTCGCGGTGGAAGAAGTAGATTTCCTGCGCCAGGAACCGCCAGCTCGTGTGGAAGCTGCGGAAGCGCGTGCTCGGCGTGGACGAGGCCAGCGCATCGATGCCCAGTTCCCGGCACAGCCGCAGCGCGCGCGCCATGTGCAGCGGATCGCTGACGATGATCACGCGGTGCAGCTTGCGCTGATCCATCAGGCGCCGTGCCTCGATCAGGTTCTGCCGGGTGGTGCGTGAGGCCGTCTCGATCAGGATCGCGTCATCCGGTACGCCCTGTTTGAGCGCGTAGCGACGTGCCACCTGCGATTCGGAAAAGCGCGCGCCGGTGCCGCCGTAGCCACCGGTGAAGATCAGCAGCGGCGCATAGCCCTGCTGGTACAGATCCAGGCCGTGCCGAATGCGCTCTTCGAACACCGGTGAGGGCTTGGCGTCATACGCCGCCGCACCGAGCACGATGATCGCGTCGGCCTTCTGTGCCTGGTCGCGCTCGCCGATCCAGACAATCCACGCCGTGACCCCGAGCAGCCACACGGCCAGCACGATGCACAACCGCCACAGCCAGCCGAAGAACCCCACCCCGGTGCGCCGGCTCATGCCGCGCTCCATGGCAGGGCGTCCAGGTCGACGTTGCCGCCCGACAGCACCACACCGACACGTTTGCCGGCAAAGCGGGCCGGTTCGGCGAGGATCGCCGCCAGCGCGATCGCCGAGGACGGCTCGACCACCTGCTTGAGCACCTGCCAGATCAGCCGCATCGCGGCGATGGTGGCGTCATCGGCAACGGTGATCACCTGCGCCGCGCCGTGCAGCAGCGCGAAGTTCGGCATGCCCAGCGTGCCACGCAGGCCATCGCAGACGGTATCGGGGGTGAAATCGATGCGGCGCTCGCCGGCCGCCAGCGAGCGCGCCGTATCGGCCGCCCCCAGCGGTTCGGCCAGAACCAGCCCGGCCGCCGGGGCGACCGCCTGCAGCGCCAGCCGCGTGCCCGAGGCCAGGCCCCCGCCGCCCACCGGCACCACCATCATGTCCAGGCCCTCGCTGGCGTGCAGCAGCTCCAGCGCGGCCGTGCCCTGCCCGGCGATCACCTGGGCATCGGTGTAGGGATGCACCAGGGTCGCCCCGGTTTCGGCCTGGACCTGCGCGCACATCGCTTCGCGCGCGGCGATCGAGGCGTCGCAGCGCCACAGCGTGGCCCCGTGGCGACCGATGTTGGCCAGCTTGGCCGCCACGGCGCCCTCCGGCACGATCACATGGCAGGCGATGCCGCGGGTACGCGCGGCCAGCGCCAGGGCGGCGCCATGGTTGCCCGAGGAGTGGGTGACCACCCCGCGCCGGGCCTGGTCATCGTCCAGCGCCCAGACGGCATTGCACGCGCCGCGGAACTTGAAGGCGCCGCTGCGCTGCAGGTGTTCGGCCTTGAAGAAGATCGTGGCGCCGGTCATCGCATCCAGCGTGCGCGAGCGCAGCACCGGGGTCACGCAGGCGTGCGCGGCAATGCGCGCCGCCGCCGCCAGCACGTCGTCAACACAGGGCAAGGGTGAATCGCTCATGACGCAAGATTAACGTATGCCCCACGGCCACATGTGCCCTGATGAACGTGTCAGCATGGCAACCATTCATTCGGATCGGGCCGAGTTAAGGGCCGATTCAATGCCGTGGGCCGAAGCTGGCCCTACAGCCCTTTGGGGGGACCCATCATGAAAATGCGCCTTGTTCTTGCCGGTGGCCTGTTGTTGGCCCTGTCCGGCTGCGCGACGTACGACTATGTCGGCGGTGGCGGTGGCGGCAGTGGCTACTACCACGGCGCACCGTCGGTCGAGTACCGCTACCCGGCCGGCTATCCCTACGGCTACGGCAGCGGCTACTACGGCGGTGGCGGATATTACGGTTATGGCGGCGGCTATGGCGGTGGTTACGGCTACCCGGTGTATCGCCCCTATCCGAACTACCGTCCGCCGCACAATCATCGCCCGCCGCCGCGTCCCGGCAACGGCAATGGGGGTCATCCGACCCGTCCGCCGGATCGTCCGCGTCCGACCAACGGTGGCTCGCCGTGGCGCAACATGGATTCGGTGGGTGGCCCGCGCCGACCGCAGCAACAGCAGCAGCGCCCCTCGCGTCCGCCGCAGGCACGCCCGGCCCAGGCCCCGCGTCCGGCTGCGCCGAGGATGAACGGCTCCCCGTGGCGGAATCTCAACAATGCGAACCAACGCACAGTTGAGCCCTGAGATGGCTTGATTTTCACCCGCCCGGCGGTTCACTCTAGCCGGGCGGTGACTGCCACGGTCACAAAGTGTCAAAAGCGACAAGTGGCGTCACATTCGGCTCTATGTCGATATCCGCCAGGAACATCTGGATCCCCCCTGTTCCGGCCCTGTCGGATGTCGGCACCTTAAACGCAGAAGGCCCCGCTACTGGCGGGGCCTTCTGTATTTGGGCCACCCGGCGCGGCCGGGAACGGCAAAAAAAACAGGGCCGGCAGTCCCCCGACTGCCGGCCCCTCTGCTTCCCCACGATGCGCTTGGACCGGCCCCTGTTCCAATTCCGGTCCGTTGCGCACAAGGCGCATGCCATCCTGGGTGCTATTGGGTTATCTGCAGAAAACGTGCCAACTTGAGGGTTGATTTCATGGCCCCCGACGAATGGCGCTAAAATCGCCACCCGCGCCCTGTCGCCAGGGCTGATCCGGGCCGCCCGGCCCCGTCCCGAGCTCCTCCGCCATGACTGACTCCTTCTACCGCTACGACGTGATCGTCATCGGCGGCGGCCACGCCGGCACCGAGGCCGCGCTGGCGGCCGCGCGCAGCGGTGCGCGCACCCTGCTGCTGACCCACAACGTGGAAACGATCGGCGCGATGAGCTGCAACCCGGCCATCGGCGGGATCGGCAAGGGCCATCTGGTCAAGGAGATCGATGCCCTGGGCGGCGCGATGGCCCATGCCGCCGACCGCGCCGGCATCCAGTGGCGCACGCTCAACGCCTCCAAGGGCCCGGCCGTGCGCGCTACGCGCTGCCAGGCCGACCGCAATCTCTACCGCATGGCGATCCGTCAGATCGTCGAGGCCCAGCCCAACCTGACCGTGTTCCAGGCGGCGGTCGATGACCTGATCATCGAAGGCGACGCCGTGCGCGGTGCGATCACCCAGACCGGCCTGCGCTTCAGCGCGGCGGCCGTGGTGCTCACCGCCGGTACCTTCCTGGCCGGCAAGATCCACGTCGGTGAAACCCAGTACGCCGCCGGCCGCATGGGCGACCCGCCCGCGACCACGCTGGCCGCGCGCCTGCGCGAGCGCCCGTTCGTGATCGACCGCCTCAAGACCGGCACGCCGCCGCGCATCGATGGCCGCTCGCTGGACTACAGCCTGATGGAAGAACAACCCGGCGACGACCCGCGCCCGGTGATGTCCTTCCTGGGCAGCGTGGCCGAGCATCCGGCGCAGGTCAGCTGCTGGATCACCCACACCAGCGAGCGCACCCACGAGATCATCCGCAACGCGCTGCACCGTTCGCCGCTGTACAGCGGGCAGATCGAAGGCATCGGCCCGCGCTACTGCCCGTCCATCGAGGACAAGGTGGTGCGCTTCGCCGAGAAGGCCAGCCACCAGATCTTCGTCGAGCCCGAAGGGCTGGACGTGGTCGAGATCTACCCCAACGGCATCTCCACCTCGCTGCCCTTCGATGTGCAGCTGGACCTGGTGCGCAGCATGCGCGGCTTCGAGAACGCGCATATCACCCGGCCGGGCTACGCGATCGAGTACGACTTCTTCGATCCGCGCGGGCTGAAGAACACGCTGGAGACCAAGACCGTCAGCGGCCTGTTCTTCGCCGGCCAGATCAACGGCACCACCGGCTATGAAGAGGCCGCCGCGCAGGGCCTGCTGGCCGGCCTCAACGCCGCCCGCTTCACCCGCGACGACGCCGGCTGGTGCCCGCGCCGCGACGAGGCGTATCTGGGCGTGCTGGTCGACGACCTGATCACCCACGGCACCAATGAGCCGTACCGCATGTTCACCAGCCGCGCCGAGTACCGGCTGCAGCTGCGCGAAGACAATGCCGACGTGCGCCTGACCGGCCTCGGCCGCGAACTCGGCCTGGTCGATGACCGTCGCTGGAGCGCGTTCCAGACCAAGCAGGACGCCGTGGCACGGGAAACCGCGCGCCTGCGTGCACTGTGGGCGACGCCGGGCAATGCGCTCGGCCGCGAAGTGGAGGCCACCCTGGGCGTGGCGGTCAGCCGCGAAACCAACGTGCTGGACCTGATCAAGCGCCCCGAACTGGACTACGCCACGCTGATGCAGGTGCCGTCGCTGGGCCCGGCCGTGGCCGATGCCAAGGTCGCCGAACAGGTCGAGATCGGGGTGAAGTACGCCGGTTACCTGGACCGCCAGCGCGATGAGATCGCGCGCCAGCAGCGCCACGAGAATACCGCCATCGCCGCGGAGTTCGATTACGCCGGCGTGCGCGGCCTCTCGGCCGAGGTGCAGCAGAAACTCGAACGGGTGCGGCCGCAGACCATCGGCCAGGCCCAGCGCATCCCCGGCATGACGCCGGCGGCGATCTCGCTGCTGCTGGTGCACCTGGAACGCGCGCGTCGCAGCAGAGTCGCGTAACAACAGCGCCCGGTATCATGACCCCGCGCCCAGCAGGGCGCGTCCTTGCCTGGAGTCCGCATGTCCCCGATCCGCCCCTTCCTCGACAAACTGCCCGTGCTCGGCGAACGCGTCTACATCGACCCGGCCTGCACGATCATCGGTGACGTGGTGCTGGGCGATGACGTCTCGGTGTGGCCGGGCACGGTGATCCGCGGCGATGTGAACCACGTGCGGATCGGCGCGCGCAGCAACATCCAGGACGGCACCATCATCCATGTCAGCCACCACAGCCCGTTCAACAAGGGCGGCTACCCGACCCTGATCGGTGAAGGCGTGACGGTCGGCCACGGCACCATCATCCATGCCTGCACCATCGGCGATTACTGCCTGATCGGCATGGGTGCCTGCATCCTCGATGGCGCCAAGGTGGGCACGCACGGTTTCCTCGGCGCGGGCGCGGTGCTCGGCCCCGGCAAGGTGGTCAGCGAAGGCGAGCTGTGGCTGGGCAACCCGGCGCGGCTGGCGCGCAGGCTCAGCGACAAGGAGATCGAGTCGCTGCACTACTCGGCCGATCACTATGTGCGCCTGAAGGATCAGTACCGCGGTTGATTGCGGTAAAGTCCTCAGCCGACCAGGAAGCAGTCGAGACCCGCATGCCCCCGCTGGCAGACCGGAGAGGAATCCGGCGTCCCCTGTGGCCTTCCGTACGATCCAGCGTGACGTGCCGCCGATGAGCGCGCCCATGCTGGACACCTACCGGGAGGTCATCACCCCCGAAGGCGTGCCCCTGCACCTGCCCGTGGCCGGTCCGTTGCCGCGCGCGCTGGCCTGGGCGATCGACTTCGTGATCCGCATCGGCGCGCTGATGATCCTGAGCATTCCGCTGGCCTTCCTCGGGGGCTTCGGCCAAGGCCTCTACCTGGGCCTGATGTTCCTCTTGCTGTGGGCCTATACCATCGTCCAGGAAGCGTGCTGGGGCCGCACCCTGGGCAAACGCGCCATGGGCCTGCGCGTGGTCGCGCGCGATGGCGGACCGATCGGCTGGATGAGCGCGATCACCCGCAACCTGCTGCGCACCGTGGACATGCTGCCGTTCGGCTACGCGCTCGGCCTGCTGTCGAGTCTGTTCGATGCGCATGGCCGCCGCCTCGGCGATCTGGTCGCCGGCACCGTGGTGATCCACCAGGGTGCGCCGCCGCTGGGCGGCAGCGTGCCGGTCGGCAGCGTGCTGGTGCCACCGCACCCTTTGCAGCCGGCCGAGCAGGCGGCCGTGGTCGCCTTCGCCGAGCGCGCGCCGCGGCTGTCGACCCCGCGCCAGCAGGAGCTGGCCGATATCGCCGCACCGCTCACCGGAAGCCGCGGCCAGGTCGGGGTGCTGCGCCTGTATGCGATGGCCAACTGGCTGTTGGGACGCCGATGAGACAGGAACAGTTCGTCGCCCGCTACCAGGCCGAATGGCAGGCGCTGGAGCAGTGGCTGACCCAGCGCGGCGAGCATCCACGGCAGGCACGTCGGCACGCCGCCCACGAGGGCCTGGACGACGGTGATTTCCCGCAGCGCTACCGCCGCCTGTGCCAGCAGCTGGCGCTGGCGCGCCGACGCGGTTACAGCCCGCAGCTGGTCGCGCGGTTGCAGCAGTTGATGCAGCAGGGCCACACCCTGCTCTACCGCACGCCGCGACCGCAGTGGCAGCGCGCGCTCGCCTTCCTGTTCGCCGATTTCCCGCAGCTGGTGCGCAGCCAGGCGCGCAGCATGTGGGTGGCCGCAGCATTGTTCGTGGTGCCGCTGGTGGGCAGTTTCGCGCTGGTGCTGTGGCGCCCGGAGCTGATCCACCTGCTGCTGGACAACGCGCGCATCGCCGAATTCGAGCGCATGTACGATCCGGCCTCGCCGAACCTGGGCCGCGACAGCGGCACCAACTGGACCATGTTCGGCTACTACATCATGAACAACATCAGCATCGGCCTGCGCACGTTCGCCTTCGGGTTGATCGCCGGCGTCGGCACGGTGCTGGTGATGCTGTTCAACGGTGTCGGCATCGGCTCGGTCGCCGGCCATCTGCAGCACATCGGCCACGGCGATCCGTTCTGGCGCTTCGTGGCCGGCCATGGCGCGTTCGAGCTGACCGCGATCGTGATCGCCGGCGGCGCCGGCCTGCAGCTGGGCATGAAACTGCTTGCCCCCGGGCGGCGGCGGCGCATCGATGCGCTGGTCGAGGGCGGCGTGATCGGAGCCAAGCTGTGCGTGGGCGTCGCGGCGATGCTGCTGATCGCCGCCTTCATCGAAGCCTTCTGGTCCTCGATCGCGGCGATCCCGGCATGGGGGAAATACAGCGTGGCCGCGGTGCTGTGGACCACGGTGTTCGTCTGGTTGTGGCGCGGTGGACGCGGGGCGGCCGATGCAGATTGATCGGCTCAACGTCGTGCTGCGGGCACGCTCGGGCTGGGAGGCCATGGAGCTGGGCATGGCCCTGGTGCGCCGCCATGCGGCCGCAGTCTGGGCGCCTTGGCTGGCCGTGTCGCTGCCGGTGTTCGTGCTGCTCAACGCCGTGGCGTGGTGGACCGACAGCTTCGGCTGGGCCTGGCTGGCGATGTGGTGGCTCAAGCCGCTGTTCGAGCGCATCGCGCTGTACGTGATCTCGCGCGGGGTGTTCGGCGATGCGTCGACGACCCGGCAGACCCTGCGCGCGCAGCGCTCCTGGGGCTGGCAGGGCTTCTGGGGTTATCTCGGCTGGCGACGCCTGAGCCCGCTGCGCTCGGTGCTGCTCCCGGTCAATCTGCTGGAAGGTGCTGATCCGGCGCATCGGCGCCAGCGGCGCCGTGCGATCGCCGGGGGCGCACTGGGGCATGCGCTGCTGCTCACGCTGGTGTGCATGGTGTTCGAGATCGTGCTGGTGGCCGGCGGCATCGCCGCGGTATTCCTGTTCATTCCGGTGGACCTGTTGTCCGATTCCTGGCGCGCGGCGTGGGAGCTGGCCAAGCAGGACATGCCGGCGTGGATGCAGCTGGGCGTGAACCTGCTGTTCTGGGGCGCGGCCACGGTGATCGGTCCGTTCTACGCCGGCGCGGGCTTCGGGCTGTACCTGGACCGGCGTACGCAGATGGAGGCGTGGGATCTGGAGATCGCCTTCCGGCGCCTTAGCGTACGGCTGCAGCAGGCGGCGCCGTTGCTGATGTTGGCCCTGGTGCTGATCTGGCCGGGCGCGGCGCTGCACGCCCAGCAGGGGCCGCCGTCGAACGCCAAAGGCGCGGTGGCGGCACCGGCCGATGACACGCCGTCGCTAGAGGACGGCCTGGCGCCCGCCTCCGATGCGGCCGACGCCGCTGACGAAGACGGCGAAGAAGTAGCCGAAGAAGACGATCCACCGCTGACCTACGACAACGATCCGGACAACACACCGGTCGGCATCTTCGGCGGCGATGCGGTGGATACGGCCGGCTTCCGCCAGGCCGTGCAGCGCGCGTACGAAGACCCGCTGCAGAGCCCGATCCGCGAGGTGACCGAGTGGAAGCGCACGGACACCGACGCAGCCGATGTCGAGAAGGCCAAGCGCGAGGCCGCAACCAAGGGCACCTCTCAACGCGGTGCCAAGGGTCCGTTGTTGCCGGCACAGATCGCCGAGTGGACGCTGTGGGCGGTCGTGGGGTTGCTGGTGGTGCTGCTGCTGGCCACCGCGCCGCGCTGGCTGCCGTGGCTGCGCGGCTCTGGCCAGCGCCGTCGCGCAACGGCGACGGCGGTCGTGGAAGACGCGATCCGGATACCGGACGTGGCACCGCCCGATCCCGCCGCACGTGCGCGTGCGCTGTGGCAGGAGGGACGCCCCCGCCAGGCGCTGGCGCTGTTGTATCGCGCCAGTGTGGACACCATGAGCGAACGCGCGCAGGTCAGCCTGCCGCCGGGGGCCACCGAAGCGCAGTGCCTGCGCGCTTCGCGACGGATGCCGGTCGAGGCCGACCGCAGTCTGTTCGCACGCATCGTGCGGGTCTGGCAGTACGCCGCCTATGCGGGCCAGTTGCCGACCGATGACGACTTCGACTCGCTGGCCTCCACGCTGCAGGCCCAGTTCGGGTGGCGCGCATGAGCGCCCGCCTGCGCTGGCTGCTGGTTGGCCTCGTGCTGCTGGTGATCGCGGTGCCGCTGGCGATCCTGTTCCTGCGCACGCACGAGCGGGTGACCGAGGTGGAACGCCTGCCCCCGCAGGGCGAAGCGAGCTACAACCCGCTGTATGTGCTCGGCCAGGCGCTGCGTGCGGACGGCCTCACGGTGCAGTCGCGGCCGCGCCTGGACCTGACCCGGATGCCGTTGGCGCCGGGCGATACCGTCGTGCTGCTGCAGGACAGTGCGGAGGTCCCCGCGCCCGCGGTGGCCGCCCTGATGGCCTGGGTGGCACGCGGCGGGCATCTGATCGTGCGCACGCCACCGATCGGCAAGGACGACGCGCGCAACGGGCCGCTGCTGGACGCGCTCGGCGTGGACAGCGAAGGCCATGAAAGCGACTGCCAGCCGTTCCACGTGCGCGATGACCCGCAGCATGTCGAGTTCTGCGATGGACGCCGCTTCGCGGTCACGCCGCCCACTGGCATCACGCTCGAGCGGGGCTGGGGAGATGAGGAAAGCCGGGTCTTCGCCCGCCTGCGCCACGGCCATGGCCGCATCGATGTGCTGGCCGACATGGCCTTCATGCACGGCAAGGGCCGGCCCAACCCGACGGTCCCCCCGAATGCTGCCAACGCGATCGTCGATGGCCTGCACGACAAGGCGCACCGCGATCTGACCCGCTACGTGCTGGCGCCGAACCATGGCAAGGGCACGATGTGGCTGGTCTACGCCTCCCGTCCGCCCTCGCTGTGGAACCGCGTGTTCTACCTCGGTTGGCCGGTGTGGGCGCCGTTGCTGCTGGCCCTGCTCGGCTGGCTGTGGCAGCGTGCGCAGCGGCTGGGCAGCGAACTGCCTTCGCCGCCGGCCGAACGCCGCTCCCTGCTGGAACACATCCGCGCCAGCGGCGAGCACCTGTTGCGCTTCGGCAAAGCGCCGCTGTTGTACGACGCGGTCCGCCGTGCCTTCCTGGCTCGCCTGCGACGGCGCTCACCGGCGGCCGCCGCGCTGGCCGGCGAGGCCCAGGTGCACGCCATCGCCACCCTGCTGCAGTGGTCGCACGCACGCGTGCAGACCGCCTTGACCCCACCCGCTGCCCACGACGTCGCCGGCCTGCGCGACCGCATCCGCCTGCTGATCCAGATGAGAAACCTGCTATGACCGAGCCGACGCTTCCGCCGCCGCTGTCCCCTCCTGCCGTGACCGCGCCGCCGTCGCCGTCGCCGTTGTCCGAGCGCGTCGATGCCGTGCGCGACGCCGTCGGCCGCGCTTTCATCGGCCAGCCCGAGGTGCTCGACCAGATCCTGATCGCCCTGCTGGCCGGTGGCCATGTGCTGATCGAAGGCGTGCCCGGGCTGGGCAAGACCCTGCTCGTGCGTGCCCTCGCCCAGGCGCTGGAGCTGGACTATGGTCGCGTGCAGTTCACCCCGGACCTGATGCCCAGCGATGTCAGCGGCCATGCGGTGTACGACCCGAAGACCGAGAGCTTCAAGATCCGTCGCGGCCCGGTGTTCACCAACCTGCTGCTCGCCGATGAAATCAACCGCGCCCCGGCCAAGACCCAGTCGGCCCTGCTGGAAGTGATGCAGGAAGGCCAGGTCACCATCGAGGGCAAGGCGTTCGCGCTGACCCCGCCGTTCCTGACCCTGGCCACGCAGAACCCGGTCGAGCAGGAAGGCACCTACCCGCTGCCCGAAGCGCAGCTGGACCGCTTCCTGCTCAAGGTGCTGATCGATTACCCGACGCTGGACGACGAGAAGCGCATGGTCGATGCGATCACCACCGGCCGCAGCGCGGCCGACTTCGATCTCTCGCAGGTGCCACGCGTGCTGAGCGGGGCCGAGGTGGTCGCGCTGCAGCAGGCGACCGCGGCGATCACGGTCGATCCGGAAGTGATCGACTACGCGGTGCGTATCGTCGCCGCCACGCGGCAGTGGCCGGGTATCGCGCTCGGTGCCGGCCCGCGCGGCAGCATCGCGCTGGTGCGGGCGGCGCGTGCGCAGGCGGTGCTGTCCGGCCGTGATTTCGTCACCCCCGACGACGTGCGCGACATCGCCAAGCCGGCGTTGCGCCACCGCATCGCCTTGGCACCGGAACTCCAGATCGAAGGACAAAGCGCCGACGATGCACTGACCGCACTGCTGGCCAAGGTGGACGCACCACGCAAATGAGTGCGCGCGCCGTCCATCGCGGGCGACCGGCATGAGGCCGGGACCGCTGCTGCTGGCACTGCTGGCCGGCTGGGGCCTGCTCGGCGTGCCGGTGGTGCTCGGTACCTGGCCGCACGCGGTCTGGTGGGCGATCGGTGCCGGCGTGGGCCTGATCGCACTGGTGGACCTGCTGCGCCTGCGCCGCCAGCCCTCGCCCAGCGTGCACCGCGCGCTGCCGGAGTCGCTGGCGCTGAACGTCGAACGCGAGGCCACGCTGCGGCTGGAATCGAGCCGGCACCAGCGCGTGGAGGTGTTCGATCTGGTGCCGGGTGGCTGGGCCCTGCAGGGCCTGCCGCGTGCGCTGGCGCTCAAGCCGATGGTCAGCAGCAGCGTGGCGTATCGGCTGACGCCCACCGCGCGGGGACGCTTCGTGTTCGAGGGCGTGCACCTGCGCGTGCACAGCGCCTGGCGGCTGTGGCATCAGCGGCGGCAGCTGCCGCCGGCGATGACGGTGCGCGTGTACCCCAACTTCGCACCGCTGACCCGCTTTGCGTTGTTCAGTGCCGAACAGGCCTCGCGCCTGGTCGGTGCCCACCTCAAGCGCCGTCGCGGCGAAGGCACCGATTTCCACCAGATGCGCGAGTACCGCATCGGCGACAGCCTGCGCCAGATCGACTGGAAGGCGACCGCGCGGGCACGCAAGCTGATCTCACGCGAGTACCAGGACGAGAAGAACCAGCAGCTGGTGCTGATGATCGACACCGGCCGGCGCATGATGGCCAGCGAAGGCGGCCTGTCGCACTTCGATCATGTGCTCAATGCAGCGCTGGTGGTCTCCTACCTCGCGCTGCGCCAGGGCGACGGCGTGGGCCTGTTCGCCGCCGGTGGCGAAAGCCGCTGGGTCGCACCGAAACGCGGCATGGGCACCATCGATACCCTGCTGCGCGCCAGCTACGACCTGCAGGCGCAACCGGTCGCCACTGATTACCTCGCCGCGGCCACCGAGCTTTCGCTGCGGCAACGCCGGCGCTCGCTGGTGATGCTGGTCACCAACGTGCGCGATGAAGACATCGAAGACCTCCTCGCGGCCGTGCGCCTGCTGCAGCGCCAGCACCTGGTGTGCGTGGCCAGCCTGCGCGAGCGCGCGCTGGACGATGCGCTGGCCCAGCCGGTGGAGACCCTGCAGGACGCCACCCAGGCCGGTGCGATCGCCCGCTATCTGCAGCAGCGCAGCGACGCGCATGACGCGCTGCGCAGCCATCGGGTGATGGTGCTGGATGTCACCGCCGAGGCACTGCCCGGGGCGCTGGTGGAGCGCTATCTGGCGGTCAAGCGGGATGGGTTGTTGTAACCGTCAGAGATAGATACGCGTCGGCGCTTCGTCGATGATCGCGTGCGGAACGAAGCGGGCGCTGTCGCGGGTAATCCGGCTGTTGTCTTCGCGGATGCCCATGCCACAGGCCTGGTTGCCCACGATCCAACTGCCGATCAGCGGATAACCGCCATCGAACGCGGTGAGCGGATGCGCCGCCTGGCGGATCGCCGGGCCGGTGTACGGGCCTTCGCTTTCCTGCCAGCTGCCGTCGGCCAGGTGCATGGCCACGTTGGCGCCCTCGCGCGAGAACAAGGGCTTGCGCACCCAGCCGCGCGGCAGCTCACTGCCGTCGTCGAACTCGGCGGCGAGCAGGTTCGGGTGGCCACGGTGACGCTGCCACAGCAGCGGCAGCACGCCCTTGTTGCTGAGGATCGCCTTCCAGGCCGGTTCCAGCAGCTGCACGCCCGAGGCGGGCAGCGCCTGGCCGAACGACTCGGTCATCAGGTCTTCCAGCGGGTACAGCTTGAACAGGCTGCCGATCACGGTGTCGTCGAGCGCGGTAAAGCGCCCGTCCTCGGACAGGCCGATATCCTCGATCGCGATCGCTTCGCCACGCAGGCCGGCCTGGGCCGCACAGTCGCGCAGGTAGGCGACCGTGCCCTGGTCTTCTTCCGAGGCACCGACCGCGCTGAAATACAGCGGCGGCGGCAACTGCGCGGCCAGTTCGCCGAAGCGTTCGACCAGCGCCTCATGGATCGCGTTGAACTGGTCGGCATGCGGCGGCAACCGGTTCTGGTTGCGCTGGTCCTCCAGCCACTGCCACTGGAAGAACGAGGCCTCGAACAGCGAGGTGGGCGTGTCGTAATTCAGCTCGTACAGCTTGGCCGGGCCGCTGCCGTCGTAGGCGAAATCCAGCCGGCCGTACAGATGCGGCTCGCGGCGGCGCCAGCTGTCGGCGATCCAGTCGCGGAACTGCGGCGGGATCGCCAGCTGGTCCATCAACTGCTGGCTGCCCACCACCTCGTCCACCAGATCCATCGCCATCGCATGCAGCTCGGCGCTGGGATCTTCGATGTCCTGTTCGATCTGACGCAGGGTGAAGGCGTAGTACGCGGTTTCATCCCAGTACGGCAGGCCATCGATGGTGTGGAAACGGAACCCCGACTCTTCGGCCCGGGCGCGCCATTGGCTGCGCTCGGCGATACGCACGCGCTGCATCGATCAGCCGCCGACGCTGCTGCGGTTGCTGCTGGTGTTGCCGAAGCCACCGCGGCTGGCGGTGACCGCCCGGTTCGGGGTGGCATTGACCGGGGCCAGGCCGGCCTTGCCGGCGCCGATGCCGCTGGCGGTGTTCATGCCACCGGTCGACGGACCCGGGCGTGCCCAGCCCTTGGCCTTGTCCTGATAGGCCGGGCTCGCGGCCGGCTGCTGGGCCAGGCCTGCGCCGCCACGGTTGCTGAGCATCTGCGACATGAAGAAGCCCATCATCATCGGGCCGATGAACGAATGGCCGGTGGAGGTCTTCTGTTCCACGCACTGCTCGGCGTTGTACTCGGCTTCACAGGCTTCACGCGAGGCGTACTTGGGGGCGGCATCGGCGGACTGCTTCTGCGCGTCGGCAAAGGCCGTGCGACAGCTGGACGGATCGCCGGTGGCTTCGGTACAGGCCTGCACCGAGGTGTAGAGCCCTTCCTGCACCTGCACGGCCTCGTTCTTCTGGCAGGCGGTGAACAGCAGCGGCGCAGCGCTCATCAGCAGCAGCGCAGTGGTCCTGGAACGTTTCATGGCGTCATGCCCCCTAATACGGTTATCTCCCCAATCATGCCTGATCGGGGCGAACAACCAAAACCGGCAAAGTCCAAAACATGAACAGCGTTTCAGGATTCGATCGCGCGGCAGCGGCGAAGGTGGTTGCAAACGCAACCGGAATTTTTCGGCAGAATCGAGCTGAAACGCGCCCCCACGGCCCGCCAGATCCTGCCAGCCACCATGCCTGAATACCGCTCCCGCACCTCCACCGCCGGCCGCAACATGGCTGGCGCCCGCGCCCTGTGGCGCGCCACCGGGATGACCGATGGCGACTTCCACAAGCCGATCATCGCCGTCGCCAACTCGTTCACCCAGTTCGTGCCCGGCCACGTGCACCTCAAGGACCTGGGCCAGCTCGTGGCGCGCGAGATCGAGCAGGTCGGCGGCGTGGCGAAGGAGTTCAACACCATCGCGGTGGATGACGGTATCGCCATGGGCCACGACGGCATGCTGTATTCGCTGCCCAGCCGCGAGATCATCGCCGACTCGGTGGAGTACATGGTCAACGCGCACTGCGCCGATGCGCTGGTGTGCATCTCCAACTGCGACAAGATCACGCCCGGCATGCTGATGGCCGCGCTGCGCCTGAACATCCCGGTGGTATTCGTCTCCGGTGGACCGATGGAAGCCGGCAAGACGCGCCTGTCCGAGCACAAGCTGGACCTGGTCGATGCGATGGTGATCGCCGCGGATGAAAGCGCCAGCGATGAGAAGGTCGCCGAGTACGAGCGCAGCGCCTGCCCCACCTGTGGCTCGTGCTCGGGCATGTTCACCGCCAACTCGATGAACTGCCTGACCGAAGCCCTCGGCCTGTCGCTGCCCGGAAACGGCTCGACCCTGGCCACGCATGCCGACCGCGAGCAGCTGTTCCGCCGCGCCGGGCGACTGATCGTGGAGCTGTGCCACCGCTGGTACGGCGGTGAGGAGATCGGCGCCCTGCCGCGTGGCATCGCGACCCGCGAAGCGTTCGAGAACGCGATGACGCTGGACATCGCCATGGGCGGTTCCACCAACACCATCCTGCACCTGCTGGCGGCGGCGCAGGAGGCGGAAGTGGACTTCGACCTGCATGCCATCGATGCGCTGTCGCGCCGTGTGCCGCAGCTGTGCAAGGTCGCCCCGAATACCCCGAAGTACCACATGGAGGATGTGCATCGAGCTGGCGGTGTGTTCGGCATCCTCGGCGAACTCGCGCGCGGCGGGCTGCTGCATACCGACGTGCCGACCGTGCACAGCCGCACCCTGGCCGAGGCGATCGCGCGCTGGGATGTCGCGGTGAGCACCGATGAAACGGTGCACGACTTCTTCCGTGCCGGGCCCGCCGGCATCCCGTCCCAGGTCGCCTTCAGCCAGGCCACGCGCTGGCCGACGCTGGACGTGGACCGTGCCGAAGGCTGCATCCGCGCCGTGGCGCATGCCTATTCGGCCGAGGGCGGGTTGGCGGTGCTGCGCGGCAATCTGGCCGTCGATGGCTGCGTGGTGAAGACCGCCGGCGTCGATGAATCGATCCATGTGTTCGAAGGCAACGCGCGTGTGTTCGAGAGCCAGGACGCCGCCGTGGCCGGCATCCTCGCCGACACGGTGGTGGCCGGCGACGTGGTGGTGATCCGCTATGAAGGCCCGAAGGGCGGCCCGGGCATGCAGGAAATGCTGTACCCGACCAGCTATCTGAAATCCAAGGGCCTGGGCAAGCAATGCGCACTGCTCACCGACGGTCGTTTCTCCGGCGGCACTTCGGGCCTGTCGATCGGGCATGCCTCGCCGGAAGCGGCCTCGGGCGGCACCATCGGCCTGGTCCGCGACGGCGACTGCATCCGTATCGACATTCCCGCACGGCGCATCGATCTGCTGCTGGATGACGCCACGCTGGCCGCACGCCGCGCCGAGCAGGATGCACTGGGCTGGAAGCCGCGCGAGGCCCGCCCGCGCAAGGTCACCGGCGCGCTGAAGGCCTACGCGTTGCTGGCCACCAGTGCCGACAAGGGTGCGGTGCGGGACCTGGCGAAGCTGGAAGAGTAGGTCCACGCCATGCGTGGATGCGTGCAGTTTCAGGCACATCGGAGCGCAGCCACGCATGGCGTGGCGCTACCGTTGTGAACGCCACGACCACGTGGCTGTCTGATGCACCCCTACCCGATCACCCGCTTGAACGGCGGCAGTGAATCGATGATCCGCTTGCCGTAGCGGCGGGTCAGCAGCCGCGAGTCGAGGATGATCACGCGGCCGGTATCGGTGGAGGTGCGGATCAACCGGCCGGAGAACTGGGTCAGCGTACGCAGGGCGTGCGGGATCGCGATCAGGTTGAAGGCGTTCAGGCCGCGGCTTTCGAACCACTCGCTCAGGGTGGAGGTCTGCGGGTCGGTCGGGACCGCGAACGGCACCTGGGTGATCACCACCGTGGTGCAGGCTTCGCCCGGCAGATCGAGGCCTTCGCCGAACGAATTGAGCCCGAACAGCACCGAGCCCTCGCCGGCCGAGGTACGCCGCAGGTGCTCGTCGATCATCTTCTGCTTGGCGGTTTCGCCCTGCACCAGCACCTGCTTGCGCTGCGCGGCCGGCATCAGCTCGGCCACCTTTTCCATCTTCCAGCGCGAAGTGAACAGCACGATGCTGCCCTTGTCCCAGTCCAGTTCCTTGACCAGGTACTTGGCGATTTCCTTGGGGTGACCTTCCTTGTCATCCGGGGTGACCGGGAACGCCGGCACGATCAGCTGCGCTTGGTTGGGCAGATCGAACGGCGACGCCAGCGAGACCATCTCGGCCTCGGCCGGAATGCCGTTGTCGATCGCCAGCGCCTGGAAGTCCCCGCCGCCGGTGAGCGTGGCCGAGGTCATCACCACCGAATCCACTTCATCCCAGAGCAGCTTGCGCAGCACGTTCGCGGCCGAAACCGGCGAGCCATGCAGGACCAGGTCGCCATCGCGCGAGAGGGTGATCCAGCGCGCGGTCGGGGGCTGGCCGTCCTTGTCTTCGCGGCGCCAGCCGGTCCACAGGTTGTGCTGCTGCTCGATCATCTCCAGCGCCATGCCGAGGTTGCGCTGCAGGCGCTCGCGCGCGGCATCCTCGGGCTTGCCCTTGGCCACCTGGGTCAGCGCGGCGTGCGCCCAGTTGAACAGCGCGCGGGTATCGTCAGCGATGGCCTCGATATCCGGCATCCAGATTTCCGGCAGGCGACCGTTCGGGGCGCGCCACATCGGCTCCTGCGCGGACGGGTCCGGCCGCCAGCTGCGGTCGATCACATCGCGGAAGGCCTTGAGCTGCTTGCTGACCTTGGCGGCGGCCTCGATCGCCTCGTTGGGCAGCAGGTTGCCCAGCTTGTCCTTGTCCACCGCGCGGTAGGACGCGGCGATCAGCACCTGCAGGCGGCCGGTACGCTTGGCCATCTCGTCCAGCGCGAGGCTGGCCGCGCCCTGGTCGATAGCGACGTTGCCGATGTGATGGCCTTCGTCGAGGACCAGCAGCATTTCCGACGGCGGCGCGATCAGCGGCTGACCGTTGTCGCTCTCCCCGATCGACAGCGCCGACAACAGCAGCGCGTGATTGGTCACCACGATCTGCGCCTCGCGCACCGTGTTGCGCGAGCGCAGCACCGCACACTGCGCGGAGTAGGCGCACTTGCGCCCGGCGCAGCCCGAGGCCGGCGTGGTGATGCGCGAGCGCAGGGTGTTGCTGATCGTTTCCGGGGCGTTGTCCAGGTCACCGTTCCACCGGCCTTCGAGGAACGCCTTGCTCAGCGACTGCGCCAGGTCCATTTCAATCGGTGCCAGCGGGCGATCGAACAGCGGCTGCTCATCCTCGAACATGCCTTCCTGCGCGCCGTCGCCATGCGCTTCGGCGGCATTGCGGGTGCACAGGTAACGGGTGCGCCCCTTGGCCAGCGCCACGGTCGCTTCGATGCCGGTGGCCTTGAGGAAATTGGGGATGTCGCGCTCGACCAGCTGCGACTGCAGTGCCACGGTGCCGGTGCTGATCACCAGCTTCTTCTTGGTCGCCAGCGCGATCGGCACGCCGGCGGTCAGGTAGCCCAGCGACTTGCCGACGCCGGTCGGCGCTTCGACCACGCCGACGCCGCCACTGTGCGAGAGCGCACGCGACACCACGCCGATCATCTGGCTCTGCGAGCGCCGGGTGCTGAAGCCGGGCGTATTGGCCTGCAGCTTGGCGTAGGCGTCGCGGATGCCGGCCTTGAGCTCGTCGTTCAGGACGCGGGGGGCTTCAACTTTTTCGGTCACGCCGGGGGACTGCCTGACTGGATCACGGTCCCCATTTTCTCACGACCCGGGGGCCGTGACCGGCGCCATTTTCCGCGCCGGTTCATATCCGTGACGCGGCCCACGCGGAAGGTGTGGACCACGACAGGCGGCTGTACCCGCTCAGCGCGGCGGCAGCGGCGGCAGCGGTTGAACGGCGCGGCCGCGCAGCGCGCGGGTCATCGCCCAGACCAGCAGGACCAGCGCGAGCGCCTCAAACAGGTTGAGCGCGAAGTGGCCGACACCCAGCAGCGTCGACATCAGCTGCAGGTTCTCGTAGTTGCCCTGCTGCACCAGCCACATCGGCACCACGTTCAGTACCAGGCCTGCCAGGGTGGTCAGGGCCATCACGCCCAGGGCCCACAGGGCCACGCTGCGGATCGACCCGCGCGGGGTATCCACCACCCAGACCACGGCGATCGCCAGCGCGATCAGCACGGGCAGGCGTACGCCGACCATGCCCAGCATCGAGATCAGAAGGTCCATGTTCACCGGCTCAGTCCTCGCCGACCAGCGGCGCCAGTTGGGTTCGCAGCTCGGTGTAGACCGCATCGGTCTGCGGGCGCACCGCGTGCCACTGCAGGAAGCTCTCGGCGGCCTGTTCGACCAGCATGCCCAGGCCATCGACGATGTTGCGGCAGCCGGCCGAGCGCGCCCACGCGGTGAAGGCGATGGCCGCCTCGCCATAGTTGAGGTCTACTGCGGTGGTCATGCTGTTGACCAGCGACAACGGCAGCTTGAACTCCGCGGCGCGGTCGCGGCCGGCCGAGGTGGCGTTGATGATCAGCTCGAAATCGCCCAGTTCGCGGATGTCTTCCCAGTAGCGGGTGATCGCGCGGCCCGGCTCGCCCATCGCATCGATCAGCGCGTCGGCGCGTTCCGGCGTGCGGTTGACCACGACCAGCTCCAGGATGCCGGCATCGAGCAGGGCCGGGGCCACGCTGCGGGCCGAGCCGCCGGCACCGATCAGCAGGGTGCGGCGGCCGCGCAGGTCCAGTCCGTGGCGGTCGGTGAGGTCGCGGACCAGGCCGATACCATCGGTGGTGTCGCCGTGCCAGCGGTCGCCCTTGCGCAGCAGCGTGTTGACCGCACCGGCGCGGCGCGCGCGCGAAGTCAGCGTGGTGCACAGCGCGAAGGCGGCTTCCTTGTGCGGCGCGGTGATGTTGGCGCCCACGCCCCCCTCGGCCGCGAAGGCCTCCAGGGCCGCCAGGAACTCGGCCGGCGATGTCTCGATCGCGCGGTAATCCAGCGCCAGGCCTTCCTGCCGGCCGAACGTGGCATGGATGTGCGGCGACTGCGAATGCGCGATGGGCTGGCCGAATACGGCGTAACGGTCGGTCATGGGTCTCCTGCTCCGGGCCTAGAATGGAACGCAAACCCCAACGGACGCGATGATGCGCATTCCATTGTCTCTGCTCGCGCTGAGCGCCAGTTTACTCTGCACACCCGCCGCGATGGCGCTTTCCGAATTCGGCATCGAGGGCATGGGCGTGGTCTCGACCAAGGCCAATGAGGCCCAGGCCACGATCGCGCCGGACGGCCAGCGCATCGTCTGGGCCAGCGACCGCGCCGGGGGCAGCGGCGGCTGGGACCTGTGGGAGGCGGTGCTGCGCGATGGCCGCTGGCAGGACGCCGCCCCGCTCGCGCTCAACAGCGCCCGCGACGAACGCGATCCCTACTTCAGCCACGATGGCCGCTGGCTGTACTTCGCCTCCGACCGCAGCGGCGGCCAGGGTGGGTTCGATCTGTACCGCGCCCCGGTGGGCGCCGATGGCACCCTCGGCCCCGTCCAGGCCCTGCCAGCACCGCTCAACACCCGCGATGACGAACGTACGCCCGCGCTGCGCCCGGATGGACGCACCCTGCTGTTCTCACGCAATGGCAGGCAGACCCAGGGCGGCTTCGATCTGTATCTGGCGCCCGTGCAGGGCGAGGGCTTTGGCACCGCGCAGGCCCTGCCTGCTCCGCTCAATACCGCGGCCGACGAACTCGGTGCCGCCTGGCTGGACAATGAGGGCGCACTGGCCTTCACCCGCGCGACCGATGGGCATTCGCAGGTGTGGCGGGTGGGCTGCGATCACCGCGAGGCGGCGGAGCCGCTGACGCTGTCGTTCAATACCGCCGACGGCCAGACCGGCGCGCCGGTGGTGGACGCCTCGAAGCCGTCGGAAATGGTCCTGGCTGGCGTGGCACGCGCACCGCGTGCCGGCGGGCTGGATCTGTACCGGATCAAGACGCCGTCAGCGCCGCAGTGTCCGGGCTGCGGTTGATGTTGCGGGGCCGAAAGCAGCCACGCGTGGCGTGGCTCTACGTCTGGAGGCGGCGTCGCCCCGCGTCAATGGCCCTGCAGCAGCGCCGCGCGTTGCTGTTCGTACTGCGCTTCGCTGATCTCGCCGTGGTCCTTGCGCTGGTTCAACGCGGCCAGCTGCGCCTGCAACGTGGGCGACAGCTGAGCCTCACGGGCGATGCGGGCGGCGGCGGAGGGTTGCTCCGGTGCCTGCCGCGCGGCGCGGCGCACGCCACGGATCACCAGCCCGATGACCACGGCGAAGGCCAGTACACCGGCACTCCAGGTCACCCACTGTAGCCATCCCATCGTCTGCATCATCGTCGTCCTGTATCGGGGTGGGCGCGTATTGTCAGCGCTCGCGCAGCCAACGCGCCACCTGCGGGGCGAAATAGGTCAGCACGCCATCGGCGCCGGCACGCTTGAAGCCGATCAGCGACTCCATCACGCAGGCCCGCTCGTCCAGCCAGCCATTGGCGAAGGCGGCCTTCATCATCGCGTACTCGCCGCTGACCTGGTAGGCGAAAGTCGGCACGCCGAACTGCTGCTTCACCCGGCGCACGAGGTCCAGGTAGGGCATGCCGGGTTTGACCATCACCATGTCCGCCCCCTCTTCCAGGTCCAGCGCGATCTCGCGCATGGCCTCGTCACCGTTGGCCGGGTCCATCTGGTAGGTCTTCTTGTCCGCCTTGCCGAGGCCGGTCGAGCTGCCGACCGCATCGCGGAACGGACCGTAGAACGCCGAGGCGTACTTGGCCGAGTAGGCCATGATGCGCACGTTGACGTGGCCGGCGGCATCCAGCGCGCGGCGGATCGCACCGATGCGGCCGTCCATCATGTCCGAGGGCGAAATGATGTCCACGCCCGCCTCGGCATGCGACAACGACTGCTTCACCAGTGCCTCGACGGTGATGTCGTTGAGCACGTAGCCCTTGTCATCGATGATGCCGTCCTGGCCATGCGTGGTGTACGGATCCAGCGCGACGTCGGTCATCACGCCCAGTTCCGGGAAACGCGACTTCAGCGCGCGGATCGCACGCTGCGCGAGGCCGTTCCCGTCCCATGCCGCCGCCGCATCGAGCGACTTGCCGGCCGGATCGATCACCGGGAACAGGTCGACTACCGGAATGCCCAGTTCCAGCGCTTCTTCCGCCACCTTGAGCAGCTCGTCGATCGACAGCCGTTCCACGCCCGGCATCGAGGCCACCGCCGCGCGGCCGGCCAGTTCGTGCACGAACACCGGGTAGATCAGGTCGTCGGTGGTCAGCGTGTTCTCCCGCATCAGGCGGCGCGAGAACTCGTCGTGACGCATGCGGCGGGGGCGATAGTCGGGGTGTGCCATGAGGAACTCCGGAACGGAATGCAGGAAGGAGTGCAGGAACTACTGCAGCAGGTACTGCCGCGGTTGCAGCGGCTCGGGCAGCGGCTGGACGCCCAGGCTGTCGAGCAGGTCGATCTCGATGATGCGCACCATGGCATCCAGCGGCAGGTCGTTGGATTCCAGCCCGAAGGGTTCTTCCATCTCCTCGCCGAGCTGGTCCAGACCGAAGAACGCGTAGGCCAGTACGGCCGACACCACCGGCGTCGCCCAGCCCAGCGAACTGGCCAGGCCGAACGGCAGCAGCACGCAGAAGAGCCAGGCGCAGCGGTGCAGCAGCAAGGTGTAGGCGAACGGCAGCGGCGTGGTCAGGATGCGCTCGCAGCCGGCCTGGATGCTGGACAGCGCATGCAGGCGCGTTTCGAACTGGGTGTACAGGTAAGGATCCAGCTGCCCGGCACGCAGCGCCTGGGCCAGGTCGGTGGCGATCATGGCCAGCAGCTGATCCGGCGCATTGAGGCGCTGGCCGAACCGCGCACGGTCGGCCTCGGTCACCCACGGCAGCGCGGCCAGCGCCATGTCGCGACCGCGCAGGCGGGCGGCCAGCGCATGCGCGAAGCCGATGCACAGCCGGCACACGCGGTCGCGCGCGGCATCGTCGACCAGCAGGGCCTGGCACAGCCGGGCCAGGCTGCGCGATTCGTAGATCAGCTGGCCCCACAGCTTGCGGCCTTCCCACCAGCGCTCGAAACAGGCGTTGTTGCGGAAGCTGAGGAAGATCGACAGCACCAGGCCCAGCAGGGTGAACGGTGCCACCGAAACGCGCTCGATGCCCGGCGGATGCCAGAGCTCGGCCAGGGCGGCGACGGCGACCGACAACAGCAGGATCGCCACGACCTTCGGCGCCACCGCCGGAACGATGGAGCCGCGCAGGATGTAGAGCAGTTGCCAGCCGTGGGGACGAGGACGAATGATCATCGGTGCAGGGAGAGCGCCCGGAGGGGCGTGGACCGCCGGCGGAGCCGGATGCGGCAGCCGGTCATTCTACGCCGATGGTACCCGGCAGCCGTGAGCTGCGACGGTCGGTCGCACCCGGCGACGCAGACGCCCGCGGCTCAGATGATGCCGCCGCCCAGCCCCAGCCGGACGATGCCGACCACCACCACGATGCCGTTGAGCACCAGCCCGGTCCAGGCCCGGCCGCGCTTGCTGGCGTGGGTGAACAGGATGCCGATCGCGGCGATGACCGCGCCCACTGCGGCGAACGGGATCAGGAACCAGTTGCCCCACCCCAGCAGCGGGATCAGGGCCACAATCATCCAGAGCAGCGACACGATGCCCCACAACAGGCTGATCAATCCCATACCCGGCTCCTTGAGGTGAATGCGTGGCCCACCATAGCGGTTCCCGGCGCAGGCGCAAGCGCCGGCGAGACGCCGTTGGCGGGGGCCTCACCGGGCCGGTGCTAGGGTGCGCTGGCAGGGGTTGGGACCGATTCAGTCGCCAGCGCCGATCATCCCAGCCATCACACACAGGGGTAACGCCATGAACATCCGATGCGCTGCATTGCTGGGCCTGGCGCTGCTCAGCGCCGGCTGCGCCAGCACCTCCAAGGTCATGCTCGGCCAGGCGCGCGCGCCGGTCGATCCGGCCACGGTGCAGATCTATTCCACGCCGCCGGCCGGTTCGCAGGAAATCGCCCAGCTCGAATCGGCCAGCGCAGTCGGTTTCGGCACGCAGGGCCAGACCGATGCCGCCGTGATGCGGCTCAAGCGTGAGGCCGCCGCACTCGGCGCCAATGGCGTGATCCTGATGGGCGTGGGTTCCAGCGGGTCGCCGGTCGGCATGTCCGTCGGGGCCGGCAGCTACGGCTCGCACGTGGGCGGTGGCGTCGGCATCGGCATCCCGACCACGCAGAAGCGCGCGGCCGGTGTGGCCATCTGGGTCCCGAATCCGCCGCCGGCCCCGCGCCTGCCGACGCAGACGATCACGCCGACGCGGTAACGCAGGCCGGGGTAACGAGCGCCGCGGTAACGCAGATCGGGGTAACGCAAACCGCGGTAGGCCATGACCGTTGGTCGTGGCGCCCGGGCCAGCGAGCCGGAGCGGCTGCCAGCTCGCTGGCGTCATGCCGGAGTGCCGAGGTGGCACGCCTTACCTTGGCGGTCAGATGGGTGTCAGCGTCCGGCCAAACGTCATTCTCCGCACTGACTGACCGCTCTGCCCCGGTTACTGCAGCGGGTCAGGATAGAACGCGGCAATGATCGCCTTGGTTTCGCGCAGCACCCTCGCGTTGTCATGGACGCCGACGGTTCCGGCTGGCTGACCGTTGTGGTGGATCAGCGGCGAGGACCATAGGTTCTCCCGGTCACACACAGTGTCCTGGCACTCCTGCGCCATCACCGTCCTCCAACGCGGCGCGATGTGCATGCCGGCGCGGTATCCGTGCCCGTAGTCAAATTTCGGCGGGTCTAGGGTCACATTCTCGGTACTGTGATCTGCGCCGAGCAGATGCCCCATCTCATGCGCGAAGGTATGTTCTGAAACGACCCGGATGACATGCTCCGCATCGCCCTCCGGCTCTCCATCTGCATTGGTACCGCGCGGCGGTCTGGGTCGATCCGGCCGGATATCACGAACATCGTTGTTTTCATTGACTCGGAAGCGCCGCATGTCGCGCTTGATCAGCACATCGCCAATGAGTTCGTAGCGCATCTTTCCGAACCCGAACTCGGCGCTGAACCCGCGCGCAGATTCCCATATCTCCACTCTGGCGCCATGTACACCTGCCGCCGCAGCCGCTCCCTCCCGTTGGTGCACGGTCCCCGTCCATACGGAACCTGCCGGCTCCCGCATCTCCCGTTTCGGGCTGCCGCGCTCATCTGTTTCGTACAACCACTCGCCAGCTGATCGCGCGGAAGGATCGCGTGTATCCCGTATCAGCAGCAACGTCATATCGTAAAGATCGACGCTGATGTCCTGTGCCTGCAGCGCAGCCGGATTGAGGTGGACCCGGCGAACCCAGTCCACTTCGACGCCGCGGTGACGCTGGCGCTGCATGCCATCGACTTCGATGCCTGAAGTCGATATCTCAATAAAGGGCTCTGCCGCAGAAGCAGAAAGCATCGTCAGCACAAACAGCCCAACCCCGATGCCTGTACGCCAGACCGTCTTGGACGCCATGCGAATATCCTCCGCTGAAAACCCATCACTGGATCAGCCGCGCATGTGGTCGTGACGTCAGCCACTGCGCATGCCTGAGAAGAAGGTGCAGGGCCGAGACTAGCTCTGGGGGCAGAGCAAGGCGGTGTGGCGCATCACACTATCAATAGAACCATCAGCGGGCGTCGATTACATTGCCGACGCCTTAAAAATGCGCCCCACCTGCACAATTACGCAGCACACATATTCATGCTGCTGTGTACGAGGAGTGCCGCAAGTAGACACGCCACGACCGTGGGTCGTGGCGTGTGTGACGGCGCACCGACCAACGGTCGGTGCCTACCGGACAGGCGTCAGCGCTTGGTGGCGCTTTTGTACTTCGGCACGAAGACGTCATTGACTGCCTTGGCCAGCTGGTCCGGCGGAAGCAGGCCCTGGTCGAGCAGGAAGTTGTTGAAGGCCAGGCGGTCGAAGCGATCGCCGAGCGCCAGCTCGGTCTGCATGCGCAGTTCCAGGATGCGGGTGTAGCCGTAGAAGTAGCTGCCGGCCTGGCCGGGCATCCGCACCATGTAGCGGTCCAGTTCCTGGGTCGCCATCGCCTTGGACAGGCCGACCTCGTCGATCAGCACGCGCTCGGCGTTGGCACGGTCGATCTGGCCCAGGTTGAGCATCGGGTCCAGCATCGCGCGGGCGGCACGCAGCAGGCGGAACTGCAGCGCGATCAGCTGCCCGTCCAGCGGCTCGTACGGCACCATCTCCGCCTCGGCATACAGCGCCCAGCCTTCCACGTTGACCGAGTTGAACGCGAACATCGTGCGCGCCAGCGAGATGCCGCGTTCGACCATCGCAGTGAACTGCAGCTCATGGCCCGGGCGGCCTTCATGCGCACTCAGGGTCCAGGCAGCCGAGCCGAAGTTGAAGTCGTCGTACTGCGCGGCCTTGTCGCCGGCGGCCGGGTTGCCCAGCGGCAGCACGAAGGTGCCCTGCTGCCCGGTGTTGCCGACCAGCGGCGCCGGCAGGAAATGCGGTGCCGGCGAGGCGGCGCTTTCGGCGGCCGAGCCCAGGCGCATCTGCATCGGACGCTGCGGCACGTCGACGATCTTTTCCTTGCGGATGATCGGATCGATCGCATCGATCACGCCACGGTAGTGGTGCTCGAGCTGGTCGTCCGGAATCTTGTCGCCCTTCAGCGCCCGCACCACCGCCACCGGATCGGTGCTGTCGGTGACCTTCAGGCCCTTGGCCTGTACCACCAGCGGCGCCAGCTGGCGCATCGCCGAGCGGGTTTCCATGAATTCCAGCTGGGCGCGCTGCATCAGCAGGGCCGGGGCGATATCGATGCCCACGCGCTTGAGCTGGTAGGCATACAGCGGCTCGGGCAGACGAGCGTCGGTGCGCGCCTTGGGCAGCACTTCACGGCGGGTCCAGTCGCGGTACTCGCGCAGCTGGCTGGCGATGGTCTGCAGCGCCTGCTCGGCGCCGGCGATCTTGTACTTGCCGAACAGCTGCTCGATGCCGGTGATGTAGGTGTCCACATTGGCCAGCGACTGCTCGACTTCAATCTTGGTCGGCTGCAGCAGTGTCTTGTCGCCCAGGCGCTCTTCATAGCGCTGGCGCGACAGCGTGGTCACCGGCTGGCTGCCCGGGGCAAGCCCGGCGTAGGCCTTCAGGCGATCCAGCGCCTTGGCCCGGCGCTCGGCCGGCACCTGGTCGGACAGCAGCAGGTTGAGGCCGCTGAACACTGTCTGCGGGGTATCGCTCCACGGCAACAGGTACTTTTCGTTGAGCTCGCTGCCTTCGATGTTCTGGTCGGCGGCGGCGATCATGATCGCCAGGTCCTGGCGGACGTTGGCATCACGCTCGGTGGCGAGCTTGGCCTGCAACTCGCTGCGCGCCTTGGCCATCGCCGCACGGTAGCGGGCGCCGTTGTCCGGGCCGAAATCGGCCACCTTGTCGTCGTAGCCGGGTACACCGAAGAAGCCGGTTTCTTCCGGCTGGAACGGACCCTGCGCATCGAGCAGGATCTGCGCCAGCTGATTGCTGCGGGTCACCCAGGCCGGCGAGGCGGCAGGTTTGGCGGCAGCAGGGGCGGCCAGGGCCGGCGGGGCCGACAACGCGGCGGGAACGGACAGGGCCAACGCGACAGCGAGGACAAGCGGCTTCATGCAGGAACTCCAGGGCAGGATGCCTGCGACCCTACGCACTTGGCGGGCCGGGGGCAATTGGCCGGAGGTCATGCCGCGTCGGGAGGACCCCGGAGCTCGTCCTGCAGCTCCTTGCGCTGGGAAACCATGGACGCACCATGCCGCCGGACTTGCTGTGCCCCTTGTAGCACCTCGCTGAGCTGATGCCATGCTGCCGACAAAGGTCGGGTACAGGCACGCCGGCCTCTGCGTGCTTGAGAACGGCAATGATCTGGCTGTCGGTGAATCGTGACTTCTTCATGGAATCTCGTCGGGGGTAGATGACGAGAAAATTCCACTTCTGGCTTCGGCCAACCTGCGGGGATTACCTACGGCAACTTCAATTCTCACGCGTGGGCGGGCGAGTTGGCTTGGGTTGTCCGACAGTCACGGTGCCGGTTCGTCCGCCGCCACAACTGCCATAGCACCCGCTGCCGGGGTTAGCCCCGCCACTGTTACCGACGCCTTGACCGTCCCCATAACCGCTGCCTGATCCTGTACCAGTTCCATTTCCATTTCCGCCTGCCGGGGGAAGGGTGCTGGTCTGGGTTTCATATTTGACTCCGATGTAGCCTTCTCCCCCAACCGTGACTTGGTAGTCAACGCAGGCAGCTTCGTTACACATTGTCAGGATATCTCCGGGGACTATCCACAGAGGCTGTATAGAAACGAGCCTATTAAATCTTGATACAGCAAGACTAAGCTCATTCGCGGTGCCCGGATCAACTCTTGGATAGCCAAGCACACAGCTCAGGCATGGGTGAGTACCAATCTTCCTCGAGCCAGGAACGCCGGCATACACGTAGGCTGTCGTCGCCACAAGAGAAGTCAGCAAAATACCCGCGGTCATCCAGACCCTCATTTCTTGCTCCTTTGTGTCAACGAATTGGCTAGTTGATTGGCCTTCTTGATCTCATTCGGCGTCATGGACTGAGCCATGAAATACAAGATCTGATCGTTTCGATTGATGGGCATCAGCTCACCTGCCGCCTTTTTGTAGGCGTAGGCGCGAACCGGGTCCTTCGGCGTAATGATGCCGCGCTCGTAAGCCGTTCCCAGCGTGAAAAGGCCATCCGCATTGCTAGCGTCGGCTACGCTCTTGATGTAGCGAAATGAGTCTTCATTGAATTCCTGAATTTTCTCAGGGGAGGTCGCTTGTTCTTGCTGATCTCCAACAATGAGGTCCAGATAGTTGTAGTAGGCCAGTCGAGCGTATGTGTCGCCCCCTTTGGCTGCTTCTTTCAGCCATCGGGCTGCTTCCTTTTGCGCACCACTTGGTATTCCCTCACATTGCTTCAGCTTTTCTTCGGTGTACGTGAGAGAGCGCAATTGCTGATCTACCAGGAACCGCTCTCGCGTTTTTCCGCTGGCTTTGAGAATTTCCGGCGAGACTTGGCTGTTGGAGTAATCAAGAGGCCTGTCTGGTTGCATTGCAATGCGACACTCATTGAGGACCAAGAAGAGTTGTCGTTTTGCTTCTAAATCTCCTGCTTCTGCCCTGGTGAGAAGCGACGGATACAGGTCTTTCAAGGGAACATCTGGTAAACGCTGTGCAGATTGGAGGTCGGCATCAATTGCGACCGGTTTCGGCGTGACGCTTCGAACATCCGTCGCAGCAGCGGGCGCTGCATTCCCCGGCGTACCGTTAACTGACTGAACATCATCATTCTTCTTTGCGCATGAAGTGAACATGCAAGCGATGAGTGCGAACTTTGATAGACGGAAGCATTGGTCGAGAATGCTGTACTTGAGGTTTGGAGGCGGCATTGGGTTCTCCATGAATGCCAGCGTTAAATTCAGCATCCAGATCGACTGAAATTCAAGTTGCGCGGGTTGGGATACTCGTCATGTGGGCTAGGGTGGGCCACCCATGTCCATCGTTGGTGCTATTGCTCGGTAGATGAGCAAAGACCTGTATCGATGGTCGCAAGATTGAATCGGCTTCCACAGTAGGTGAATATCCTGCTCGTCTTTAGGGAATTGCCCTATGAACGAGCCAGATCCGCCCTTCGACGCCTAACGCCAGATCGTCCAGCGTCTGTAACACGGTCGATTCGGCATATCCGGGGAGCGCATTTCCCGCCCGCTGCAGGTCAACGAGAACTCCACTCTCTCGAAATCCTTCATTCGCATGTGCGACCGCTCTTTGCATCATGCTAAAGATCTTCTCTCTACCATCCGCCAGTGATTTGTTCCCATAGCCAAAGGCGACCCGGATGGTGGATCGCTCATCGGACTGAGTGACTTGGTCGAGAATGAGCGGATCCACCGGATAGGGGTCGCGCACCGTGGGTGCCTCGTTCGGCAGCCTCCGCAGATCACTGCGCACCAACAGGTTCCCGAACAGCTGGTAACGAAGATGACCGCGGGTGAAGCTCGTCACCAACTCGCCATTTTCCATTTCGATGACGTGGACAATCTGGGGCATGCCCCCTGCACCACGCCCACCGACCACTTCACCCACCCACAGCTGCCGCGACGAGCTGGTTTCACGATGGACTTCCCGTCCCGTTCCGATGGCCTGATAGAGCGGTGTAGTGTCCGTCTCACTATTGGCAGCGCGCGTACGGTTGACGACGAGGATGCCGTCAAACAGATCGACCTGAATCTGGTCAGCCGCCAGCGCAGCACGGTGCACCTCTACCCGCCGGGCCCAATCGAAAATGCCCTTGGAGTAGCGCTTGCGCGCCTCCGGCCCGGGGTCCCATCCGTCGGCGGGCACCTCGATGAACGGTACCGCCGCCGAGGTCGTCGACACCAGCAACACACCGCACACCACGACCAACCAACCACACAGGATGCGTTTCATGTCTCCACCTCGCCTGCAGCATTGCCCGACCGGGCAGGTGCATCGAGGCTAGCGGCAGCAGGTGCGCGGAACGCCGCGCGGCATCACGGTATCAACGAAAGCATCCGTCATCTCGGATTCGAAAGGCTGAAGCTTCCAAGCCACCCCTCAAAGACTGAGCGACGGCGGGCACTCCCCCTTCGCCCGGCATTCGTCCAGCGCGCACCTATCCGCGGCTTCGATGTCGTCCAGAGCCGCCAGATCGATCGCGTCCTTGCTGTCGGTCACCACGTACAGCATCGGGTAGTCCCAGTGGTCGCCGGAGCGCTTGGCGTTGAGGAACACGCGGCCCTTGCCCTGTGGGCCGGAGATCGCGATCACGAACTGGCTCTGGCCATTGGAGTGCATCGAGCCTGCGGGCAGGTAGCCATCGCGCAGGGGCTCACCGAGCGCTTCGACCAGCTCGATGTTGCAGCGTGCGCGACGCATGGCCTCCTGGTAGGGCGTACTGGATTTGCTCCAGTACGCCCACTGATACAGCGCGAACCACACCGCGCCCACTGCCGCCGCAAGGCCGGACACCACGGCCAGCGGCATGGCCCAGCGCCAGTGGCGGCGCCACCAGCCGGGAGGCACGGTCGAACCAGGAAGCGCGGGCGGCGATGTCATCGGCGAACTCCTTGTCAGGCCGGTGGCAGGAACGGGGGATCAGGGCGCCAGGCAACGCCCCAGGAAGTCCTCGGCCAGGCGGTAGCGGTGCAGCGCGTTGCTGCCCGACAGGCCATGCTTGGCGCCGGGATAGGTCATCAGTTCGAACGGCTGGCCGCGTTTCTGCAGGGCGCTCATCAGCACCGTGGAGTTGGTGAACAGCACGTTGTCGTCGGCCATGCCGTGGATCAGCAGCAAGCGCGAACGCAGGCCGTCGATGTGCGCCAGCACTCGCGCTTCTTCATACCCCTTCGGGTTGTTGCCCGGCAGGTTCATGTAGCGCTCGGTGTAGTGGGTGTCATACAGGCCCCAATCGGTCACCGGTGCACCGGCCACGCCACAGGCGTAGCTGTCTGACGCCTTGGCCAGCAGCATCAGGGTCATGTAGCCGCCGTTGGACCAGCCCTGCACGCCGATGCGCGCCGGGTCCACCCATGCCTGCTGCTTCAGCCAGGCGACGCCGCGCAGCTGGTCGGCCACTTCGACCGTGCCCTGCACGCCGTACAGCGCGCCACCGAAATCACGGCCGCGGCGCGGGGTACCGCGGTTGTCCAGCGAGAACACCACGTAGCCCTGCTGGGCCAGGTACTGGTTGAACAGATGATCGCCACGGCCGGGCCAGCTGTTGGTGACCGTCTGCGAGGCCGGGCCGCCATAGACGTACACCACCACCGGGTAGCGCTTGGCCGGATCGAAACCGGTCGGCTTGATCAGGCTGTAGTGCAGTGTCGTCTTGCCGTCGGCGGCGGTCAGCGTGCCGAACTCGACCGGGCGCTGCGCATCGAGATAGCGCGCATACGGATGCGTGGGATCTTCCAGGTTGTTCTCGACCAGGGTCGCGATCTTCTCGCCGTTGGCACGGTGCAGCGCGATCTGCGGCGGCGTGGTGGTGCTGGACCAGCTGTCCACGTAGACGCTGGCATTGCGCGCGAAGCTGGCGGTATGCATGCCCGGCGCCTGCGACAGGCGCTGCGGCGTGCCGCCCTGCAACGACACGGCGTAGAGCTGGCTTTCGCGCGGGCTGTCCACGCCGGCGCGGAAATACACCTTGCCCGCGTCTTCGTCGACGGCCAGCAGTTCGTCCACCGGCCAGGTGCCGGCGGTCAGCGCGGTGACGGTCCTGCCGTCATCGGAGATGCGGTACAGGTGCTCGAAACCACTGCGCTCGGACGACCACACGAAGCCGCCCTGCTTGAGGAAGCGCAGGCTGTTGTGCAGCGGCACCCAGGTCGGCGAGGTTTCGGTCACCAGGGTGCGTTGCTGGCCGCTGGCCAGCTCGGTCTGGATCAGCTCGAGCGTCTTCTGGTCGCGCGACTGGCGCTGGAACGTCAGGCGCTGGGGATCACGCCAATCGACGCGAGCCAGGTAAATATCCGGGTTGCGGCCCAGGTCGATCCAGGTCGGCGTGGCGTTCTGACGCGGCGCGATCACGGCCAGCTTCACGGTGACGTTGTGGTCGCCGGCCGCCGGGTAGCGCTGTTCGATCATCTCGGTGCGGTCGGCATACATCTCGTAGCGCTTCTGCACCGGCACCGGCGATTCATCGATGCGGGCGAAGGCGATCGCCGAGTCGTCCGGTGCCCACCAGTAGCCGGTGTGGCGGTCCATTTCCTCATCGGCGACGAACTCGGCCACGCCGTTGCCGATCGTGTCGCTGCCATCGCGGGTGAGCTGGATCTGCTGGCCGCTGGCCAGGTCGATCACCCACAGGTTGCGGGCACGCACGAAGCTGACGAAGCCGCCCTTCGGCGACAGCTTTGCATCGGTCGCGAAGCCTTCCCCATGGGTGAGCTGGCGCACCGCGGCCTTGCCCTGCCTGCTCAGGTCGTACAGGTACAGCTCACCGCCGAGCGGGAACAGCAGGGTGCGTGCATCCGGCGACCACTGGTAATCGACGATGCCGGTCATCGCGGCGATGCGCTGGCGCTCGCGGCGGGCCTTCTCGGCGTCGCTCAGGGTTTCCGTACCGGGCAGCACCACCTTGGAGTCGACCAGCAGATGGGTCTGGCCGCTGGCGATGTCGTACGCCCACAGGTCCAGCTGGTTGCGGTCGGCGTCCTTGCCGCGCAGGAAGCTGACCTGCGAGCCGTCCGGGGCCACCTTGGGCTTCATCAGGGTCGGGCCGGACAACGGCAGCGGACCGGTGATGGCATCCAGGGTGAGTTTTTCAGCGTGGGCGATCGAGGTCGAGGCGAGCATCAGGGCGAGCGAAGCGAACAGGTGGCGCATGAAAGATTCCGGCAGCGTCTGGGCAGTCCCCGGCCGCGGGTGCGGCACGGGGAACGCTTCATCCTAACCAAAACCGTTCCGGTCGTGCCGGAGGCCGGTGGGCGTCCGGCCGCGCCCACCGCTGCGGGGAGCCGGCCAGCGGCCGGCACTACCGGGCAGGTGAGCACCGCTTCAGCGCTGGCCGAACAGGTGTTTGCGCTCTTCGTCGCTGAGCGGCTTGCCGGCCTGCGGGTTCACCTTCTCGCGCAGGGCATAGGCACGCTGGGTGGCCGGGCGTGCTGCGATCGCGTCATGCCAGCGCTTGAGGTTCGGGAAGGCCCTGAAATCGACCGGAAGCGTGTCGTAGGCCCCGATCCAGGGGTAGCTGGCCATGTCGGCGATGCTGTACTCGTCACCGCCGAGGTAGGCGGTCTGCGCCAGGCGCTTGTCCATCACCCCATGCAGGCGGCGCACTTCGTTGTCGTAGCGCTCGATCGCATAGGGAATCTTGTCGGGCGCGTACACGTTGAAATGCCCCATCTGGCCGCTCATCGGGCCGAGGCCGGCCATCTGCCAGAACAGCCATTCCAGCACCGCCACCCGGCCGCGGCTGTCGGCTGGCAGGAAGCGGCCGGTCTTTTCGGCCAGGTACAGCAGGATCGCGCCGGACTCGAACACGGGCTGCGCGGCCCCGCCATCGGTGGGCTGGTGATCGACCAGGGCCGGCATCTTGTTGTTCGGCGAGATCGCCAGGAAGTCGGGCTTGAACTGGTCCCCGGCACCGATGTTCACCGGCTGGATCCGGTACGGCAGGCCGGTTTCCTCCAGCATCAGCGTGACTTTGTGGCCATTCGGGGTAGGCCAGTAGTACAGGTCGATCATGGCGAGGGCTCGCGGACAAGGAATCCCGAGTCTAGTCCGTCGCTCGGCTTGGCAGGGTCAAGCTGGACCGTTACGCTGCGCCGTCCCCGCAACGCAGCATTCCAGCATGAGTTCGACCCAGACCCCCATCAGTCCCCTGTCCTCCCTGATCTTCGCCTCGCGCTGGCTGCAGCTGCCGCTGTACCTGGGCCTGATCCTGGCGCAATGCGTCTATGTGTTCCTGTTCGGCAAGGAGTTGTGGCACCTGCTGCACCAGGCCAACGAGATGGGCGAGCAGCAGATCATGCTGCTGGTGCTGGGCCTGATCGACGTGGTGATGATCTCCAACCTGCTGGTGATGGTGATCGTGGGCGGCTACGAGACCTTCGTGTCGCGCCTGCGCCTGGAGAACCACCCCGACCAGCCGGAGTGGCTGAGCCACGTCAACGCGAGCGTGCTGAAGGTGAAGCTGGCGCTGTCGATCATCGGCATCTCCTCGATCCACCTGCTGAAGACGTTCATTGCGGCGGGCAGCCTTGACTCGCTGCCCGCGTGCAACAGCGATACCTACATCCAGGCAGTCGCCTCCGTCGTGGCCGCGCAGGGTCCGGCCGCGGCCGAGGTCTTCAAGTGCGCCAGTGGGCTGACCTCGACCGGCGTGATGTGGCAGACCATCATCCATGCCGCCTTCATCCTGTCGGCGATCGGCATCGCCTACACCGACAAGCTGATGAACGGCACGCCGAGCAAGGCGCTGTCGCACTGAGGCTTGCCCGGCAGTGGCGGCATCGGTGAGGATGCCCCCTGCCCTCACCGCCTGGCCCCCGGGCCGGGCGGGGTGATGCTAGATTGCACACCTGCGGGTTCGCCATGGGCGTCGGGAAACGTCCATGGCCGTCGGTCGGCCTGACCGCATCAGGCCCTACGTATCGTCGTCTTCAAAGGGGAGTTGGATGTCGCACGTCAAGACTCATGGCCCGGCGCGCCTGTTCGCGCCGATGATCCTGCTGGTCGCCCTGTCCGCCTGCTCGGGCAAGGACGACACCGCACCGCCGACGCCCGCGGCACCGGCGGCCCCCACTGCTGCCCCGGCCGCACCGGCGGTGTCGGCCAAGGTCCAGTCGCTGGGCACCGAGGAGCTGCGGGAGCTGGCCAGCAAGGCGCTGCGCGAGAACCGCATGTATGCCCCGGCCGGCGACAATGCCATCGAGTATTACCTGGCACTGCGCGACAAGACCCCGGATGACGCCTCGGTCAAGAGCGCGCTGACCGATCTTCTGCCCTACACCCTGATCGCCGCCGAGCAGAACCTGGGCCGCGAGGACTTCGCCGAGACCCAGCGCCTGGTCGCGCTGATCGAAAAGGTCGACCCGACCGCCCCGGCGCTGCCGCGCCTGAAGCAGGGCATCAGCGGCAGCATGCAGACCGCGCTCAAGCGTACCCAGGAAGAGACCGACAAGGTCAAGAAGGACGCCGAGACCCGCGCCAAGCAGTTGGTGGAACAGCAGAAACTGGCCCAGCAGCAGGCCACGGAAGCCGAAGCAGCGAAGAAGATCGCCGCGCAGCAGGAAGCCGCCGCCCGCATCGACAACCAGGACACCGAGCGCCAGGCCGCCGCCCGCCGCGAGGCCGAACAGCGCCAGCAGCAGGCCGCCGCCGCCCAGGCCGCCGCCGCCCGCCAGGCCCCGGCTGCTGCCGCGCCGGCATCGACCCTGCGCCCGGTCAGTACCCCGGCCCCGCGCTACCCGGCCGACGCCCTGCGTTCGGGCACCGCCGGCGAAGTGCTGGTCGAACTGACGGTCGGCACGGACGGCTCGGTGACCGCCGCCCGCGTGCTGCGCGCCACCCCGGCCCGCGTGTTCGACCGCGAAGCACTCAACGCAGTCAAACGCTGGAAGTTCGAACCGGTCGGCGCCCCGGTCACGACCCGCCGCACGCTCGCGTTCGCGCCTGAAGGCGGCTGATCGCAACGCACGATTGGATGACGAAAAGGCCCGGAGCGATCCGGGCTTTTTTAATGGGGACGGAGGTAGTTAATAACAGGGACGGAGGTAGTTAAGCGCATTTCCCTTACCGCGTTCCGCGCCACCGACCTAGCGCGCTTTGATGCGCGGTTCTGCAGAGTGATGTCTCGCCATCCCGGTTGCGACCATGCCCCGCTCCCCTCGTCTGGTTCTGCCTGGCATTCCCCTCCATGTCATCCAGCGTGGCGTCAATCGCGCTGCGCTGTTCATCGACGACGATGATCGGAACCACTACCTGCGTCTGTTGCGCTCTGCCTGCCGAAGACATGGCGTCCTGATCCACGCCTTCGTACTGATGGGCAACCACGTGCATCTCCTGGTATCGCCGATGGTGGCCGAAGGGCTGGCTTCAGCGATGCGGAGGTGCGGGCAGAACTACGTCCAGTACTTCAACAAGCGACATGTTCGGAGCGGAACGCTGCTGCAGGGCCGCTTCAAGTCGTGCCTGGTGGATTCCGATGGCTACCTGCTGATGGTCCATCGCTACATAGAATTGAATCCGGTGCGGGCCGCGCTGGTGGCCCTCCCCGAGAGCTATCGATGGTCCAGCGCTCGGGCGTACCTGGGGCTTGAGTACAACCCGATGCTGACACCCCACGTCGGCTACACCGCCCTCGGCGCTACACCGAAAGCCCGCGCAGCCGCTTACAGCCACTGGCTGCAGGCCGGCATCCAACCGCAGGAAAGAGAGCGGATCGTCGCCTACATCGCGCAGGAGCGCGCGTTGGGCAGCCCGCGCTTCCAGGACATGGTGGGACGAGCATTGCAGAGGTCCGTGGTGTACAGGCCTGCGGGAAGGCCCGTCAAGGAACAGGGCGACTAGCCGGACATGCGCCAGCGTTCCGACCGCAGACGAGTTGACGGCCGCCGGATTAACCACCTCCGTCCCTGTTATTAACTACCTCCGTCCCCGTTATGAAAAAGGGCGCCTCGCGGAGCCCTTCGTGCATCAACCCGAGATCGCCAACCGTTCCTGATGGTAGCGACGCACGGCGGCGTACCAGAACAGGGCCGCCAGGCCGAAGCCTGCGCCGAGGTAGACCGCCCACATCTGCGGGCTGATCGCTTCGTGGCGGATGATCTTGAGCAGCATCTGGTTCTGCGCAAGGAACGGCACCGCGAACTGCCAGAGCTCACTCTTGATCGGGTACACCATCAGCGCGTAGCCCGGCAGCATCGGCAGCAGCATCAGCCAGGTCATGTGGCTCTGGGCTTCCTTCATGCTCTTGGCCGCCGCCGACAGGAAGGTCAGCAGCGAGGTGCCGATGAACAGCATCGGCAGCATGATCAGCAGCATCTGCAGCATCGGCAGGAAGCCCATGTTGAGCTGGCGACCCACTCCACCGGAGGAGAGCTGCGCGCTGATCTTGAAGGCCGCCAGGGTCAGCAGCAACGACGCCACACCGACCGCGCAGGCCGCGGCGATCTTGCCGCTGACAATCGCGCTGCGCGGTGCCGGCGTCGCCAGCAGCGGCTCCAGCGATTGCCGCTCGCGCTCGCCCGCGGTGGTGTCCATCACCAGATACGCGCCGCCCAGGAACGAGGTGATGGTCAACAGGATCGGCAACAACACCGACAGCATCATCCCGCGCTTGGCTTCAGCCGTCGCCAGATCCTGCGCGGCGACATCCAGCGGTCGCGCGACCTGCGGATCGATCCCGCGCGCCAGCAGACGCAGCGCACCGACCTGCTGGCTGTAGCCGCCCAGCGCCGCCTCCAGCCGGCTGCTGGGAATATCGGCAGCACGGCGGGTACTGTCCTTGATGATCTCGACCAGCGCCGGACGGCCCTCGCTCCAGTCCTTGCCGAACGCCGGACTGATCCGCAACGCCACATCGATGCGCTGGCTGCGGATCGCATCCGTCAGGTCCTTCGGCGCCTCGGTCGCATTGAGACCCTGCGCGGCCAGGAAGCGCACCAGGTTGGGTGCATGCTCGCCGCCGATCATCGGGATGTCCAGCGGCTGCTCGATCTGTGTCTTCACCCGGCTTTCGGCGAGCTTGCTCATGCCCAGGATCAGCACCGGGTACAGCAACGGCCCGAGCAGCAGCGTCAGCGCGAGCGTGCGGCGGTCACGCGAGAGATCGCGCAGTTCCTTGCGCATCACGGTCAACAGCGTAGCGAACGAACTCATGCGTGCAATCCTTCTTCGGTACCGATCGCCTTGACGAAGGCATCTTCGAGGTTGCTTTCCCCGGTCTGTGCGCGCAGCTCATCGGCGCTGCCGGCCGCCATCACCGTGCCCTGCGCGATGATCACCACGTGGTCGCACAGCGCGGCCACCTCCTGCATGATGTGGCTGGAGAAGATCACGCAGCGGCCCTCGTCACGCAGTCCGCGCAGGAAGCCGCGCAGCGCGCGCGTGGTCATCACGTCCAGGCCGTTGGTCGGCTCATCGAGGATCACGTTGCGCGGATCGTGCACCAGCGCGCGGGCGATCGCGGTCTTGGTGCGCTGTCCCTGCGAGAACCCTTCGGTCTGGCGGTCGAGGATGTCCTCCATCTCCAGCGCCGCCGAGAGTACCTTGGTGCGCTCGCGGATCCGCGCGGCACTCAGGCCGTGCAGCTGGCCGAAATAGGCGATGTTCTCGCGCGCGGTGAGGCGCTTGTAGACGCCGCGCGCGTCCGGCAGCACCGCCAGCTGGCGACGCACCGCGACCGGGTCCACCGCCGCGTCGATGCCATCGACCACGACGCGGCCCTCGTCGGGCTTCATCAGCGTGTACAGCATGCGCATGGTGGTGGTCTTGCCGGCGCCGTTGGGGCCGAGGAGGCCGGTGATGCGCCCGTTGTCGGCCTGGAAGCCGACGTTCTGGACGGCATGGATCACGCCGGTCTTGGTCTTGAACGCTTTGTGCAGATGCTCGGCGACGATCATGCGCGCACCTCCCCGGTGCGGTACGAAGTACGGTTCATGGGGCCCATCCGTTGAACGAGGTGAAGGCGGGCACCGGGCTGAGGGTGTCCAGGCAGGTGGCGTCGAGTGATTTCGCGTCAGCGGTGTCGATGAACTGGCCGAGGATGCGCGGCATGCAGCCGGCGTTGATGGTGCCGTGACCCTGTCCCTTGGCGAGCAGGTGGCGCCCCTGGGGCAGCTGCTTGAGCACCTGCTCGGCGTAGCGCGGCGGCGTGACCGGATCGAACTGGCCCGACAACAACAGCACCGGCAGCGTCGAGGCGAACGGCGCGGTGAAATCCTTCGGCCGCGAACCGGCATTCCAGGCCGGGCAGGCCGCGAAGAACATGCGCGCGACTTCCGGGCCCAGCACGCGATCGCCCGCGTCGCCTTCCTTGTAGCGATCGGCATCTTCGGCGCACAGCACCGACCACTGCATGCCACGGTTCATCTGCACGCCCAGCGTGCGGCTGGCCATCTTGCTCAGCGACATCAACGGCGCATAGCGGCCCTGCGCGGCTTCATCCAGCGTGACCGGCAGCAGCGACGACAGCTCCGGCATGTACGAGAACATGAAGGCCAGTCCGGTAACCGAATCGGCGGTCAATACATCGCGTTCGGCCTGTCCGGTGCCGGGGTTGCGGTAGTCGACCTCGACCGGTGCCTTGGCCAGTGCGGCCATCACGTTGCGCAGCTGGCTGCGGGTATCGACCGGGAAGCGCTTGGCGCAGATCGGATCCTGGCGGCACTGTGCCGATTGCAGGGTGATCGCATCTTCGAAAGTGGTGGCGAAATCACCGCCGACCACCAGATCGTTCGGCACCACGCCATCGATCACCACCGTGCGCGTGTGCTGCGGATAGCGCGCGGCGTACTGCTGTGCCACGCGGGTGCCGTAGGAACCACCGACCAGGTTGACCTTGTCCACGCCCAGCGCCTTGCGCACCGTATCCAGATCACCGATGGCCTCGGTGGTGGTGTAGAAGCGGGTGTCCGCGCGCCCGGTCAGCGACTGCGCGCAGCGGCGGGCGTAGTCTTCGATGAGCGCCGCGCTCGGTGCCGCGTTCTCGTCCAGCGGCAGCTCCTTGCCCTGTGCATCCAGGCAGGTGAGCGGATTGGACTTGCCGGTGCCGCGCTGATCGATCAGGAAGATGTCGCGCTGCTTGCGCACGTCCCGAAGCGCCATGTTGACCGGGGCGGCGACCTCCGTCGCGGCCTGACCCGGGCCACCGGCCAGGAAGAAGACCGGGTCGGCCTTGCCCGCGCCGTCATTGCCGGCCTCCAGCCAGGCGATGTTCAAGCCGATCCTGCGACCGTCCGGTGCCGCCGGGTTCTCCGGCACCTGCAGCGTGGCGCACTGCGCCTCGACATTCGCGCTGGCCTGCGCGCTGGTCAGGGTGCAGGGCTGGAACGCGAGCGTGCCGTACAGGCGCTGGGCGGCCGCGGTGCCGGATGCAGCGTCGGGTACCGGCGCGCAGCCGGCACACAGGGCGGCGACCAGCGCGACGGCCAGCCTCAGGTGGTGTGTAGACATCTTCCGTACTTCCCCTTGTTGAAGATCATGTCACCCCGACGCACGGGCGTGGGCGATGTGACTCAACTTACACGGCTGCCCCGGTGCCGGGGAAGGCCGCGGGGGCCAGCGCGCTGATGGTGCGGTCACGGCCCTCGGCCTTGGCCCGGTAAAGCGCCGCATCGGCCTCGCCGAGCAGGCGCGCCAGGTCGCCCGTGCCCTGGTCGATGGCCAGGCCGATGCTGGCCGTCACCCGTACCGGAAGACCGTCGATCCGGGCGGGCGACTCCCGCAGTGCCTCGCGCAGGCGATCGGCGCACTGGCGTGCCTGGTGCGGGTCTGCCCCGGGCAGCAGCAGGACGAACTCCTCACCGCCATAGCGGCCCAGCAGGTGCTCGCGATCGGCCACGCACGCGGCCAGGACGTCGGCGACGTGGCGCAGCACCGCATCGCCGGCCAGATGCCCCCAGCGGTCGTTGATCTGCTTGAAGTGATCCACGTCCAGCAGCAGCAGCGCCAGCGGCCTCGGCGGGCGGCGGCTGAGCTGCAGCAGCGTGGCACCGTCGGCGAGCACCGCGCCCCGGTTGAGCAGGCCGGTCAGCACGTCGGTGCGCGCCAGCCGCTGCAGGTCGACCAGCATGCGCTCCACCAGCAGCAGCACCAGCGCGAAGCACCGGGCCAGTTCCAGGATCAGCCCGACCAGATAGGTCGCGAACACCGGCGCCCCGGCGCGCAGGATGTCGTCGCCCGCATCGGGTGCCACCGGCAGGAATAGACGGACCAGGTACAGCACCGCCTGCGCGGCAAATACCGCGGCCGCCAGCCGGCAGCTGATGCGCTGCGCCGGCGGTGCATGCCGCAGCAGCAACCCCGCCATCCAGCCGTTGAGCAACACCGCGAACACGCTGAACACATCCAGCCGGATGACCAGGCTGGGATGGACGACGAGGAAGAACGCGATCGCCCCGAGGTAGGTGGCCGCCAATGCCAGGGGCTGCCATGCGGGCAGCCGACGGCCAAGATGGCGCGCCACGCCATACAGCATCAGGACCCCGGACAGCGCTACGGCAACGTTGCCGGCCAGGATGCCCGCCACCTGGGGCAGATGGGGCCGCAGCGCGACCAGGGTCAGGCTGACCGACAGCATCCACAGGCTGGACGTCCACAGCCGCAGGGCCGGTTGCCGCCGCAGCACCAGCAGCAGCAGCGAGAAGCCCATGGCGATGCCCAGGCACAGCAGGAAGCCGAGCACGGCAATGGTGGGGAAATCCAGGGGCATCGTGTCAGCCAGGCGGAAGCGGCGCGCGGCGCATCTTACCGCCGCCCGCACCCCGACGCCGCTGGCGGCCATGCCGGATGGCAGGGCCGCCAGGCACGGTTACTTGCTGCTGACGTACTTCTCGCGCCGCACCTGCGGCGTGGGCAGGCCGGCCGCTTTCAGCACCTCGAAGGTGGCATCGACCATGTCCGGGTTGCCGCACAGGTAGGCGATGTCGGTCGCCGGGTCCGGGGCGAATTCGGCCAGATGCTGCTGCACGTAGCCGTGGCGCACGTCCGGATGCGGGTTTTCCGGTAATTCGCGGGACAGGCACGGCACATAGCGGAAGCCCGGATGGGCAGCCGCGAAGGCGTAGAAGTCCTCGCTGTAGAGCAGTTCGGTCGGCGTGCGGGCGCCCTGCAGCAGGACCACCTCCACGCCGCGCCCGGCCATGGCGGTGGCCAGCAGCGGCAGCATGGAGCGGTACGGGGTGACACCGGTGCCGGTGGCGATCAGCAGGTAGCGGGCATTGTGGTCGCCCGGCTGCAGGCAGAACCGGCCGAACGGGCCGCTGGCGCTGACGTGGCCGCCGATGTCCAGGCCCTCGAACAGGGCCGTGGCGGCGCCGCCGGGGACGAAACTGACCGCGATATCGACCGCTTCGCCCGCGCCGAGGGCGTGGTTGTGAAGGGTCGCCAGCGAATAGCTGCGCTTGGTGGCGGTGCCATCGGCGTACTCGAAATGGACCTGGATGAACTGGCCGGGCTGGAAATCCAGCGGCTGGCCGTCATCACGCAGGAACTGGTAATGGCCGACGGTCGGCGCCAGCATGCGCCGGTCGACCAGTTTGAGGGGGAATTGGGCAGGCACGACTTTTCGGGACAGTGTGTAGCCGGGGCAAGCCCTCGGGGTCTTCTATAATAGCCCCTCCCCGCCCCTATCCAGCGCCAGCCCATAGGCGCGAAGGCAAGAGCTTGGCTTCCCAGAACACTCCCGCGCCCACCGCCGTGCCCGCCCTGCGGGTGCGTGACCTCCGCAAAACCTACGACAACGGCACCCAGGCGCTGAAGGGCGTCTCGCTGGACGTGGCCCCGGGCGACTTCTTCGCCCTGCTGGGCCCCAACGGCGCCGGCAAGTCGACCCTGATCGGCATCATCAGCTCGCTGGTGAACCTCAGCGAGGGCCAGGTCGAGGTCTTCGGCAGCGACCTGGTGCGCAACCGCAGCGCCACCATGCGCCTGATCGGCCTGGTCCCGCAGGAAATCAACTTCAACCTGTTCGAAAAGCCCTTCGACATCCTGGTCAACTACGCCGGCTTCTATGGCGTGGCCCGTGCCGAGGCCGAGAAGATGGCCGAAGAAGAGCTCAAGCGCGCCCACCTGTGGGAGAAGGCGCAGGTGATGAGCCGCACCCTGTCCGGCGGCATGAAGCGCCGGCTGATGATCGCCCGCGCGATGATGACCCGTCCGCGCCTGCTGATCCTGGACGAACCGACCGCCGGCGTGGACATCGAGATCCGCCGCGACATGTGGCGCGTGCTCAAGGAGATCAACGCCGCCGGCACCACGATCATCCTGACCACGCATTACCTGGAAGAAGCCGAGCACCTGTGCCGGAACCTGGCCATCATCAACCATGGCCAGATCGTCACCCAGGGCCCGATGCGCGAACTGCTGGCCAAGCTGGACGTGGAAGGCTTCCTGTTCGACATCGACGGCAGCCTGCCGGCCCAGCTGCCGGAGATCGAGGGCGCGATCCTGATCGCCACCGACAGCCACACGCTGGACGTGGACATGCCGCGCGCGATGGACCTCAACCGGGTGTTTGAAGCCTTGAACGCCGCGGGCATCCGCGTGCGTTCGATGCGCACCAAGAGCAACCGCCTGGAGGAGCTGTTCGTGCGCCTCACCGGCAACCAGGAGAACGTGGCATGAGCAGCACCCCGACCCCGGTCCTGACCGACGGCCAGCGCAACCGCATCGCCCTGATGACCATCGTGCGCCGCGAAGTGGCGCGCATCCTGCGCATCTGGGGCCAGACCCTGGTGCCGCCAGCGATCACCATGACCCTGTACTTCCTGATCTTCGGCGGCCTGATCGGCTCGCGCGTGGGCGAGATGGGCGGCTACAGCTACATGCAGTTCATCGTGCCGGGCCTGGTGATGATGAGCGTGATCCAGAACAGCTACGGCAACATCAGCTCCTCGTTCTTCGGCGCCAAGTTCGGCCGCCACGTCGAAGAGCTGCTGGTCAGCCCGATGCCGAACTGGGTGATCCTGTGGGGCTATGTGTCCGGTGCTGTGCTGCGCGGCCTGATGGTCGGCGTGATCGTGCTGATCATCGCCATGTTCTTCACCCCCGTGCGCATCCCGCATCCGCTGGTGACGCTGACCACGGTGCTGCTGGGCGCGACGATCTTCTCGCTGGCCGGGTTCATCAACGCGGTATACGCCAAGAAGTTCGATGACGTGGCGATCGTGCCGACCTTCATCCTGACCCCGCTGACCTACCTGGGCGGTGTGTTCTATTCGGTGAAGCTGCTGCCGACCTGGGCCGAAGCGGCCACGCACGCCAATCCGATCTTCTACATGGTCAACGCGTTCCGCTACGGCCTGCTGGGCACCAGCGACGTGCCGTTGTGGGTGGCGTATGCGCTGATGATCGGCTTCGTGGTGGCGCTCACCGCGCTGGCGCTGTGGCTGCTGAAGCGTGGCGTGGGGATGCGCAGCTGATGCGCATCCTGATCCTCGGCGCCGGCGGGACCGGCGGGTACTTCGGTGGTCGCCTGGCCCAGGCCGGCGTGGACGTCACCTTCCTCGTCCGCCCGGCGCGTGCGGCGCAGCTGGCGGGCGAAGGGCTGGTGATCCGCAGCCCGCTGGGCGATGCGACGTTCCCGGTCAAGCACGTCACCGCCGACGCGTTGCCCGCGCTGGCGACGGCCGAGCCGTTCGACCTGGTGATCCTGAGCTGCAAGGCCTACGACCTTGCCAGCTCCATCGAGGCGATCGCCCCCGCGGTCGGCCCGCGCACCACGGTGCTGCCGATCCTCAACGGGCTGCGGCATTACGCCGATCTCGACGCACGCTTCGGCCGCGACGCAGTGCTGGGCGGGCTGTGCTTCATCAGCGCGACCAAGGCCAGCGACGGCGCGGTGGTGCATCTGGCGCCGGCGGCCAAGCTGACCTTCGGCGAGCGCGACGGCACCGGCAGCAGCGCGCGCGTGCTGGCGCTGGCGGCGGCCTGCGTGCAGGCGGGCGTGGACCACGTCGCCACCGATGCGATCGGCCAGGAGCAGTGGATCAAGTACACCTTCCTGACCACGCTGGCGGCGGCGACCTGCCTGATGCGCGCCGATGTCGGCACGATCGTGGCGACCGATGACGGCGCGGCGATCGTGCGTGGCCTGTATGACGAGTGCGTGGCAGTGGCCGAGGCGGCCGGCGAGCCGATTCCGGGCAAGGCCCGCGAAATCGCGCTGGCCGCGACCACCCAGTCCGGCTCGGCGTTGAAAGCCTCGATGCTGCGCGATCTGGAGGCCGGCCAGCAGGTCGAGGCCGAGCACATCGTCGGCGACATGCTGGTACGGGCACGGGCGGCCGGCCAGGCCGCACCGCTGCTGGCCGTGGCCTATGCGCACCTGCAGGCCTACCAGCAGCAGCGCAAGGGCTGAGCGTGCCGACCGACACCGCACCGGCCCGCGTGCTGGTGCTGGGCCTGGGCTACAGCGGGCGGCACCTGGCCGCCCTGCTGCACGCACAGGGCATTGCCTGCAGCGGCACCGTGCGCGATCCCTCCACCGCACCGGACGATGGTGTGATCCGCCACCGGCTGGCCGAGGGATACCCCATCGATGCGGCGCTGGACGAGGCGATCCGCAGCGCCGATGCGATCCTGTGCAGCATTCCGCCCGATGCCGAGGGTGATCCTGCGCTACGCCTGCTCGGCGAAGCGCTGCAGGATGCGCCCGCGCTGCGCTGGCTGGGTTATTTCTCTTCGACCGCCGTCTACGCCGATCGTGAGGGCGGCTGGATCAACCTGCACGCGGCGGCCGATGCCACCGACGACACCGCACGGAAGCGCCTGCGTGCCGAAGGCCAGTGGCAGGCGTTCGCCCAGGCGCGCGGCATCGCCTCGGCGGTCTTCCGGCTCCCGGCGTTGTATGGGCGTGGGCGCAACGCGCTGGTGCAGTTGGCGCAGGGCACGGCGCGGCAGGTCGTGCGGCCGGGACAGGTGTTCAACCGTCTGCACGTCGAAGACTTGGCCACCGCAGCGCTGGCAGCGATGCATCGCTCGCAGGAAGACGCGCTGTATCTGCCGGCCGACGATGAACCCGCCCCGTCGCAGGACGTGCTGGCGTATGCGGCGGCACTGACTGGCCTGCCGCTGCCCGCCGCGCAGGCCTGGGATGACCCGTCCCTTCCTGCCTCGCTGCGGCGCTTCTACAGCAGCAACAAGCGCATCGACAGTCGCGGCACGCGCGAAGCACTGCAGTGGCAGCCGCGGTTCCCGACCTACCGCGAAGGGCTGTCCGATGCGTGGGCCCATGGAGACGGACGGTAGCCCACGACCGTTGGTCGTGGCTGCCGCGCACCGACACGCGTACCGACCAACGGTCGGTACCTACCGGGTCTGCGGGAACCGGAAGAACGCGCGCGTGGCCGCCGTCGCATTGGCTGCCGTGGCTTCCACGTCCTCGCCACGATCGCGCGCCAGTTCCTCGACGATGTGCGAGAGGAACATCGGCCCGTTGCGGCGGTCCTTGGGCAACGGCTTGAGCGTGCGCGGCAGCAGGTACGGGGCGTCCGTCTCGATCATCAGCCGGTTGGCCGGGATGTGCTTGACCAGCTCGCGCAGGTGCGCGCCGCGGCGTTCATCGCACAACCAGCCGGTGATGCCGATGTACCAGTCCTGGTCCAGGTAGTCGAACAGCTCCTGGCGCTCGCCGGTGAAACAGTGCACCACGGCCGGGCCGAGCCTGCCCTCGAAATTCTTCATCTGCGCCATGAAATCAGCATGCGCGTCGCGCTGGTGCAGGAACAGCGGCTTGCCGTTCTCGGCGGCCAGCTGCAGCTGGCGCTCGAAGGCACGGTGCTGCGCCGGGCGCGGCGCGAAATCACGGAAGTAGTCCAGCCCGCATTCGCCCACGGCGACCACCTCGGCATGCGCATGCAGCGCGCGCATCTCCGCATCGCATTCGTCGGTGTATTCCACCGCATGGTGCGGGTGCACGCCAGCCGTCGCGTACAGGAAGCCGGGATGCTGCCGGGCCAGATCCAGCGCCATCGGCGAATGCTCGCGGCTGGCGCCGGTGATCACCATCTGCACGACCCCGGCCTCGCGCGCACGCGCCAGCACGGCGTCGCGGTCGCGATCGAAGGAGTCGTGGGTGAGGTTGGCGCCGATATCGATCAGTTGCATGGGGGGCTACAGGACGGTGAACCTGCGCATTCTACCGTGCTGCCCGGCGATGCCCCGGCGCGCACGTCTCGCCGCCCTCGCCTGCGCCCCGTATCCTTGCCGCATGGCCACCCCGATGTTCCCGATTTCCGTGCTGCTGCCGCAGATCCTGACCACCCTCGGGAGCGGCACCCGACTGGTGCTGGAAGCGCCACCCGGCGCCGGCAAGACCACCCAGGTGCCGCTGGCCCTGCTGGATGCGCCGTGGCTGGAAGGCCGGAAAATCATCATGCTGGAGCCGCGCCGCGTCGCCGCGCGCAGTGCCGCGCAGTTCATGGCGCGGCAGCTCGGTGAGGGCGTCGGTGAGACCGTGGGTTACCGCATCCGCTTCGAGAACAAGATCTCCGCGCGGACCCGCATCGAAGTGGTGACCGAGGGCATCCTGACCCGGATGCTGCAGGACGACCCGCTGCTCGACGGCGTGGGCGCGCTGCTGTTCGATGAATTCCATGAGCGGCACCTGGCCGCCGATCTCGGTCTGGCGCTGGCGCTGGATGTGCAGTCGCAGCTGCGCGAGGACCTGCGCATCGTGGTGATGTCGGCCACGCTCGATGGCGAGCGACTGGCGCAGTTCCTCGATGCGCCGCGCCTGAGCAGCGAAGGCCGCAGCTTCCCGGTGACGATCGCGCATTTTCCCGCGCGCCGCGACGAGGCGCTGGAGCCGCAGGCGCGGCGTGCGGTGGAGCAGGCCCTGGCCGAGCATCCCGGCGACGTGCTGGTGTTCCTGCCCGGCCAGCGCGAGATCGCGCGCGTGCAGACGGCGCTGCAGACCGTGCTCGACCCGGCCGTCCAGGTGCTGCCGCTGCACGGCGAACTGCCGGTGGACCAGCAGTCGCAGGTGCTGCAGCCCGATCCCGGCGGTCGCCGCCGCGTGGTGCTGGCCACCAACGTCGCCGAATCCTCGGTGACCCTCCCCGGCGTGCGCGTGGTGATCGATGCGGGACTGGCGCGCGAGCCGCGCTACGACCCCAACAGCGGCTTTGCGCGCCTGGACGTGGTGAACATCGCGCAGGCCTCGGCCGATCAGCGTGCCGGGCGCGCTGGACGCGTGGCAGAGGGCTGGGCCTGGCGGTTGTGGCCGCAGTCGCAGCGGCTGGAGGCACAGCGACGGCCCGAGATCGCGCAGGTGGAGCTGGCCTCGCTGGCGCTGGAACTGGCTGCGTGGGGCAGTGACGACCTGCGCTTCGTCGATACACCGCCCGCCGGTGCCCTGGCCGCCGCGCGGGAGCTGCTGCAGCGCCTGGGCGCGCTCAGCGACAGCGGCACGCTGACCGCGCTGGGCCGGCGCATGCTGACCCTCGGCACGCATCCGCGGCTGGCGGCGATGCTGATGGCGGCAGGCAAGGGTGTCGAACAGGCACTCGCCTGCGATCTGGCCGCGCTGGTGGAAGCGCGCGATCCCCTGCGCCAGGGCGGTGACGCACTCGCGGCGCGGTGGCGTGCACTGGCCGCGTTCCGCCAGGGGCGCGCACCGCACGACGCGAACCGCGGTGGCCTGGCCACGATCGATGCCGCGAGCAGACAATGGCGGCGACGCCTGCGGTGTGATGCCGCGCCGCCGTCCTCGGTCGAAGCGCATCAACTCGGTGACCTGCTCGCCCATGCCTTCCCGGACCGCATCGCCGCCCGCCATCCCACCGATCCGCTGCGCTACCTGCTGGCCAACGGCCGCAGCGCGCGCCTGTTCGATCCCAGCGATCTGCGCGGCGAGCCGTGGCTGGTGGCGGTGGAACTGCGCTACGAAGCACGCGACGCGTTGCTGCTGCGCGCCGCGCCGGTGGATGAGAACCGCCTGCGCCGTGACTTCCCGGAGCGCTTCACGCAGGACGACGTGGTGCGTTGGGACGGTGAAAAGCGAGCGCTGGTCGCCCGCCGTGAGACCCGGTTCGATCGCATCGTGCTGGACAGCCGCTCGGCCGGCCGCGTGGACCCCGCCCACGCCGCGAAAGCCCTGACCGACGCCGTCGCCGAACTCGGCCTGGATGCCTTGCCGTGGACGGAGGGCCTGCGCCAATGGCAGGCGCGTGCGCTGGCCGTGCGCGCGTGGATGCCGGAACTGGATCTGCCGGACACCTCCGATGCGGCCCTGGTGGCGACGCTGCCGACGTGGCTGACGCCTGCGTTCAACGGCAAGACGCGCCTGGATGCCCTTGATGAATCCACCCTCGGTGAAGCGCTGAAGTCGCCACTGCCCTGGGCGCAACGCCAGCTGGTCGATCGCCACGCACCGGTCCGCATTGCCGTGCCTTCGGGCATGGAACGTCCGATCCATTACGCGCTCGACGCCGATGGCATCACGCCGCAGGCGCCGGTGCTGGCGGTGAAACTGCAGGAACTGTTCGGCCTGAGCGATACCCCGCGCATCGCCGACGGCCGCATTCCGCTGACGCTGCATCTGCTCTCCCCCGGCGGGCGCCCGCTGCAGGTCACCCAGGACCTGCGCAATTTCTGGGCGAACACCTATGCGGAAGTGAAGAAGGAAATGAAGGGGCGCTACCCGCGCCACCCGTGGCCGGACGACCCGTGGACGGCCAACGCGACCCACCGGGCGAAACCGCGCGGCACCTGAGCACGCCCCACCACCACCGTCACCGGATACGCGCATTCATGGCTGGCGCCTGACCGTGCCGCGTCCAAGGCCGCCTCCACCGGTGGGGAGCGGCTACAGTCGTGATGCGGCCGTAGCAGGCGGATGACGCCCCGTACACGGCCCACGCGACACACTGGAACAGAACCTCAGGCAAGGACCCCCCATGAGCAGATTGACTGTGATTACCGACCGCGCCCTCGAGCGCGCCCTGGACATCGCCAGCACCGCTGGTGACGGCCTCAAGCATGCTGGCAGCAACCTGCGCCACTTCGGCCCGCAGGCCACCGACTGGATCAAGACCGGCGCCGCACTCGGCGCGGTCAAGACCGGCAGCAAAGTGGCTGCCAAGGTGGTGCGCCGCAATCCGGCCGTGACCATCGCAGCCGCGGCCGTCGGCGTGGGCCTGCTGGGCTACGCGCTGTACCGCAAGCAGCAGAAGAAGAAGCTTGCCAACGGTGGCGTGGTGAACGGCCAGGCGCAGCGCATCAGCGCCCGCAACCGCCGCAACGATACCGTGGTGGATGAGACCAGCGATATCGGCAGCGACGCCTGATCCGCTGACGCATCACCGCATGCGTATCGAAACCGCCGGTCTCCACCGGCGGTTTTTTAGTGTCCGATCTCCCGCCACTGCCCGGGTTGCAGGTCGCCGATCGCATGCTCGCCCATCGAGACACGTACCAGCCGCAGCGTCGGCAGTCCGACCGCGGCGGTCATGCGGCGTACCTGCCGGTTGCGGCCCTCGCGCAGGGTGATGGCCAGCCAGGCATCGGGCACCGTCTTGCGGAAGCGGACCGGCGGCGTGCGCGGCCACAGCGCGGGCGGCGGTTCCAACCGTTCGACACCCGCCGGCAAGGTAGGCCCATCGTTGAGCAGCACGCCACGGCGCAGCGCCTGCACCTGTTCATCGGTCACCGTGCCTTCCACCTGCACCCAATAGGTCTTGTCGGCCTTGTGGCGCGGATCGGTCAACTGGTGCGCCAGGCCGCCATCATCGGTGAGCAGCAGCAGGCCTTCACTGTCGTAGTCCAGCCGACCGGCCGCATACACCGCCGGCGGCAACCCGAAGCCGGCCAGGGTCGCGCGCGGCGGCTGGCTGCGGTCGGTGAACTGGCACAGCACGTTGAACGGTTTGTTGAAGGCGATCAGCATCGAGGCAACAGCGGCGGTGGGATGGCCCATTGTCCCATCCCCGTGGCGCCGCCGCGATCCGCGCGATCGTCAGCCGATGACGTTCATCTTGAGCATCGCGCGGGCCGCAGCCCGCGCGCCGTGTCTCACGCGCGGGTTTCTTACTTGCCCGGCTTCACGAAGCGCAGCGTCATGCGGTCGCTTTCGCCGATCGCCTGGTATTTGGCCTCGTCGGCCGCGTCATGCTGGTTGGTCGGCGGCAGCGTCCACACACCGTTCGGGTAATCCTTGGTGTCGCGCGGATTGGTATTGATCTCGCTGCTGCCGGCCAGTTCGAAACCGGCAGCCTTGGCCATCGCGATCACCTGCTGCTGGCCCACATAACCGGTCTTGTCGTCGGCCGGCACGTCGGCCTTGGCACGGTGTTCCACCACGCCGAGCACGCCGCCCGGCTTGAGCACCGAGAAGAAGCCTTTGAACATGCCCTCGGCCTGGCCGCTGCTGCGCCAGTTGTGCACGTTGCGGAAGGTCAGCACCACATCGGCCGAGTTGGCCGGGCCGAACACCGGGGCCTTCGGGTCATAGGCGACTACGCGGCTCTTGCCGAACACCGCGGCGTCACCGGCGAACTTCTTTTCAAGTCCCTCTCGGCTGCGCTGCTGGTAATCGCGGCCACGCCCTTCCGCCACGGCCATCGGATCGACCACGGCGGCCACGTACTGGCCCTTCTCGTGCAGCAGCGGCGCCAGGATCTCCGAGTACCAACCGTTGCCCGGGGTGATCTCGATGACGGTCTGGCCCGGCGCAACGCCGAAGAACGACAGGGTCTGTGCCGGATGGCGGTACGCATCGCGCTTGACGTTGGCCGAATCGCGGCGGCTGTCCTGCACGGCCTTCTGCACGGCCGGGGTGATCGCGACCTGCGCGTTCGGGCCGGCGGGCTTGATGGCCATCGCGGGCGCGGCAAGCATCAGGGTGGAGACAGTGAACAGGCAGGCACAGGTCAACGAACGGGCTTTCATCGGCGGGGCTTCCGGTAGCGGGATGCGGCGAGACTAGCAGCCAAGCGTGCACAGGTGTTCACAAAACGTTAGTGCGGCGCAGCAATCCGGAACACTGTTTTGTGCCTGCTGCCGCAACGCTGTCACCACGCCGGCCGTATCCTGTGGAAACGATTCCCAGGGAGAACATCACCCATGACTGCTACGCGCGAACTCGGTCGTTCCGGCCTCCATGTCGCCCCCATCGCCTTCGGCGGCAATGTCTTCGGCTGGAGTGCGGACGAGAAGACCTCCTTCGCCCTGCTCGATGCGTTCGTCGATGCCGGCTTCAACCTGGTCGATACCGCCGATGCGTATTCGGCGTGGGTGCCCGGCAACCAGGGCGGTGAATCGGAGACCATCCTGGGCCGCTGGTTCAAGCACAGTGGCAAGCGTGACAAGGTGGTGCTGGCGACCAAGGTGGCCAAGTGGGCCGAGCGCCCCGGCCTGTCCGCCGACAACATCACCGCCGCGGTGGAAGACTCCCTGCGCCGCCTGCAGACCGATGTCATCGATCTGTACCAGGCGCACGAAGATGACGAATCCACCCCGCTGGAAACCACGCTGGCCGCCTTCGGCCGCCTGATCGAACAGGGCAAGGTGCGTGCGATCGGCGCCTCCAATTACACCGCCGAGCGCCTGCGCGACGCCTTGAAGGTCTCCGCGGACTACAAACTGCCGCGCTATGAAACGCTGCAGCCGGAGTACAACCTGTACGACCGCGCCGGTTACGAGGCCGGGCTGGAAGCGGTGGTGCGCGAGGCGCAACTGGGCGTTATCAGCTATTACTCACTGGCCAGCGGCTTCCTCAGTGGCAAGTACCGCAGCGCCGCCGATGCGGCCAAGAGCAGCGCGCGCGGCCAGAAGGTGGTGGACACGTACGTCAATCCGCGTGGGCTGCGCATCCTGACGGCGCTGGACGACGTAGCCAGCACGCATGGCGTGAGCCCGTCGCAGATCGCGATCGGCTGGTTGATCGCACGCCCGGGCATCACCGCACCGATCGTGAGTGCGACCAGTGTCGAGCAGTTGAAGGATGTGCTGGCCGCCGCGAACGTCGCGCTGTCGGCGCAGGAGGTACAGCAGCTGGATGCGGCGAGCGCCGAACAGGCCTGAACCCGACGTTCTCTGTTACGGACAGCCGCCGCAGGGCGGCTGTTTCTGTTTCCGGCCGGGCCGGGCGCCCTCGCCTCAGCGACTGGCGCGGCTGTCCTCGGCGACCAGCGCGTGGTGCAGGCTCACGCCGGCACGTACACCTTCGGCACTGGCCAGGCTGATGTTGCCGACCAGGGTTGCATCACCCGCCGCGTAGATGCCGGGCACGCTGGTCTGCTTGCCGGCGTCGACCTGCACCAGCACGCCGATCGGACTCTCTTCCAGCGCGCAGCCGAGCTGTTCGACCAGCGGTGCCGCCATGTGCTGCCGCGCGGTGACGAACAGCGCGCGCAGTTCGACCCGGCGCCCATCCGCGAGCACGGCGGCGCTCAGGGCCGGCGCCTCGCCTTCCAACCCGACCACGGCGGCGTGTTCGATGCTGACACCGCGGTGCTGCAGGGCCGCGAGTTCCTCCGGGGCCAGGGTCATGCCCTGCGCGAACAGGGTGACCTCGCCCCAGTCGGCGAGCAGCGCGGCCATCGTGGCCGACTTCTCGTGTCCACCCAGCAGACCGATCGCCCCGCCGCCGATTTCATAGCCATGGCAGTACGGGCAGTGCACCACGCTGTGGCCCCAGCGTTCGGCCAGGCCGGGCAGGTCAGGCAGTTCGTCGCGGATGCCGGTCGCCAGCAGCAGCTTGCGCGTGGCCCAGGTGTCGCCGTTTTCGGTACCCACCACGAAGCCATCGACCGTCGGTTGCGCGTGGGTCGCGGTGTCGCTGATCCAGCGCACGGTGGGATAGTCGAGCAGCTGCGCCTTCGCGTTGCGCAGCAGCTCGGCGCCGGCGATGCCGTCCTGGCCGAGCACCCCGTGCGAATGCGCGGCGAATCGGTTGCGCGGCAGGCCGCTGTCGATCACCAGCACGTCGCGGCGCGCCCGCGCCAGGATCAGGGCGGCGGACAGGCCGGCGAAACTGCCGCCGACGACAATCGCATCAAACGTCATGGGGAACTCCTGCAGCGTGGTGGGCCAGGTGGCGGGCGAACTCGTCGCCCAGCGTGGCCAGGGTGGTGTCGCGCAGGCGGGCCTCGAGCAGGGCCTGGGCCTGGCGGTAACTGTCGTCGAGCGCTTCGTTGACCACGCGCTGCACCGGGCAGCCGCGGCCGGTCTCGCGCGCACCGGTGTGCAGAAGCGCGGGCGCACCGATGGCGAGATAGACGTCGTGCAGGGTGATCTCGGCCGGCGGCCGGGCCAGTTGGCTGCCGCCACCGTGGCCACGCACGGTGGTCACCAGGCCGCCCTTGTGCAGGGCCGACAACAGGCGCCGGATCACCACCGGATGGGTCGGCAGGCAGGTGGCGAGCTGTTCGGAGGTGCGCGGGCCGTCCTGGCCGACCAGATGGGCCATGACGTGGAGCGCGTCGGAGAACTGGTTGCTGGATTTCATGTAACAACGATAGTTACATATTAGTTGCCTGTCCAGTCCTGTTTCGTTCCATGTGTGACCAAAATTCATCTACACGCCATCGTCACAACATTTAATGGAACGGTAACCGTGATTGGCGTCGCACTTCAGCCTGTTCCTTACAGACCGATACCGCATCGCCCTTCCCTACTTTTGATCTCTCATGACGTCCTCCGCATCGGCGCGTCCACGCGCCCTGAGTCTTCAATTCAAACTGCTGGGCGCGCTGTCGCTCGGCCTGGTCATCATCGTACTGGCCGCCTTGGCGGGGCTGGGTTCTGCCTGGCGCAACCTCTCGGCCGAGGTGCCGGTCGAGGTCGCCCGGCAGGCACAGGCCGAGCTGCTGCAGCGCGAGTTCCGCCTGCAGGTGCAGGAGTGGAAGAACGTGCTGATCCGCGGTGCGGACGCTGCACAGCGCGAACGCCACCTGGCGGCATTCGATGCGGAAGGACGCCGCATCGAAGCGTTGGCCGGCACGCTCGCCACCAGCCGCGATGAACAGACGCGCACGCTGGCCCACCAGTTCTTGGCCGAGCACCGTGCGCTGGAGGCCCGCTACCGTGGCGCGCTGGAGGCGTTCGCGGCCAGTGGCTATGACGCGCAGGCCGGCGACGCGCTGGTGCTCGGAGCCGACCGTGCCGTGGGCACCACGCTGGATGCGCTGGCCGCGCGCGCCAGCGAACGTGCCGCGTTCGAAACCCATGCCACCTCCGAGCGCGCGCGCGCTGCGCTGGTGGCATCGGCGGTCACCACGGCGCTGGCCGCCGTGGTGCTGATGGCGATGCTGGCGGTGTGGCTGCGACGCGCCGTGATCGCCCCGGTGGTCGCCGTGGAAGCCGCCGCCCGTGCCGTCGCCCGTGGCGATCTGGAGCATGCGGTGGTGGTGCGCAGCCGCGATGAGATCGGCCGCCTTGGCACGGCCATGGCCGAGGTCACCCAGACCCTCAAGGCCGTGCTGGCTGCACAGGCGACGATGGCGCAGCGCCACGATGCGGGCGAGATCAGTTACCGCATGGATGCGTCCGTGTTTCCCGGCGGCTATGGCCAGATGGTGCGCGACACCAACACCCTGGTCGCCAACCACATCCAGGTGAAGCTGCGGGCGATCGAGATCATGGGCCATTACGCGGTTGGTGACCTGTCGGTGGACATGGAACGCCTGCCCGGCGAGAAGGCGGTGATCACCCAGGCGCTGGATACGGCCAAGGCCAACCTCGGTGCGATCAATGCCGAGATCAAGCGGCTGGCCGCAGCGGCCGCCGTGGGCGATTTCAGCCAGCGGGGCGATGAAGCGCGCTACCAGCACGACTTCGGCGAGATGGTCGGCGGCCTCAACCGCCTGATGCAGACCACCGAGCAGGATCTGGGCGAGGTCTCGCGCGTGCTGCAGGCGATCGCCGGCGGTGATCTCAGCGCGCGCATGCACGGTGATTTCCACGGCGTGTTCGCGCGCATGCGCGATGACATGGCGCGCACCACCGGCCAGCTGACCACGATCGTCGGCGACATCAAGCAGGCCGCGCAGTCGATCCAGACCGCGGCCGGCGAGATCGCCGCGGGCAACAGTGACCTGTCGCGCCGTACCGAGCAGCAGGCAGCCAATCTGGAAGAGACCGCCGCTTCGATGGAAGAGCTGACCTCCACCGTGCGCCAGAACGCCGAGCACGCGCGACAGGCCAACCAGCTCTCGATCAGCGCCGCGTCCGTCGCTTCGCAGGGCGGTGCGGTGGTCGGCCAGGTGGTCACCACCATGAGCGCCATCCAGTCCTCATCGCGCCAGATCGCCGAGATCATCAGCGTCATCGACGGCATCGCGTTCCAGACCAACATCCTCGCGCTCAACGCCGCCGTGGAAGCGGCGCGCGCCGGTGAGCAGGGCCGTGGTTTCGCGGTGGTCGCCAGCGAAGTGCGTACCCTCGCGCAGCGCTCGGCCGGTGCCGCCAAGGAGATCAAGGCCCTGATCGATCAGTCCGTGGCCGATGTCGACAGTGGCGCGGCATTGGTCCAGCAGGCCGGGCAGACCATGGGCGAGATCGTCGGCAGCGTGCAGCGCGTCACCGACATCATGGCCGACATCGCCGCCGCGTCGCAGGAGCAGTCGGCCGGCATCGAGCAGGTCAACCAGACCGTCGTGCAGATGGACGAAACCACGCAGCAGAACGCCGCGCTGGTCGAGGAAGCCTCGGCGGCGGCACGCAGCATGGAAGAGCAGGCCGTCGCCTTGAATGCGGCGGTGGATGTGTTCGTGCTGGATGCGGGACGCGGTGCGGTGGGCGGATTGGCCCGCGCCGCGTGATGCAGCCGTAGTGCCGGCCGCTGGCCCCCCCCCCCCATACCCACGCCAAACGCCAAAAACCGCCCCCCGCCCCCACCACCCCCCCGAGCGGGG